>NZ_JBHVQX010000003.1:0-121800 GCF_042886395.1 Streptomyces sp. NPDC058008 | reverse complement strand
CCCGCCTGCCTATACATGCGGGGTTCCCGGCTGGGGGCTCCATTACACCACCCACCACGCGGGGGGCCCCGGGGCCCTGGGCCCCCCCCCCGGCCCCCGCCCCGCCTCCGCCTACGGGCGGGGGCCTACTTGGTCCACTCCGCCCAGTCCATGTTCCAGCCGTTGAGGCCGTTGTCCGGCTGGATGACCTTGTCCTTGGAGTTCTTCACGACGACCACGTCGCCGATCAGCGAGTTGTCGAAGAGCCACGCGGCGGGGGTCTTGCTGTCCCAGGCGCCGCGCACGTCCCGCAGGCCGACGCAGCCGTGACTGGTGTTCGTCGAGCCGAAGATGCCGGACGCGCCCCAGTAGTTGCCGTGGATGAAGGTGCCGGAGGTGGACAGCCGCATCGCGTGCGGGACGTCCTTGATGTCGTACTCGCCGCCGAAGCCGACGGTGTCGCCGTTCATCCGGGTCACCTTGAGCTTCTCGCTGATGACCATCTGGCCGTTGTACGTGGTCGTGGCCGGGGCACCCGCGGAGATCGGGATGTCCTTGATCTGCTTGCCGTCACGGACCACCTTCATCCGGTGGGAGCTCGCGTCGACCGTGGAGACCTGGCTGCGGCCGATGGTGAACTTCACGGTCTTGGCCTGCTTGCCGTAGACCCCCGGCCGTCCCTCGACGCCGTCGAGGTCGAGGCGCAGCGTCACCTTGGTGCCCGCCGCCCAGTAGTCCTCGGGGCGGAAGTCGAGGCGGTCGTTGCCGAACCAGTGGGGCTCGACCGGGACGGCCGGCTCCGCCGTCACGCTGATCGCCTTCTCCACGGCGGCCGGGTCGGTGATGCCCCGGGTGAAGTGGATCGACACCGGCATGCCCACGCCGACGGTCGAGCCGTCCTCGGGCGTGTACTGGCCGATGAAGGTGTTCTCCGGCACCAGCGTCGTGAAGCTGGTGTCCTTCGCCGACTCGCGGCCCTTGCCGTCCTTGGCGACCGCGTGCACCGTGTACTTGGTCGCGGCGGCCAGGTGGCGATCGGGGACCCAGCTCAGGCCGTCCCCGGCTATCTTGCCCTCGACGGCCTTGCCCTCGGGGTCGGCGACCTTCACCGCGCTCAGCTTGCCGTCGGCGGCCGAGACCTTCAGCGCCCCGCTGGTCGCCACGCCGTCGGCGCCGTCCTTGGGCGCGACGGTGACCACGGCCTGCGAGGC
This sequence comes from Streptomyces sp. NPDC058008, assembly GCF_042886395.1. Lineage (NCBI taxonomy): Bacteria > Bacillati > Actinomycetota > Actinomycetes > Kitasatosporales > Streptomycetaceae > Streptomyces > Streptomyces sp. NPDC058008. The sequence continues at coordinate 120,610 of NZ_JBHVQX010000003.1, read as the reverse complement.
GCTGGTGTCCTCGGCCTTCGCCCCCGGCCGCGCGCCGTCCTTGTCGGCGGCGGCTCCGCTGCCCCCGCACGCGGTCACCAGCAACAGCATCGCGCCCATGCCGAGGGCGAGGAGTCCGCGGGCTCCCCGCCCGCGCCGCTCCCCGCCCGCGCCGGCCCATGCCCCGGATATCTGCTGCCCGTTCACTGTGGTCGTCTCCCCTCGCACGGCCTGGCCCCGCCATGGCCCGCACCCCCGCGCGCTGTACGTGCACGCTCGGCGCAAGATAATCACACCGCAGGTGGGGAGGAGTTCCCCGGAATGTCACCGTTCCGTCCCAAGTCGTTCCACCGGGACGCGGGACGGTCCCGGAGGCCATGCCTCCGGGACCGTCGCAGGTCGGGCCGGGGTTCAGCGCAGGGCCGAGCCCGCCTTCCACCGCGCCCAGGCGAGGTTCCACCCGCCGAGGCCGTTGGCCGGATCGACGGTGCGGTCGGTGGAGTTGACCACCTCGACGACGTCGCCCACGAGCGTCCGCTCGAAGAACCAGCCGGCCGGGGTGTCGGAGCTGCCGCCCTTCACGTCGCGCAGCCCGATGCAGCCGTGGCTGGTGTTCTCGGAGCCGAAGATGTCCGGGGACTCCCAGTAGTTGCCGTGCAGGAAGGTCCCCGACTTCGTCAGCCGGATGGCGTGGGGCACGTCCTTGATGTCGTACTCACCGCCGTAGCCGACGGTGCTGCCGTCCATGCGGGTCACGTCGTGCAGTTCGGAGACCACCATCTTCCCGTTGTAGGAGGTCGTCCGCGCGGCGCCCGCGGTGATCGGCACCGTGCTGATGAGCTCCCCGTCCCGGCGCACCTCCATCGTGTGCGCCCGGGCGTCCACCAGGGACGTCTGGGAGCGGCCCACCACGAAGGTCACCTTCTTGCGCTGGCTGCCGTACACGCCGGGCGCGCCCTCCACGTCGCGCAGGCCCACGTCGACGGTGACCCGGGTGCCGGGCTCCCAGTACTCCTCGGGGCGGAAGTCGAGCCGGTCCTCGCCGAACCAGTGGCCGACGACCTCCGTCTCCGGGTCGGTGGTGATCCTGATCGCCCTCTCCACCGCGGCGCGGCGCGTGACGGGCCGGCTGAAGTCGAAGGAGACGATCATCCCCGTGCCCACGGTGGACCGGTTCTCCGGTTTGAAGTAGCCGATGAAGCGGTCCTCGGGGACCAGGGTGGTGAACGTGGTGCTGCGCGCCGAGCGGTGGCCGTCGCCGTCGACGGCGACGGCCTCCACGCTGTACTTCCCGGCCAGCCCGAGCCGGTGTCCGGCGTCCCGGGGGGCCCACGAACGGCCGTCCCCGGCGATCCGGCCCGGCACCTCCTGGTGTTCCGCGTCCTCCATCCGGGTCACCTTCACCCGCTCCAGCCGTCCGTCGGGGACGGTCACCTCCAGCCGGCTGTCCGCGCCGACGTTCCGGGCACCGTCCTTGGGGACGATCCGGATGGCGTCCCCGGGTGACCGGTCGTCACCGAAGAACGACGTCGCCCGGGTGCAGCCCGTCAGCAGGGCCAGCACGGTGAACAGTCCTGCCCATGTCAGCACGGCGGCCGAACCCGCCCGTGCTCTCTTCGCTTCGTGGTTCACGCTCCCCCCAACGACGCGGCCGCCCCGGGGAAACGTGAGTGCGGGGCCGCCGGTGGGCACAACAGAGGGGAGGACACCGCCGGGAAGGCCGCGGCCGGGACGCCGCGGCCGCCTTCCGCGGATGGCCGCTCCTACGAGCCGCAGGAGGCTGAGAGGTGTCGAGCACAGCCGAGCAGGAGGAGACGCCCCGTACGGCGGGGAGGGTCGCGGCGGACCGGCCGGACCGCGTGGACGGGCAGCAGGAACCACCCGTATGGCCGGGCACCCCGATGCCGCTGGGAGCCCGTTTCCGCACCGGGCCGGACGGGGTGGCGGGCACCAACTTCGCGCTCTGGGCCGGCGGCGCCGAGGCCGTCGAGCTCTGCCTCTTCGACGGGCGGGGCGCCGAGACGCGGCTCCCGCTGACCGAGCTGACCCACGAGATCTGGCACGGCTTCGTCCCCGGCGTCGGCGCCGGACAGCGCTACGGCTACCGGGTGCACGGCCGCTGGGACCCGTGGACCGGCGCCCGCTGGAACGCGGCGAAGCTCCTCCTCGACCCGTACGCCCGCGCGGTGGACGGCTCGTTCACCCTCCCGCCCGAGGTGTACGGCCACGTGCGGGACTGGCCCGAGCAGCACGTCGCCGACACCGTGCGCGACGACCGCGACTCGGCGCCGTACGTCCCCAAGGCCGTCGTGGTGCACGACGACGACGACTGGGCGCAGGACCGCCGGCCCAAGACGCCGTGGGCGGACTCCGTCATCTACGAACTGCACGTACGCGGCTTCACCAAGCTCCACCCGGACATCCCGCCCGAGCTGCGCGGCACCTACGCCGGACTGGCCCACCCCGCCGCGATCGGCCACCTGCGCCGCCTCGGGGTGACCGCCGTCGAACTCCTCCCGGTCCACCAGTTCGCCCACGAGGACCACCTGCTGCGCCGCGGGCTGCGCAACTACTGGGGCTACAACTCCATCGGCTACTTCGCGCCGCACGCGGACTACGCGGCCGGCGGCACGGCGGGCCGGCAGGTCGGCGAGTTCAAGCAGATGGTGCGCGCCCTGCACGACGCCGGTATCGAGGTCATCCTCGACGTGGTCTACAACCACACGGCGGAGGCGGGTGAGCTGGGCCCGACGCTGTCGCTGCGCGGCATCGACAACCGCGGCTACTACCGCCTCCCGCCCGACGCCCGGCGCTACGCCGACTACACCGGCTGCGGGAACACCCTGCACGTGGTGCGGCCGCAGGTGCTCCGGCTGATCACGGACTCGCTCCGCTACTGGGTGACGGAGATGGGCGTCGACGGCTTCCGCTTCGACCTCGCTGCGGCGCTCGCCCGCTCGATGCACGACGTCGACATGCTCTCCCCCTTCCTCGCCGTGATCGCCCAGGACCCCGTACTGCGCAGGGTCAAGCTGATCGCGGAGCCCTGGGACGTCGGCACCGGGGGCTACCAGGTCGGCGCGTTCCCGCCGCTGTGGACCGAGTGGAACGACCGCTACCGGGACGCGGTACGCGACTTCTGGCGCGGCGCGCTCCCCGACGTGCGCGACCTCGGCTACCGCCTCACCGGGTCCAGCGACCTGTACGCCTGGGGCGGGCGGCGCCCGTACGCCTCGGTCAACTTCGTCACCGCGCACGACGGTTTCACCCTGCGCGACCTGGTGAGCTACGAGCACAAGCACAACGAGGCCAACGGAGAGGGCAACCGCGACGGCACGGACGACAACCGCGCCTGGAACTGCGGTTCCGAGGGCGAGACCGACGACCCCGGCGTCAACGCCCTGCGCCGGCGGCAGCTGCGCAACCTCCTGACCACGCTGCTCCTGTCCACCGGGGTGCCGATGCTGGTGGCGGGCGACGAGATGGGACGTACACAGGGCGGCAACAACAACGCCTACTGCCAGGACGACGAGACCGGCTGGCTGGACTGGTCGCTGCGGGAGGACCCCGGGTGGCGGGAACTGACCGAGCTGACCTCCCGGGTGCTGGCCCTGCGCCACCGCCATCCGGTGCTGCGCCGCCGCGCCTTCTTCGCCGGTACGCCGCAGGCCCCGGACGGTCTGCGGGACCTGGCGTGGTTCACCGCGCAGGGCGTGGAGATGACGGAGGCCGACTGGTACGCCCCGGCGGCGACGCTCGGTCTCTACCTGTCGGGCCGCGACATCCCGGGCAGGGACGCCACGGGCGGGCAGATCACCGACGACAGCTTCCTGGCGGTCCTGCACGCGGACCACCGGGACCGCGAGTTCCGCCTCCCGGGCCCGCCCTGGGCCGGGTCCTACGAACTGGTCGTGGACACCTCGCGCGAGGAGCAGTCCGCGGCCCCGGGCACCCTTCACCCGGGCGGCACGGCGCTCACGGTCCGGGGCAGGTCGGTGCTGCTGCTGCGGGTGGCCGGGTGAGGGGGCCGCCGCGCCGGGGACGCCGTGCCCGTGGGGTACGGCCCGCCCGGGGCCGCCCCCGGCATCGGCCGATCAGCTGACGGGGCACTCCGGCCGGCGGCGCGCGGCCGAAAACCATGTGAGCGATGTCAGTGGTGAACCATAGGCTCGCTCCTGATGCCCGAAAAACCTGCAGAGCCCACGGACCGGTCCGCCGTGCGCTCCCTCCTGCGCCTGTGGCCCTACGTCAGACCGGTGCGTGCGCGCTGGATCGGTGCTGCCCTCGTGGCGGTCACCGCCTCCTGTCTCGCCCTGGTGATCCCGCTCGTCCTGAAGTGGATGGTGGACGGTCCGGTGGCGGACCGCGATCCGGGCGGGGTGTGGCTGGGAGCGCTCTGGCTGCTGCTGCTGGGGATCGCCGAGGCGGGGCTGTTCGGGCTCAGGCGGTGGCTCGTGGCCCGGCCGCTGGCCGGTGTCGAGGCCGCGATGCGCGCCGACCTCTACCGCCATCTGCAACGGCTGCCGGTGGCCTTCCACGACCGCTGGCCTTCGGGACAGCTGCTCTCGCGCGGGACCACGGACCTGATGCTGCTGCGCATGTTCCTGGCCTTCCCGCTGACGTTCCTCCTGGTCAACAGCACGACGATCCTGGTCGGTTTCGTCATCCTGTTCGCCCAGGAGTGGTCGCTCGGGCTGGTGCTGCTGGCACCCGCCGTCCCCCTGATGGTCCTGTGCTCGCTCTTCGAGACGAAGTACGCGCTGGTGGCGCGCAGGGCACAGGACCAGGTCGGTGATCTGACGACGGTCGTCGAGGAGAGCGTGCTGGGCATCCGCATCGTCAAGGGCTTCGGCCGCAACCGGAGCCAGGCACTGGCCTTCCGGGAGCTCGCCCGGCGGCTGCGCACCACGGAGCTGGGCAAGGCACGGCTGCTCGCGGGCATCTGGGCCCTCATCACCGCCATTCCCGAGCTGGCCATCGGTGCCGCGCTGGTGCTCGGCACGATCGAGGTGGCGGACGGCACCCTGTCGGCGGGCACCCTCGTGGCGTTCCTCTCGACGGCCCTCGCCCTGCGCTGGCCGGTCGAGTCGATCGGCTTCCTGCTCGCGATGAGCCAGGAGTCGGCGACGGCCGCCGACCGTTTCTTCGAGGTCATGGACGTCGGGGAGGAGCCGGCGTCCGGGACGCCGGAAGCGGCGGCGGAGGGCACCGGGCAGGGGATCGTCTTCGACGGGGTGGAGTTCCGCTACCCCGACGCGGAGCCCGGCTCACCGCCCGTCCTGGGCCGGATCGACCTGCGGGTCCGGCCCGGCGAGACGATGGCCCTGGTGGGCGCCACGGGTTCCGGCAAGACGACCCTGACGGCGCTCGTCCCCCGGCTGCACGAGGTCACCGGTGGCCGGATCCTGCTGGACGGCGAGGACATCGCCACGATGGAGCGCCCCCGGCTGCGCGAGCTGGTGTCGGTGGCCTTCGAGGAGCCCACCCTCTTCTCGGCGTCCGTCGGGGAGAACGTGCTGATGGGCGCCGAGGGCGCCGGTGAACAGGAGCTGCGCCGGGCCCTGTCGGTCGCGCAGGCCGGCTTCGTCGACGAACTGCCGCAGGGCGTGGACACACAGGTGGGCGAGCAGGGGCTGAGCCTGTCCGGCGGCCAGCGGCAGCGCCTCGCGCTGGCCCGTGCCGTCGTCGGGGGGCCGCGCTTCCTGGTGCTCGACGACCCGCTCTCCGCCCTGGACGTGCACACGGAGGCGCTGGTGGAGGCGGCGCTGCGGCGCGTGCTGGAGGACACGACGGCCGTGGTCGTCGCCCACCGGCCGTCCACGGTGATGCTGGCCGACCGGGTGGCACTGCTGTCGGAGGGCCGGATCAGCGCCGTGGGGACCCACCAGGAACTCCTGCGCACCAACACCGAGTACGCCTGGCTGATGTCGGGAGGCCGGGAGACCGGTGTCCTCGTCCCCGAGGAGGGCAGCACCCGATGACCAGTACGACTGCCGACGGGCCCGCGCCGGCCGACGAGGACCTGCCCGGACAGGCGCCCGGCCGGGAGGGGGGCGGCGGCGACCCGTTCGACGCCGACGCCCTGCCCGCCCCCCGCGGTGCCACCCGGTCGCTGCTGGCCTCCCTGCTCGCGCCCATGCGGGCCAGGGTGGCCGTGACCACCCTGCTGCTGGTCCTCCAGCAGGCCGCCGTACAGGCGGGGCCGCTGCTGGTCGCCTACGCCATCGACAGCGGTGTGCCCGCCTTCCGGGACCACGACTACGGCCCGCTGGCCGCCGTGGGCATCGGGTACGCGGTGTGCGCGGCCGGTGCGGGGATCCTCCAGTACGCCTTCATCCGGGCGGCCGCCCGGATCAACCAGGACGTGCTGCTCGATCTGCGCGGCCGGATCTTCCGCCACGCGCAGGCGCTGAGCGTGGACTTCCACGAGCGCTACACCTCGGGCCGGCTGATCTCCCGCTCGACCACGGACGTGGAGTCCCTGCGCGAGCTGCTGAGCGAGGGACTCCAGGAACTGGTGGGGGTGATCCTGTCGTTCGTGTCGATCTCGCTGATGCTGCTCTGGCTCGACCTGGGGATCGGTGCCATCGCCGTGGCGTCCTTCGTCCCCCTGTACCTGCTGGTGCGCGGCTACCGGCGGCGGGCGGCCACGGCGTACACGGCGCGCTCCACGGCGATCGCCTCCGTCATCGTGAAGTTCGCCGAGACGATGAACGGGATCCGTCCCGTGCAGGCCTTCCGCAGGGAGCGGGCCAACGACGAGGCCTTCGCGGTGTTCAACCGCGCCCACGAGCGCAGGAACGGCGACGCGCTGCTGGAGATGGCCCGCTACGTCGTCGGCTCCCGGCTGGTCGCCAACACGGCGGTGGCCGCGATGGTGCTGTGGGGCGCCTACCGGGTGGCGTCGGACACGCTGGCGCTCGGCGTGCTCGCCGCGGCGGTGCTGTACCTGCGGCGGCTGTACGACCCGATCGACCGGCTCGCGATGTTCCTCAACTCCTACCAGTCGGCGGCCGCTTCGCTGGAGAAGATCGCGGGGCTGCTGGCGCAGACGCCCGCGGTCCCCGAGCCGGTGGCGCCGAAGGCGCTGCCCGCCCGTGCCGGTGGGATCCCGGGCCGTGAGGTCACCTTCGACGGGGTGCGGTTCGCGTACCGCACGGGCGGCGAGGTCCTGCCCACCTTCGGCCTGACGATCCCGGCGGGCCAGACCGTGGCCGTGGTCGGCTCGACGGGCGCGGGCAAGTCGACGCTGGCCAAGCTGCTGGCCCGCTTCTACGACCCGACGCGGGGACGGGTGCTGCTGGACGGCACCGATCTGCGTGACCTGGCGACGGCCGAGCTGCGGCGGGGGGTGGTGATGGTGACCCAGGAGGCGTTCCTGTTCTCCGGGACGATCGCCGAGAACATCGCGATCGGCCGCCCGGAGGCGACGCCCGAGGAGATCGAGCACGCGGCCAAGGCCATCGGGGCGCACGACTTCATCAGCTCCCTGCCCGACGGGTACGACACGGACGTCCGCAAGCGGGGCGGCCGGATCTCCGCGGGCCAGCGCCAGCTCGTGGCGTTCGCCCGGGCGCTGCTGGCGGACCCCGCGGTGCTGATCCTCGACGAGGCGACGAGCTCGCTGGACGTCCCGGGTGAGCGGGCGGTGCAGCGGGCGATGGACACCGTGCTGCGCGGACGCACCGCGGTGGTGATCGCGCACCGGCTGTCGACGGTGGAGATCGCGGACCGGGTCCTGGTGATGGAGCACGGCCGGATCGTGGAGGACGGCTCACCGGCCGAACTCATCGGTGGCACCGGGCGGTTCGCGGGCCTGCACCGGGCGTGGCGGGAGAGCCTGGCCTGAGGGCCCGGGCCCCCGACGCTCCCGGCTCCCCGGCGGCCCGTCCCGGAACGGATCCCGAAGCGGCCCGGCACCTCGGCCCGGCCGTCCGGTGGGAGGCGCGGCGGGACCGGCGGATCACGGCCCTGCGGGACGGCGTGGAACTGGCCACAGTTCCACGCCGTCTCAGCCCGTGGTCATCCCCCTTTCCGTGCTCTCCGGTTCGAACACCGCACACCCGCGCGGAATCTCAACTCACCCTGCGGCGCAAGGCTTCACGCGCTCCGGGCACGCCGCGCACGGCACCCGGATGACACACGGCGAAACGTCCGGTTAACGAACACAGCACTTCCGGCAACGGACGACTTCCGGCCAATGTGTTGACGCGGTCCTGACATACACATGCTCCTGCTGGCACTCTTCCCCCGTTCCACGCACCGCCTGCTCTGCCCGGCCCACTCATCGGTCGGCCGTCGCCCCCCTCGCAGAAGGAGTCCGCGTGAGACCCACGCCCAGCCGTCGTGCCACCGCGACCGGCGCTCTGATAGCCGCAGCCGCCCTGCTCGCCGTAGGAATGCAGGGCGGTGCCGCAACGGCCGCCCCCGAAAGCGCCTCCGCGGCCCCCGCCGCGGCGGTGAAGGGCGCCGACCCCGGCGCGCTCCCCGCGAAGCTCTCCCCCTCACAGCGCGCCGAACTGCTCAGCGAGGCCAACGCCACCAAGGCGGCCACCGCGGAGAAGCTCGGGCTCGGCGCCACGGAGGAGCTCGTGGTCCGCGACGTCGTCAAGGACGTCGACGGCACCACCCACACCCGCTACGAGCGCACGCTCGGCGGTCTCCCCGTCCTCGGCGGCGACCTGGTCGTGGCGGAGTCGAAGTCCGGCGCGACCGAGGGCGTCACCAAGGCGTCCAGGGCGACCGGCGCCCAGCTGAAGGCCGTCGGCACCACGGCGGACATCGCGCCGGCCACGGCCGAGAAGCAGGCGCTGACCGCCGCCGCGGCCGACGGCTCGAAGAGCACCGAGGCGAGCAAGGCCCCGCGCAAGGTCGTCTGGGCGGCGAGCGGCACCCCGCAGCTCGCCTACGAGACCGTCGTCGGCGGCTTCCAGCACGACGGCACCCCGAACGAGCTGCACGTCATCACGGACGCCTCCTCGGGCGCCAAGCTCTTCGAGTGGCAGGCCATCGAGACCGGCACCGGCAACACGCAGTACAGCGGCCAGGTGACGCTGGGGACCTCGGGCTCCGGCACCTCGTACAACCTGACCGACACCGCGCGCGGCAGCCACAAGACGTACAACCTGAACCGCGGTACGTCCGGCACCGGGACCCTGTTCTCCGGCACCGACGACATCTGGGGCAACGGCCTGGCGTCGAACACCGAGACGGCCGCCGCCGACGCGCACTACGGTGCCGCCGAGACCTGGGACTTCTACAAGAACGTCATGGGCCGCACCGGCATCAAGGGCAACGGCGTGGGCGCGTACTCCCGTGTCCACTACGGCAACAGCTACGTCAACGCCTTCTGGTCCGACAGCTGCTTCTGCATGACCTACGGTGACGGCAGCGGCAACCTCGCGCCCCTGACCTCGCTGGACGTCGCGGCCCACGAGATGACGCACGGCGTCACCTCCAACACCGCCGGCCTCAACTACAGCGGCGAGTCCGGCGGCCTCAACGAGGCCACCTCGGACATCTTCGCGGCGGGCGTGGAGTTCTACTCCAACACCGCCACCGACCCGGGCGACTACCTGGTCGGCGAGAAGATCAACATCAACGGCGACGGCACGCCGCTGCGTTACATGGACAAGCCGAGCAAGGACGGCGCGTCGAAGGACTCCTGGTACTCGGGCCTCGGCTCGATCGACGTCCACTACTCCTCGGGCCCGGCCAACCACTTCTTCTACCTGCTCTCCGAGGGCAGCGGCGCCAAGACCGTCAACGGGGTGTCCTACAACTCCCCGACGGCCGACGGCCTTCCGGTGACCGGCATCGGCCGGGACAAGGCGCTTCAGATCTGGTTCAAGGCGCTCACCACGAAGTTCACCTCCACCACGAACTACGCGGCGGCCCGCACGGGCACGCTCGCCGTGGCCGGTGAGCTGTACGGCACCACGAGCGCCGAGTACGCCGGGGTCGCCAACGCCTGGGCCGGCATCGCCGTGGGCTCCCGCCCCGGCGGCGGCTCCACCCCGGGCGGCACGGTCTTCCAGAACACGACCGGCAAGGCCATCGCCGACGTCAGCACCACCAACTTCCCGATCGTCGTCAGCGGCATCACCGGCAACGCCCCCAGCGCCCTGTCGGTGGCGGTGGACATCACCCACACCTACCGAGGTGACCTGGTCCTCGACCTGGTCGCCCCGAACGGGACGGCGTTCCGGCTGAAGAACTCCTCGTCGAGCGACTCGGCGGACAACGTGGTGGAGACCTACACGGTCAACGCCTCGTCCGTGGTGGCCAACGGCACGTGGAACCTGAGGGTCCAGGACGCCTACTCGGGCGACACCGGCACCTTCAACAGCGTCAAGCTCACCTTCTGAGCACCCTCCGGGGACGCTGAACGGGCCGTCGGCCCGGTACCACCCAAGGCAGGGCGGAACGGCCCCGGGGAGCATGCTCCCCGGGGCCGTTCCCCGTGGTCAGGAGGCGGGTTCCGCGTCCCGGCCCGGCATGTTCTGCTCGGCCCAGACGATCTTGCCGGTCGCCGTGCGGCACGAACCCCACCGGCGGCACAGCAGGTTGATCAGCTGGAGGCCCCGGCCCCCCTCGTCACTGACGTCGGCGTGCTGGATCTGCGGCAGGTCCGGCCCGGTGTCGGCCAGCTCCACCTGGAGCCGCTCGTCGCACAGCAGCCGGAGCCGGCCGGGACCGCCGCCGTAACGCAGGGCGTTGCCGACCAGCTCGCTGACCACCAGCTCCGTCACGTCGGCGAGCTCGGACAGCTCCCACCGCGCGAGCTGCTCGGTGACCAGTCTGCGGGCGGTGGAGGCGGGGTTGCCGTCCGTGGGCAGGTCCCACTCCCGCAGCCGTGTACCGGGGGGCAGTTCATGGCCCCCGGCGACGAGCAGCACCGCCTCGTCGAACCGTCCGTCGTCCTGCCGGGGCGAGGTGAGCGGCCCCCCGGCGTCGAGCTGTTCGGGCGACATCGAGGCCACGGAGGCGCGCAGCCCCTCCAGTTGTACGTCCACGTCGTCGGTGCGCGTCTTGATCAGCCCGTCGGTGTAGAACACGAGCCTGCCGCCCACCGGCCCCCGCAGCCGCAGCGGGTCGTAGGGGATGACCCCGGCGCCCAGCGGCGCTCCGACCGGCACGTCGACGTAGCGGGCGGTCCCTCCCGCGTCCACCAGGAGCGGCGGCGGGTGGCCGGCGCTCGCGATCGTGTAGCTGGAGTCGGCCGGGTCGTAGACGGCGCACAGACAGGTGGCGACCTGGTCGTCCTCCAGATCGCGGGTCGCCAGGTCGAGCCGGGCGAGCAGCCGGTCGGGCGCGATGTCCAGCATCATCAGCGTACGGGCGACGGTCCGCAGCCGGCCCATCGTGGCGGCGGCCGGCAGGCCGTGGCCGGTGACGTCGCCGACGACCAGGGCGGTACGCCCGCTGGGCAGGGCCACCACGTCGTACCAGTCCCCGCCCACCCCGTGCGCGTCGACGGCGGGCGCGTAGTGGGCGTGCACCCGCAGGCCCGGGGTGTGCGGCGTGGCGCGCGGGAGCAGGGTGCGCTGGAGCGAGACGACGTGCTCGCGCTCGCGGCCGTAGAGCCGGGCGTTGTCCATGAACACGGCTGCCATGGAAGCAAGTTGACCTGCCAGCCCCAGGTCCGCGCGGTTGAAGGGCGGGCTGTCGCCGGCGCGTACGAAGTCCGCGGAGCCCAGCAGGACGCCACGGGCGACCAGCGGCACCGCCATGTAGCTGTGGACGCCCTGCCGCCGCATGGCCACCTCCGCGCTCGGCGTCGGCGCCACGCGCGCGTAGTCCTGCGCGGTCATCCTGCTGACCAGCACGGGGCGCCCGTTGCGCAGGCACTCGGTGGTCAGCAGCGTCTCGCGGCGCTCCCTGCGGTCGACCACCTCGCCCACGGGGGCGGGTTCGAGTCCGTTCAGGGCGTCGATGGCCCGTACCGCCATGGCGCGGGTGACGGGCACCGCCGCTCCGGTGACGCGTTCGCCCTCCTCGCCGCGCAGCACCGACTCCAGCAGGTCGACGGCGGCGCCGTCGGCGAGTCGCGGGACGCTGAATCCGGCCAGTTCCTCGGCCGTGCGCTCCAGGTCGAGCGTCGTGCCGATCCGGGTGCTCGCCTCGTTGAGCCAGCGCATCCGGGCGGCGGTGGTGAAGCGGTCGCCGCGCGGTGGCACGGCGGGCTGCGAGCGGCGGACGTTCACATGCCGTGAGGTGCCGTTGCGCGCGGCCAGCCGACGGGTCAGGCGTCTCGCTCGGCCTCCGCCGCCGTTCACCGTGCTGACCTCCACTCGCGTCCGTCGGGACGCCTCGCTGTCACGTCGGTGGCCGCGGGGGCCACACCGGCAGGGCTGTCATGTTAGCGAGATCACGCCGAAATCACCCCTGCCGGTTTCCCGGCGGCACAGGGCGGGGCCCCGCGCGGCGGTGCGCGGGGCCCGGCCGGGACGGCGGTGTCAGCGCAGGAGCACCCCGCCGCCGTCACCCGTGGCCGCGTCGGGCACCGCGACCAGCCCGAGTTCCGCGCCGGAGGCGAGGAGCCGGTGCGAGGGGAGGACGCGCACGGTGTAGCCGTAGGGGCCCGTACGGTCGAGGGCGAGGGGGCCCTCGTACAGCCGGCGGTCCTCCAGGTCGTGACCGCCGGCCGGCTTCAGCGGGAACGTCCGCGCCTCCGCGATGGCGTCGCCGGAATCGACCCGCCCGGCCACCACCTGCACCTCCACGTCCTCCGGGTCGAGGCCGCCCAGGGCGACCCGGACCCGGAGGGCCAGCGTGGCCCCCAGCTCCGCGGAACCGCCGACGACGGTGTCGGCGGACGCCTCCACATGATCGACGGCCACCTGCGGCCAGGCGGCGCGCACCCTGGTCTTCCACGCGGCGAGCTCACGGGCGGCGGCCGGTTCCAGCGCCCGGCGGGACAGCGCCGCGGGGGCGTAGAGCCTCTCGACGTACTCCCGCACCATGCGGCCCGCGAGGACCTTGGGGCCGAGGGCGGCCAGGGTGTTGCGGACCATCTCGATCCACCGCTCCGGCAGGTCCCCGGAGCCCCGGTCGTAGAAGCGGGGCGCGACCCGGTCCTCGATCAGCGCGTAGAGGGCGTTGGCCTCCAGCTCGTCCCGCCGTGCCTCGTCGGTGCCCGACCCGTCGGCGGTGGGGATCGCCCAGCCGAAGTCGGGATCGAACCACTCGTCCCACCAGCCGTCGCGCACGGACAGGTTGAGGCAGCCGTTGAGCGCCGCCTTCATGCCGCTGGTGCCGCAGGCCTCCAGCGGGCGCAGCGGATTGTTCAGCCAGACGTCGCAGCCGGGGTAGAGCTTCTGCGCCATCCCCATGCCGTAGTCCGGCAGGAAGACGATGCGGTGGCGCACCCGGGGGTCGTCCGCGAACCGCACCAGTTCCTGGACCAGCCGCTTGCCGCCGTCGTCGGCCGGGTGGGCCTTGCCCGCCACGACGATCTGGATCGGGCGCGTCGGATGGAGCAGCAGCTCCCGCAGCCGGTCCCGGTCGTGCAGCATGAGCGTCAGCCGCTTGTACGAGGGCACCCGGCGGGCGAAGCCGATGGTCAGCACGTCCGGGTCGAGCACCCCGTCGATCCAGCCGAGCTCGGCGCTGCCCGCGCCCCGGTGGCGCCAGGAGGCGTGGAGGCGCTTGCGCACCTCGGTGACGAGCTGCTCGCGCAGCCCCCTGCGCAGGTCCCAGACCTCCCGGTCGGAGACGTCGGCGAAGGTGTCCAGGCGCCCGGCGGTGCCCGCGGCCCCGCCCTCGGCCCCGGCCCCGGCCCCGGCGAGGGCGTTCGCCGCGCACCCGGAGCCGAAGAGGCCGGCGCCCAGCCGCTGGACCTCGGGCGCGACCCAGGTCGGGGCGTGCACCCCGTTGGTCACCGAGGTGATCGGCACCTCGGAGGGGTCGAATCCCGGCCACAGACCGGAGAACATCTCCCGGCTGACGGCGCCGTGCAGGGTGGAGACCCCGTTGGCGCGCTGGGCGAGCCGGAGCCCCATCACCGCCATGTTGAAGAGGCCGGGCTCACCGCCCTCGTAGGTCTCCGTCCCCAGGGGCAGGATCTTCTCGGCACCGACCCCCGGCAGCTCGCCGTCGTCACCGAAGTGACGGGCCACGAGCTGGCGGTCGAACCGGTCTATCCCGGCGGGGACCGGCGTGTGCGTGGTGAAGACCGCGCCGGCCCGTACGGCCTCGAGGGCGGCGTCGAAGTCCAGCCCCGTGTCGCAGAGTTCCCGGATCCGCTCCAGCCCGAGGAACCCGGCGTGCCCCTCGTTGGTGTGGAACACCTCGGGCGCGGCGTGCCCGGTGAGCCGGCAGTAGGTGCGCACGGCGCGTACGCCGCCGATGCCGAGCAGCATCTCCTGGAGCAGCCGGTGGTCGCTGCCGCCGCCGTAGAGCCGGTCGGTGACGTCGCGTTCGCCCGGAGCGTTCTCCTCGACGTCGGAGTCGAGGAGCAGCAGGGGCACGCGCCCCACCTGTGCCTGCCAGACGGAGGCGTACAGCGAGCGGCCGCCGGGCAGGGCGAGCATCACCCTGCTGGGGGTGCCGTCGGGCTCCCGCAGGAGGGTGAGCGGCAGCTCGTTCGGGTCGAGGACCGGGTAGTGCTCCTGCTGCCAGCCGTCCCGGGACAGGCTCTGGCGGAAGTAGCCGTGCCGGTAGAGCAGGCCGACCCCGATGAGCGGCACGCCCAGGTCGCTGGCGGCCTTCAGGTGGTCCCCGGCCAGGATGCCGAGCCCGCCCGAGTACTGCGGCAGGGCGGCGGTGACCCCGAATTCGGGGGAGAAGTAGGCGATGGCGGCGGGGAGCTCCGCGCCCTGGGAGAGCTGGTCCTGATACCACCTCGGGCCGCCGAGGTACTCCCGGAGGTCCTCGGACGCCTCGGTGAGCCGGCGCATGAAGTGCTGGTCCCCGGCCAGCTCGGCGAGGCGCGCGGCGGGGACGGCGCCGAGCAGGCGCACGGGGTCGGCGTCCGCGGGCCGCCAGCCCTCCGGGTCGGCCGCCCGGAAGAGCTCTCGGGTCTCGGTGTGCCAGGACCAGCGCAGGTTGCGGGCGAGGTCGCTGAGCGGTCGCAGGGGTTCGGGGAGGACGGGGCGCACGGTGAACCGACGAATGGCCTTCACGTATCCCACCTTTACAGGGGACGTACGGATCCGAGGGGACGCACGACGGTGGGCGCCCTCTCCGTCACCCTCGACGGTAGCGGGGCGCCGCCGTACGCGGCCACGGCGCGCGACCGGCTCAGTGGGTCCGGCGCGGCGCGGTCCGCCCGCCCCCGTCCCCGGCACCGCACGGGGCGCGTCCTCCCCCTGCCGCCTCCGGGGCCACACCCGCCACCTGGGGCACGCCGGCCGCACGGGCACCGGCCTCCCCCTGAGCCAGATGCGCCAGTTACGTACCCTTCTGTCACGGGCGATATGGCTGATTTCCCCTCCTCACGCGCACTTGTGGCACCCCGCACCACAGGGAAGGCTGCGGAGGTGCCCGCGTGGTGGCCGGGGGACCGGTGCGCGGCCCACAGCGCGTGCACCGGGTGCACCCAGGAGTTAACACACCGCCGGGTTGGCCGCCCGGGACCGGTGGGAAGGCTCCCCCGGTAACACCCCGCGCTGCACATCCCAGGTGCCCCGGTCCGAGCCCGAACCGCCCGCGCACCTGCCATTCGAGTGCCATTCGAGTGAACGCGGACAGGAGCGGCCATGCCCACAGCCCGCCAGCCGTCGACCGAGCGGTTACAAAGGACGCAACCCCACCATCGCGGCGCGCGCGGTCAGCCCCTCACGCCCACGTCGCGCGCCGTGCATGCCGAGCTCCGACCCCCAGGTGATTCCATGATCGGTCGCATTCCCGTCCTGGACGTCCGTCCGCTCGTCGACTGCGGCAGACGGCCCGCCAAAGCCGTCGAGGGCGAGACCTTCGAGGTCAGCGCCACCGTGTTCCGTGAGGGCCACGACGCCGTGGCCGCCAACGTCGTCCTGTGCGACGCGAACGGACGGCCCGGCCCCTGGACGCCGATGCGTGAGCTCGCCCCCGGCACGGACCGCTGGGGCGCCGATGTCACCCCCGCCTCCCAGGGGGCCTGGACGTATACCGTCGAGGCGTGGAGCGACCCGGTCACCACCTGGCGCACCCACGCGCGGATCAAGATCCCTGCGGGCATCGACACCGCGCTCGTCCTCGAGGAGGGGGCCGGGCTCTACGAGCGCGCCGCCGAGGGCGTGCCCAAGAAGGACGGGCGCGAGGCCGTGCTCGCCGCCGTCGACGCGCTGCGCGACACGGACCTGCCGGCCGCCTCCCGGCTCGCGGCCGCCCTGACCGCCGAGGTGGACGAGGCCCTGGGCCGCCACCCCCTGCGCGAACTGGTCACCGCCTCCCGTCCGCTGCCGCTGACCGTCGAACGCCGGCGCGCCCTGTACGGCTCCTGGTACGAGCTGTTCCCGCGCTCCGAGGGCGCGCGGCCGGTGCCGGCCGCGCCCGCGAAGCCGGCCCGGAAGCCGAGGGCCGCAGGGACCGCGAGGACCGCCGCCGCCCGGAAGAAGAGCCCCGCGGTCACGGCGGAGATCCCCGCACCGGCCACCAGGATGGCCGGCGGCACCTTCAGGACCGCGGCCGAGCGGCTCCCGGCCGTCGCCGCGATGGGCTTCGACGTGGTCTACCTCCCGCCCGTGCACCCGATCGGCACGACGCACCGCAAGGGCCCGGACAACAGCCTCACCGCCGGGCCCGACGACCCGGGGGTGCCCTGGGCGATCGGTTCGGCCGAGGGCGGCCACGACGCGGTGCACCCCGGCCTCGGCACGCTGGAGGACTTCGACCACTTCGTGGCGACGGCCCGCACCCTGCGGATGGAGATCGCGCTGGACTTCGCCCTCCAGTGCTCCCCGGACCACCCCTGGGTGACGGAGCATCCGGAGTGGTTCCACCACCGGGCCGACGGGACGATCGCCTACGCCGAGAACCCGCCGAAGAAGTACCAGGACATCTACCCCGTCGCCTTCGACGAGGACATGCCCGGGATCGTGCGCGAGAGCGTCCGCGTCCTGCGGTTCTGGATGGAGCACGGCGTACGGATCTTCCGCGTCGACAACCCGCACACCAAGCCGGTGGTCTTCTGGGAGAAGGTGATCGCCGACATCAACCGCACCGACCCGGACGTGATCTTCCTGGCGGAGGCCTTCACCCGCCCCGCGATGATGCGCACGCTGGCCGCGGTCGGCTTCCAGCAGTCCTACACCTACTTCACCTGGCGTAACACGAAGCGGGAACTCACCGAGTACGTCACGGAGCTTTCGGGCGAGAGCTCCTCGTACATGCGGCCCAACTTCTTCGTGAACACGCCCGACATCCTTCCCGGTCATCTCCAGGAGGGCGGCCGTCCCGCCTTCGAGTCCCGGGCCGTGCTGGCCGCGACGCTGTCCCCCTCCTGGGGCGTGTACGCGGGCTTCGAGCTGTGCGAGAACACCCCGGTGCGTCCCGGGAGCGAGGAGTACCGGAACTCCGAGAAATACCAACTCAGGCCCAGGGACTGGGAGTCCGCGGAACGTGAAGGCCGCTCGCTCGCCCCCCTGATCACCGCCCTCAACCGGATCCGGCGCCGCCATCCGGCACTCCAGCAACTGCGCGACGTCCACTTCCACTCGGCCGACAACGAGGCGCTGCTCGTCTACAGCAAGCGCTCGGGCCAGGACGTCGTGCTGGTGGTGGTCAACCTCGACCCCCACCACACCCAGGAGGCCACGGTCTCGTTGGACATGCCGCGTCTCGGCCTCGACTGGCACGAGAGCGTGCCGGTGCGCGACGAGCTCACCGGCGACACCTATCACTGGGGCAGGGCCTTCTATGTGCGTCTAGAGCCGGGTGTGACACCCGCGCACATCGCCGTCCTGCGACCGTCCCCGCCGACCGGAGGGTCACCCACACCATGATCGTCAATGAGCCCGTCCACGACCTGTTCGAGGACACTCCCGCCAAGGACCGCGATCCCGACTGGTTCAAGCGCGCCGTCTTCTACGAGGTACTCGTCCGCTCCTTCCAGGACTCCAACGGGGACGGCGTCGGTGACCTCAAGGGCCTCACCGCCAAGCTGGACTACCTGCAGTGGCTGGGCGTCGACTGCCTCTGGCTGCCGCCGTTCTTCAAGTCGCCCCTGCGCGACGGTGGTTACGACGTCTCCGACTACACCGCCGTGCTGCCCGAATTCGGCGACCTCGCCGACTTCGTGGAGTTCGTCGACGCCTCGCACCAGCGCGGCATGCGCGTGATCATCGACTTCGTCATGAACCACACGAGCGACCAGCACGACTGGTTCCAGCAGTCCCGCACCGACCCCGACGGGCCGTACGGCGACTACTACGTCTGGGCCGACGACGACAAGCAGTTCCCGGACGCGCGGATCATCTTCGTCGACACGGAGACGTCCAACTGGACGTTCGACCCGGTCCGCAAGCAGTACTACTGGCACCGGTTCTTCTCGCACCAGCCGGATCTCAACTACGAGAACCCGGCGGTGCAGGAGGAGATCATCTCGGCCCTGCGCTTCTGGCTGGACCTCGGCATCGACGGCTTCCGCGTCGACGCGGTGCCCTACCTCTACCAGCGCGAGGGCACGAACTGCGAGAACCTCCCCGAGACCCACGACTTCCTCAAGCGGGTCCGCAAGGAGATCGACGCCAACTACCCGGACACGGTGCTGCTGGCCGAGGCCAACCAGTGGCCGGAGGACGTCGTCGACTACTTCGGCGACTACACGGCCGGCGGCGACGAGTGCCACATGGCGTTCCACTTCCCGGTGATGCCCCGGATCTTCATGGCCGTACGGCGGGAGAGCCGCTACCCGGTCTCGGAGATCCTGGCGAAGACCCCGGAGATCCCGTCGGGCTGCCAGTGGGGCATCTTCCTGCGCAACCACGACGAGCTCACCCTCGAGATGGTGACGGACGAAGAGCGCGACTACATGTACGCGGAGTACGCCAAGGACCCGCGGATGCGCGCCAACATCGGCATCCGCCGCCGCCTCGCACCGCTCCTGGACAACGACCGCAACCAGATCGAGCTGTTCACCGCGCTGCTGCTCTCCCTGCCCGGCTCGCCGATCCTCTACTACGGGGACGAGATCGGGATGGGCGACAACATCTGGCTGGGCGACCGCGACGCGGTGCGCACCCCGATGCAGTGGACACCCGACCGCAACGCCGGCTTCTCCTCCAGCGATCCGGGGCGGCTCTACCTCCCCACGATCATGGACCCGGTCTACGGCTACCAGGTCACCAACGTCGAGGCGTCGATGGCCTCGCCGTCGTCGCTGCTGCACTGGACGCGGCGGATGATCGAGATCCGCAAGCAGAACCCGGCGTTCGGCCTCGGCTCGTACAACGAGCTGCCGTCGTCGAACCCGGCGGTGCTGGCGTTCACCCGCGAGTACAAGGACGACCTCGTGCTGTGCGTCCACAACTTCTCGCGGTTCGCGCAGCCCACGGAACTCGACCTGCGGGCCTTCGACGGGCGCCACCCGGTGGAGCTGATCGGCGGGGTGCGCTTCCCCGCCGTCGGCCGGTGGCCCTATCTGCTGACCCTCGCGGGCCACGGTTTCTACTGGTTCCGGCTGCGGAAGGACGCCCCGGTCGGCTGACCTCCGGCAGCGGCCGGCCGACGGCGCCCCACCCCCGGGGCGCCACCCGCGGGGCGGTTTCCACCGCCCCGCACGGGGCACCCTCCCCCATATCGAGCTCTTCTGGCTCCTCCGGGCTCCTCGTGGCCCGTCGATCGAGTCCGTACGGACTTTCCTCACCCGACACGTCCCGCACAGCCGGACAGCCATTGCCGCAATCCGGGACACTCTTCGCATCCTGTGGTGTGCCCGGGGAAAGGACGCGATGCCATGTCGGAGGCTGCATCCACTCGAGTCGCCCTGGCGAAGAACACAACACCGAGAAAGACGACAAGACGATATCCGGCGGGCGCCACGGGCACCTCGGCGCTGCTGCCGTCGCTCGCCCCGCTGCTCCACGAGTGGGTGCCCCGGCAGCGCTGGTTCGCCGGCAAGGGACAGCCCGTCACCGGCTTCTCGCTCGTGGCCGCGACGGAGATACTGCCGCTGGACGCCACGAACACGGGCCCCGGGCTGCTGCACCTGCTCGTACGGGTCCACCAGCCGAGCAGCCGGGCCGCGCACTCCCAGGGGGACTGCTACCAGCTCCTGCTCGGCGTGCGCACGGCCCTGCCCCGGCACCTGGCCGGGGCACGCATCGGGCGGGTCGCCGAGGGCCCGCTGTCCGGCCGCACCCTGTACGAGGGACTGCACGACCCGCGCGTCGCGGACCTCCTGCTGGAACGATTCCGTAACCCCGGATCCCTGGGCCCCCTGCGCTTCGACCGGGCGGATCCCATCCCCGCCGGGCTCACCCCGCGCGTCCTGGACACCGAGCAGTCCAACTCCTCGCTCGTCTACGGGGACGCCTTCATCCTGAAGATCTTCCGCCGGGTCTTCCCGGGCACCAACCCCGATCTCGAACTGCCGCTCGCGCTCACCCGTGAGGGGTGCCGGCGGGTGCCGGCCCCGGTGGCCTGGTTCGAGGCGGCGACGAGCCCGGAGCCGCTCACGCTCGGGGTGCTCCAGCCGTTCCTGCGGGGTGCGCGGGACGGCTGGCAGCTCGCGCTCGCCGCCCTGGCCGCCGGACGGGACTTCGTACCCGAGGCGCACGCGCTCGGCCGGGCCACCGCCGAGGTGCACACGGCGCTCGCCGCCGCGCTGCCGACCCCGCCGCTGGCCCACGACCGCACCAGGGACCTGGTGGCCGGGATGGCGGAGCGGCTGGAGGCCGCCGCCCAGGCGGTCCCGGCCCTGGTCCCGTACGTGCCGGGGCTGAGCGCCGCCTTCGACGCCGTCGCGGCGCTCGGGGACTCACGGCGGGGCTGGGCGGCGCAGCGGGTCCACGGCGATCTGCACCTCGGGCAGACCCTGCGGGGGGACGACGGCTTCTGGTCGCTGATCGACTTCGAGGGCGAGCCGGCCAGGCCGCTCCCGGAGCGCAGGAGTCCGCAGCCGACGGTGCGTGACATCGCGGGGATGCTGCGGTCCTTCGACTACGCGGCCCGCTCGCACCACCCGTGGAAGCCGGAGTGGGCGGCCCGCTGCCGTGCCGCGTACTGCGAGGGCTACGCCCACGCCTCGGGTTCCGATCCGCGCGACGAGCCGGAGCTGCTGCGCGCCCACGAGACCGACAAGGCGGTGTACGAGGTGCTCTACGAGGCCCGGCACCGCCCCGACTGGCTGCCGGTCCCGATGGCCGCCATCCAGCGCCTGGCCGCCATGCCGGCGTGACCCCCGCCTCCCACCCCCGACCCGTCGAGTCTTCGAGCCCCGGGCCACCCGAGCCCCCGAGCCTTCCGAGGAGGCAGTCCCCCGTGACCGCCCGCAAGCCGTCCCGCAAGCCGTCCGACCCCATCGAGGTCCCGCCCACGGCGAAGCCGGTGACCACCGAGGTCACCGCAGCCGCCGCGACGCCCGCCGCCGCACCCGCACCCGTCGCCGCGCCCGCCGCCGATCCGGCCACCGCTCCCGGTGGTGCGGACGCACCCGCCGGGGCCGCGCCCCCGGCTCCCCCGGCGAAGCGCACCCGGGCCAAGCGGGCGACGGCCGCCACGGGGGCCCCTCCCCGACCGCGCCGGGGCGGGGGCAGCAAGAACGCGCTGCCCGCCACGGCCCTGGACGACGCGGACCGGGGGCGGCTGCTCGCGGGTGAGCACCACGACCCGCACGGCGTCCTGGGCGCGCACCCGGCTCCGGGCGGAGTGCTGTTCCGGACACTGCGGCCGTACGCCCGCTCGGTGGCCGTGCTGGCCGGCGGCAGGCCCGCCGAACTCCAGAGCGACGGCGACGGCTTCTTCTCCGGCGTCCTGCCCCTGCCGGCCGTGCCGGAGACGTACCGCCTGCGGATCGCGTACGACGACGACACCATCGAGGTGGAGGACCCGTACCGCTTCCTGCCCGCCGTCGGCGAGCTCGATCTGCACCTGATCGGTGAGGGCCGCCACGAGGAGCTCTGGAAGGCGCTCGGGTCGCAGCCCATGGAGCACCAGGGTGTGGCCGGGACCCGCTTCGCGGTGTGGGCGCCGAACGCCCGCGGGGTCCGCGTCACGGGCGACTTCAGCTACTGGGACGGCACGGCCCACCCGATGCGTTCGCTGGGATCCACCGGTGTGTGGGAGCTGTTCCTGCCCGGCGTGGGCGAGGGCGCCGTCTACAAGTACGACATCTGCCGGCCGGACGGCTCGCACACCCAGCGGGCCGACCCGATGGCCCGTCACACGGAGGTGCCGCCCGCCACCGCGTCGGTGGTCACGGCCTCGCACCACGCGTGGCAGGACGCGGACTGGATGGCGCACCGGGGCGACCGGCCGGTCCACGAGGCCCCGTTCTCCGTCTACGAGATCCACCTCGCCTCCTGGCGCCCGGGCCTCAGCTACCGGCAGCTGGCCGCCCAGCTCCCCTCGTACGTGCGGGAGCTCGGCTTCACGCACGTGGAGCTGATGCCGGTGTCGGAGCACCCCTTCGGGGGGTCCTGGGGCTACCAGGTCACCGGTTTCTTCGCCCCCACCTCCCGCATGGGCACCCCCGACGACTTCCGCTTCCTGGTCGACGCGCTGCACGCGGCGGGCATCGGCGTCCTCATGGACTGGGTGCCCGCCCACTTCCCGCGCGACGACTGGGCGCTCGCCGAGTTCGACGGCCGCCCGCTGTACGAGCACTCCGACCCGAGGCGGGCCGCGCACCCGGACTGGGGCACCCTGGAGTTCGACTACGGGCGCAAGGAGGTCCGCAACTTCCTGGTCTCCAACGCCACCTACTGGTGCGAGGAGTTCCACATCGACGGGCTGCGGGTCGACGCGGTGGCCTCGATGCTCTACCTCGACTACTCCCGCGAGGACGGCCAGTGGTCGCCGAACGAGTTCGGGGGCCGGGAGAACCTCGACGCGGTCGCCTTCCTCCAGGAGATGAACGCGACGGTCTACCGGCGCAATCCGGGCGTCGTCACGATGGCGGAGGAGTCCACCGCCTGGGACGGCGTCACCCGCGCGACCGACCACGGCGGTCTGGGCTTCGGCCTGAAGTGGAACATGGGCTGGATGCACGACTCCCTGGTCTACATGTCCAAGGAGCCGGTCCACCGCAAGTACCACCACGACGAGATGACCTTCTCGATGGTGTACGCGTACAGCGAGAACTACGTGCTGCCGATCTCGCACGACGAGGTGGTGCACGGCAAGCGGGCCCTGGTCAGCAAGATGCCGGGCGACTGGTGGCAGCGACGCGCGAACCACCGCGCCTACCTGGGCTTCATGTGGGCCCACCCGGGCAAGCAACTCCTCTTCATGGGACAGGAGTTCGCCCAGGGAGCCGAGTGGTCCGAGGGCCACGGCCCGGACTGGTGGCTGCTCGACGAGACGTACGACGCGTCCGCCGACCACCGGGGCGTACGCACCCTGGTCACGGACCTCAACGCGGTCTACAACGCGCTGCCGGCGCTCTGGCAGCGGGACACGGTGCCGGAGGGCTTCAGCTGGATCGACGGCGGCGCCGCGGAGGACAACGTGTTCGCGTTCGTGCGCCTCGACGCGGACGGCTCGCCGCTGATCGCCGTCTCGCACTTCTCCCCGGCGGTGCGCGACGACTACCGCGTCGGCGTCCCGGACGGCCCGGAGGCCTGGGTCGAGGTACTGAACACGGACGCGGCACGGTACGGCGGCGGCGACGTGCGCAACGGGGAGCCGCTGAAGCCGGAGGCGGTGCCGGCGCACGGCAGGGGCACCAGCATCACGCTGACCCTGCCGCCGCTGGCGACGGTGTGGCTGCGGCCCGCCTGACCGGACGGCACGACGGCCGCGAGGCGCGCGGGCCCCCCGCACGGTGCGGGGGGCCTGCGCGTTTCGCGGCCGTCCGGCGTCCCCTCCCCCGGTCCCGCGCGGCGTTCCGTCTCCTCGGCGCCCGTGCCGTGGGCGGCGGGCCGCCCCGGCCTCAGACCGCCGCCGGGAGCACGTCCTCCAGTTCCTGGAGCAGGCGCCGCTTCGGGCGGGCGCCCACCATCGACTTCACCGGCTCGCCGTCCTGGAAGACCATCAGGGTCGGCATCGAGAGCACCGCGTAACGCGCGGCGGTCTCCGGGTTGTGGTCCACGTCGATCTGCACGACCTTGACCCGGCCCGCCTCCTCCCTGGCGATGGCGCCGAGCACCGGGGCGAGCTGGCGGCAGGGGCCGCACCAGTCGGCGGTGAACTCGACGAGGACCGGGAGGCGGCCGGCGCCCAGGACCTCCGTGCCGAACGTCGTGTCGGTGACCTCCGCAACACCTTCTGCGTGGATCATCTGCCATCCTCCGGATCGAGTTCGCATCGTGGTTCGGGGCCGCCCGGCAGCTCGGCGGACGCCTCCAGTTCGGCGCGGGCCAGTTGCGCGCCCACCTCGGCCCGGACGCCCCGCAACTGGCCTATGAGCGAGTCCAGTTCGGCGATCTTGCGCCGGTAGACGGCCAGCGAGGCCGGGCAGGCGTCGCCCGCCGGGTGGCCGGCGCGCAGGCACTCGACGAAGGGGCGGGTCTCCTCCAGGTCGAACCCGAAGTCCTGAAGGGTCCGGATCTGCCGGACCATCCGCAGGTCGCCCTCGTCGTACGCGCGGTAGCCGTTCTCCGCGCGGCGTGCGCGCAGCAGGCCCCGAGACTCGTAGTACCGCAGGGCCCGCGTCGTCGTTCCGGCGCGTTCGGCCAGTTCCCCGATTCGCATACGGCGACGGTAGTCCTTGACGTCGGCGTCAACGCAAGGCGAGCGCGGGCCGGGTCCGGGAAGTGGAGCGGTCAGGGCCATTGACGGCCGCCCCGGGTGCCTCTACATACCTCTGAGAGCGCTCTCATCCGCACCGTCCCCGGCACCGTCCCCACCGGAGGTTCCTCTTGCGCACGAGCCGCACCGCCCCCCACAGACGTACGACCGTCCTCGCCGCCCTGACCGCCCTGGCCCTCGCCCTCGCCGGAGTGGTCACCGTCGCCGGTTCCGGGTCCGCCCGCGGTGACGTGCCGGCCACCCCCGGCTGGACCCTGCAGTGGAGCGACGACTTCAACGGGGCGAACCGCACCCTGCCGTCCTCCGCGAACTGGCAGATCGACACCGGTCACGGCTACCCGGGAGGCCCCGGCAACTGGGGCACCGGGGAGATCCAGAACTACACCGCGAGCCCCGACAACGTCAGCCTCGACGGCAGCGGCAACCTCCGCATCACCCCGCTCCGCGACAGCGCGGGCAACTGGACCTCCGGCCGGATCGAGACCAGACGCGCCGACTTCAAGGCGCCGGCGGGAGGCACCCTGCGCATCGAGGCCCGCGTGCAGATGCCGAACGTGACCGGCAACGCGGCCCTGGGCTACTGGCCCGCGTTCTGGGCGCTGGGCTCCCCCTACCGCGGCAACTACTGGAACTGGCCGGGCATCGGCGAGTTCGACATCATGGAGAACGTCAACGGCATCAACTCCGTCTGGGGCGTGCTCCACTGCGGGGTCAACCCGGGCGGCCCCTGCAACGAGACCACCGGCCTCGGCAACAGCCGCGCCTGCCCCGGCGCGAGCTGCCAGTCCACCTTCCACACCTACCGCTTCGAGTGGGACCGCGCCGTCACCCCCAACGCCCTGCGCTGGTACGTCGACGACCAGCTCTTCCACAGCGTCACCCAGAACCAGCTGGACGCCGCGACATGGGCGAACATGACGGACCACGCCGGGTACTTCCTGCTGCTCAACCTCGCGATCGGCGGCGCCTTCCCCAACGCGCTCGGCGGCTCCACCCCCACGGCCGAGACGGTGCCGGGCCGCCCGATGCTCGTCGACTACGTGGGCGTCTGGAGCAAGGGGGGCGGAACGACCCAGCCGCCCACCGACCCGCCGTCCGGCTCCTCCACCCTCACCCTGCGCAGTGCCGGCGGCCTCGGCGCCGCCCAGTCCGCGGCCTCCTCGGTGACGGTCGCCTCCGCCGGCGGCGGCACCTACGACGGCACCCCGCACAGCCCGCAGACCTTCACCGCGACGGGCATCACCCGGACGTACGACGGCGGCGCGACCCAGTTCGACGTGTTCGCCGACTCGGGCACCACCATCGCCAACGGGCAGCAGGTGAGGATCAGTTACGACCGCACGGGTGACGGGACCTGGGACCGCACGGAGACGTACGACTACTTCGCGACCGACCCCGTCAACGGCTACGAGCACTACACCCAGGCCAAGGGCCTCAAGTCGTCCACCGGAAGCCACGGCAACCTGGTGGGCGGCACGGTGCGGGTCGAGATCTGGAACGCCATCGGCAACGGTCCGAGCACGGTGGGCGTCGGCAACCAGTCGGTGGTCCGCATCCCGTTCGGCTGAGCGGCGGGGCCCCGGGCCCACGCGGGAGGAAAGCCGGGGCACCCCGGGAACGCGGCGCGGCCGGTACGGAGAACCGTACCGGCCGCGCCCGCGCACCCGCGTGCTACGCCTTGACGAGCGAGGGCTGCTCCTCGCCGCCGTCCCTGGCGTCCGGGACCTGCGGCTCGCCGCCCCCGTGGCCGTCGTCGGTCATCGTCTTCTCGTCGAACGGGAGGGCGCCGGAGAGCACCTGGTCCACCCGCTCGCGGTCGATCTCCTTGGTCCACGTGCCGACGAGCACCGTGGCCACCGCGTTGCCCGCGAAGTTGGTCAGGGCGCGGGCCTCGCTCATGAAGCGGTCGATGCCGACGATCAGGCCGACACCGTCGACCAGCTCGGGCCGGTGCGACTGGAGGCCGCCCGCGAGGGTGGCCAGACCGGCGCCGGTGACGCCCGCCGCGCCCTTCGAGGCGATGACCATGAAGACCAGCAGCGAGATCTGCTCGCCGATGCTCAGCGGGTCGCCCGTCGCGTTGGCGATGAAGAGGGAGGCCATCGTGAGGTAGATCGCGGTGCCGTCGAGGTTGAAGGAGTAGCCGGTCGGCACGGTGATGCCGACGACGGGCTTGCTGACGCCCATGTGCTCCATCTTCGCGATCAGCCGCGGCAGGGCCGACTCGGAGGAGGACGTGGAGAGGATCAGCAGGAACTCGCGGCCCAGGTACTTCAGCAGGGAGAGGATGTTGACCCCGGCCACCAGGCGCAGGATCGCGCCCAGGATCAGGAACACGAAGAGCGCACAGGTGACGTAGAAGCCGATCATGATGATCGCGAGGGACTTCAGGGCGTCCACACCGGTCTCGCCGACCACCGCGGCCATCGCACCGAACGCGCCGACCGGGGCGGCCCACATGATCATGGCGAGGATGCGGAAGACCAGGCGCTGGATGTGCCCGATGCCGCGCAGGACCGGTTCACCGGCCGAGCCCATGGCCTGCAGCGCGAAGCCCGCGAGCAGCGCGATGAGGAGGGTCTGGAGGACCTCGCCCTCGGTGAAGGACGACACCATCGTGGTGGGGATGATGCCGAGCAGGAAGTCCACGGTGGACTCGCTGGCGCCCGAGGCCTGCTTCTCACCCGCGGCACGGGCCGCCTCGGTGAGGTGCAGGGTGGAGCCGGGCTCCAGGAGGTTGCCGACGACCAGGCCGATGGCCAGGGCGACGGTGGACATCACCAGGAAGTAGCCGAGGGCCAGTCCGCCGACGGCGCCGACCTTGGCGGCCTTCCGTACGGAGCCGACCCCGAGCACGATCGTGCAGAAGATGATCGGCGAGATCATCATCTTGATGAGGTTGACGAAGCCTGTGCCGATCGGCTTGAGCTCCACGGCGAAGTCCGGAACCACCAGGCCCACCGTGATGCCGAGCACCACGGCGGCGATCACGGCCAGGTAGAGATAATGGGTGCGGTCCCGTCGTGCGGCTGTCTCTGCCACGGGGGTCTCCTCGGGTATGCGGCGGCTCCCCGTCCCTGGGGGCTCCGGTGACTATTCACTTCCCTGTGACGGCCGTCACCCTTGCGTTCATATCGTTCACGGACGCTTTCGAGCCACCTTGGGCGGACGGCCCCCGCGAGGCAGACTGGGGTGCATGCGCCTGCCCCTCACCCGCCCCCGCAGCCTGGCCGGCCAGCTCTTCGCGATGCAGGCCCTGCTCGTGGCCGCGGTCGTGGCCGGGTGCGCCGTCTTCGCCTACGTCTCCGGCCGCTCCCAGGCGGAGGACACCGCGGCCCGCCAGGTGCGGGCCGCCGCCCTCGCCATGGCCGGATCCCCGTCGGTGCGGGAGGCGATCCGTACCCCGGACCCGTCCGCCGTACTCCAGCCGTACGCGGAGCGGGTCCGCGAGGACACCGGGATCGCGTTCGTCACGATCATGAATCCGGACGGGGTCCGCTGGACCCACCCCGACCCCTCCCAGATCGGCCGGAGCTTCATCGGGCACACGGAGCGCGCGCTGCTGGGCGAGACGTTCGAGGAGACCTACACCGGCACGCTCGGCCCCTCGATACGCGTGGTCACCCCGGTCCGCGACGGGGACAGGATCGTCGGCCTGGTCAGCGCGGGCATCACCGTCGAGCGGGTGTCCACCCAGGTGCGTGAGCAGCTCGGAGCGCTGGCGACGGCGGCGGGCGCGGCCCTGGCGCTCGGCGCGCTGGGGACGTACGTGATCAACGCCAGGCTGCGGCGGCACACCCACGGGATGAACGCCCGGGAGCTGAGCCGGATGCACACCTACCACGAGGCCACGCTGCACGCGGTGCGCGAGGGCCTGCTCATGCTGGACGGGCAGCGCCGGGTCGCCCTGATCAACGACGCGGGCCGGGAGCTGCTGGGGCTGGAGCCGGGGGCGGTCGGCCGCGGGGTGGAGGACCTCGCGCTTCCGGCGCCGCTGACCGGGGCGCTGCTGGCCTCCGGGCCACGGGTGGACGAGGTCCACCTGACGGCGGACCGGGTGATCGTCGTCAACACCAGCCCGGTGGTCGGCGGCGAACGGCGCGGCACGGTCGTGACCCTGCGCGACCACACGGAGCTGCAGGCGCTGTCGGGCGAGCTCGACTCGGAGCGGGGCTTCACCCAGGCGCTGCGCTCGCAGGCGCACGAGGCGGCGAACCGGCTGCACACCGTGGTGTCGCTGATCGAGCTGGGCCGCGTCGAGGAGGCGGTGGACTTCGCCACGGCCGAGCTGGAACTGGCGCAGGTCCTCACCGACCGGGTCGTGGGGGCCGTCGCCGAACCGGTGCTGGCCGCGCTGCTGCTCGGCAAGGCGGCGCAGGCCAACGAGCGCGGCGTGGAACTGGTGCTCACCGAGGACAGCCTGATCGACGACGGGGCGCTGCCCCGCACGCTGGCGCCGCGCGACCTGGTGACGGTCCTCGGCAATCTGATCGACAACGCGGTGGACGCCGCGTCGGAGACGGCGACGGGCGACGACGGCGGTCCGGTCCCCGCGCAGCGCGCGGCGACGCGGGCCCTGGTCACCGTGACCGCGCGCACGGAGGCGGGCGAGCTGCTGCTGCGGGTGGGGGACACCGGCTCGGGCATCGGCCCGGGCGACGCGGACGAGGTGTTCCGGCGCGGCTGGACCACCCACGGCACGGGCCGCGGCCTGGGCCTGGCGCTCGTGCGGCAGGCCGTCCACCGCAACGGCGGGACGGTCACGCTGGGCCGCACGGCGGACGGCGGCGCGGAGTTCACGGTGCGGCTGCCGCACGCCGGCCGTACGGCGGCGACGGAGGTGGCCGCACCGTGATCCGGGTGCTGGTCGTGGAGGACGACCCGGTGGCCGCGGACGCCCACCAGCTGTACGTGGGCCGTGTGCCGGGCTTCGAGGTCGCCGCCGTCGCGCACTCCCGGGCGGAGGCCGTACGGGCGTTGGAGCGGACGGAGGTGGACCTGCTGCTGCTCGATCTCTACCTGCCCGACGGACACGGCCTGCAACTGCTGCGGTCCCTTCGGGCGGCGGGGCACGGCGCGGACGTCATCGCGGTGACGTCGGCGCGCGATCTCGCGGTGGTGCGGGAGGGTGTGTCGCTGGGCGTCGTGCAGTACGTCCTGAAGCCGTTCACGTATCCCACCCTCCGGGACCGGCTGGTGCGGTACGCCGAGTTCCGGGCGGCGGCCGGTGAGGCGAGCGGCCAGGAGGAGGTGGACCGCGCGCTGGGCGCGCTGCGGGTCGCCGACCCGGCCAGCCTGCCCAAGGGGCTGAGCGGCCCGACGCTGGAGGCCGTGACGCGCGCCCTGCGGGAGGCGCGGGACGGGGTGACCGCGGCGGCCGCCGGGGAGGAGCTGGGCATCTCCCGGATCACCGCCCGCCGCTACCTGGAGCATCTGGTGAGCGCCGGACGGGCCGTGCGGCGCCCCAGCTACGGTCAGGTGGGCCGCCCCGAGCTGCACTATCACTGGGTGGCCGAAACCCGCTGACGGCCGGCGCTCCTGCGGGGTTCAAACCTAGGAGGATCGTACGAAGGGTGAACTGGGAGGAACAGCCTGTAGCCAGGTCGTTCCCAGCCTTCTACGGTGGGGCCGTGCACCCCACCCCGCCCTTCAACGCCCCCGCCGCGCGCCGCCTCCGCGAGGCGCTGGGAATGGCTCCCGGACACGTTGCGTACGGGCTCGGCGCCCAGTACGGCCTGCAGATCACGGCCGAGACCGTGATGGCCTGGGAGCGCGGCACGGCCTTGCCCGGTGAACGCGAACTGATGGCGCTGTCCGGGGTGCTGTGGTGCGCGCCGGGCGAACTGCTGGCCGCCGCCAGCACCTTGCGTGAGCACCGGGTGGCCCGGGACATCGCGGTGGAGGACCTCGCGCGCACCCTCGGGATGACGTCCTCCACCTACCAGCGGATCGAGGAGTCGGGCCGCTGGCGCGGCAACGAGCGCCAGGCGGTGGCCCTCTGCGACGCGCTGGACATGTCGGCGGCGCAGTTCCTGACGGCGACCGGCCGCAACGGGGAGCTCGCGGATCTGCTGACCAGGGCGGTGACGACCCGCTGGCAGGCGTACGTGAAGCCGGTGGACAAGCTCGTACCGCTGGACCGGATCCTGGTCCAGGACGTGCTGGAGCAACTGCACGCCGACTACCAGTCCCTGATGGTCTCGACGCTCAGCTGGAACACCGCGGGCGGGGACCGGAACGGGGCGGCGGGCGAGGCGGGGCGGGAGTTCCTGGACCGGGTGGTCGAGGAGTTCTGGCGGACGGCGGGCATCTGAGGCCGGCCGGTGCCGCCCGGGGAGACCGCTTCCCCGCCCGGTGGAGCGTCGCGGCCGGGTGACGGGCCTCCGGCCGCCCGTGCGGGGAGGCCGGCCCGCACGGCCGGGGCCCGACGGCGCTCCGGAGGCGCGGAGGCCCCGGACGTCCACGGGGGACGGCCGGGGCCGGGTACGCCGCCGGGCCGGTGGGGCCGGGCCTCAGAAGACCGACTCGGCCTCGTACATCCGGTCGCTGGGCACCGTCTTGAGGCGGGTCACCGCGTCCGCCAGCGGGGCCATCACGATCTCGGTGCCGCGCAGGGCCGTCATCCGGCCGAAGTCGCCGCGGTGCACCGCCTCCACGGCGTTCCACCCGAAGCGGGTCGCCAGCACCCGGTCGTACGCGGTCGGTGTGCCACCGCGCTGCACGTGCCCGAGGATGACCGGCCGGGCCTCCTTGCCGAGGCGCAGCTCCAGCTCGGCGGCCAGGCGGTTGCCGATGCCCTTGAAGCGTTCGTGGCCGAACTGGTCGATCTCCCCCTTGGCGTACGGCATGGAGCCCTCGGCCGGGTGCGCGCCCTCGGCGACGCAGACGACGGCGAACTTCTTGCCGCGCGCGAAGCGTTCCTCGACCATCTTGACCAGGTCGTCGACCTGGAAGGGGCGCTCGGGCAGGCAGATGCCGTGGGCGCCGCCCGCCATGCCGGACTCCAGGGCGATCCAGCCCGCGTGGCGGCCCATGACCTCGACGACCATCACCCGCTGGTGGGACTCGGCGGTGGTCTTGAGACGGTCTATGGCCTCGGTCGCGACGCCCACGGCGGTGTCGAAGCCGAAGGTCCGGTCGGTGGCGGAGATGTCGTTGTCGATGGTCTTCGGGACGCCGACGACGGGCATCCCGGCGTCGGACAGCATGCGGGCCGCGGTGAGCGTGCCCTCGCCGCCGATCGGGATCAGCGCGTCGATGCCGTAACGCATGGACAGTTCGGCGCAGTTCTCGGCGGCCTCGCGCAGCCGGTCGCGCTCCAGCCTGGCCGAGCCGAGGATCGTGCCGCCGCGGGCCAGGATGCCGCTGACCGCGTTCAGGTCGAGGGGCCGGAAGTGGCCGTCGAGCAGTCCCTTGAAGCCGTCCTCGAAGCCGATGACCTCGTCGCCGTGCCCCACCACGGCACGGTGCACGACCGACCGGATCACAGCGTTCAGGCCTGGGCAGTCGCCGCCTGCGGTGAGAATTCCGATGCGCATCCCGCTCTGTCTCCTGCTCGCTAGTGCCATGCATTCCGGGGACCCGTCGAGAAACCCCCGTACCGTGAGCCATGACGATTGTCCCACGCCCGGCCGGGCGCTCGCGCTCACGGCCGCACCGGTGCGGGGCCTCCGGGGGCCGCTGCCCGGCGGGCGACATACCTGCCCGGATAGGTATCGTCAAGAGGGCAATGCCAGCCATTCAGGACGGGAGACCACGCGTGACGCGCAGTGTGTACGTGACCGGGATCGACCGGGGAGACGGCCGCCAGGTCGTCGATCTGGGCGTCATGGAGCTGCTGACGCGTCAGGTGGACCGGGTCGGTGTGTTCCGCCCGCTGGTCCACGACGGGCCCGATCGCCTGTTCGAGCTGCTGCGGGCGCGCTACCGGCTGTCGCAGAGCGCGGAGACCGTCTTCGGCCTGGACTACCAGGAGGCCTCCGCGGTCCAGGCGGAGAAGGGCACCGACGAGCTGGTCTCCCTGCTCGTCGAGCGCTTCCACCGGGTGGCCCGCGACTACGAGGTCGTGCTCGTCCTCGGCAGCGACTTCGCCGCCACCCAGCTCCCCGACGAACTGGCCCTCAACGCCCGCCTCGCCAACGAGTTCGGCGCCTCGGTGATCGCGGTGGTCGGCGGCAAGGACCAGGACGCCGGGTCCGTCCGCGCCGAGACGCGCAACGCCTACCGGGCCTACGCCGGTCTCGGCTGCGACGTCCTGTCCATGGTCGTGAACCGGGTGGCCTCCGAGGACCGCTCGGACATCGCCGAACGGCTGAGGGAGCAGCTCCCGGTCCCCTGCTCGGTCCTTCCGGACGATCCCGCGCTCTCCGCGCCCACCGTCGCCCAGATCACCACCGCGCTGGGCGGAACGGTTCTGCTCGGCGACGACTCGGGGCTGGCCCGGGACGCGCTGGACTTCGTGTTCGGCGGCGCCATGCTGCCGAACCTCCTGAAGGCCCTGACCCCGGGCTGCATGGTCGTCACCCCCGGCGACCGCGCCGACCTGGTCATCGGTTCGCTCGCCGCGCACAGCGCGGGCACCCCGCCCATCGCCGGTGTCCTGCTGACCCTGAACGAGCGCCCCGGCGAGGAGATACTCCGGCTGGCGGCCCGCCTCGCCCCCGGCACCCCGGTCATCGCGGTGACCGGGGGGTCCTTCCCCACGGCGGGCGAACTCTTCGCACTGGAAGGCAAGTTGAACGCGGCGACGCCACGCAAGGCGGAGACCGCCCTCGGTCTCTTCGAGCGCCACGTGGACACCGGCGCGCTGCTGGAGCGGATCTCCGTGGCCCGCAGCGGCCGGGTCACCCCGATGATGTTCGAGCACGAACTGCTGGAGCAGGCCCGCTCCGACCGGCGCCGGGTCGTCCTGCCGGAGGGCACCGAGGAGCGCGTCCTGCGCGCCGCCGACGTGCTGCTGCGCCGCGACGTCTGCGACCTGACCCTCCTCGGCGACACCGACGTCATCCGCAAGAAGGCGGCCGATCTGGGCATCGACCTCGCCGGGACCCGGATCGTCGACCCGCAGACCTCGGAGCTGCGCCAGGGCTTCGCCGAGCGGTACGCCGTGCTGCGCGCACACCGCGGGGTGACGGTGGAGCTGGCCTACGACGTCGTCTCGGACGTCAACTACTTCGGCACCCTGATGGTCCAGGAGGGCCTGGCCGACGGCATGGTCTCCGGCTCGGTGCACTCCACGGCGGCCACGATCCGGCCGGCGTTCGAGATCATCAAGACGAAGGCCGAGGCCTCGATCGTCTCCTCCGTCTTCTTCATGTGCCTCGCCGACAAGGTGCTGGTCTACGGCGACTGCGCCGTCAACCCCGACCCGGACGCCGAGCAGCTCGCGGACATCGCGGTGCAGTCGGCGGTCACCGCGTCCCGCTTCGGCGTGGAGCCCAGGATCGCGATGCTCTCGTACTCGACGGGCACCTCGGGCACGGGCGCCGACGTCGACAAGGTGCGGGAGGCCACGGAGCGGGTACGCGCCTCACGGCCGGACCTGAGGATCGAGGGCCCGATCCAGTACGACGCGGCGGTCGAGCCGTCCGTCGCCGCGACCAAGCTGCCGGCGTCGGAGGTGGCGGGCCGGGCGACCGTACTGGTCTTCCCCGACCTCAACACCGGCAACAACACCTACAAGGCGGTCCAGCGCTCCGCCGGCGCGGTCGCGGTCGGCCCGGTCCTTCAGGGACTGCGCAAGCCGGTCAACGACCTGTCCCGCGGCGCGCTGGTCCAGGACATCGTCAACACGGTGGCCATCACGGCGATCCAGGCGCAGAGCGAGGAATGACCGCCATGTCCACCGACCCGACCAGCGGAGGTTCCCGCTCCATGACTGACGCCCACCGCGTTCTCGTGCTCAATTCCGGTTCCTCGTCGGTGAAGTACCAGCTGCTGGACATGCGCGACCGCTCGCGGCTGGCCACCGGTCTGGTCGAGCGGATCGGCGAGTCGTCCTCCCGGCTGGTGCACACCCCGGCCGGGGGCGGGGGGACCCGCGAGCGCACCGGCCGGATCGCGGGCCACGAGGAGGCGCTGAAGGCCGCCGCCGAGGAGCTGGCGGCCGACGGGCTCGGCCTGGACTCCCCCGAGCTGGCGGCCATCGGCCACCGGGTGGTGCACGGCGGGCTGAGGTTCAGCGAGCCCACCGTCGTCACCGACGAGGTGCTGACGGAGATCGAACGGCTGGTGCCGGTCGCCCCGCTGCACAACCCGGCGAACATCACCGGGATCCGCACGGCGCGGGCGCTGCGCCCGGACCTTCCCCAGGTGGCGGTCTTCGACACCGCGTTCCACACGACGATGCCGGAGTACGCGGCGCGGTACGCGATCGACGTCGAGACCGCCGACGCGCACCGCATCCGCCGCTACGGCTTCCACGGCACCTCGCACGCGTACGTGTCACGCAGGACGGCCGAGCTGCTGGGCCGCCCCGTGGCCGAGGTGAACGTGATCGTGCTGCACCTGGGCAACGGCGCCTCGGCCTCCGCGGTGGCGGGCGGGCGCTGCGTGGAGACGTCGATGGGGCTGACCCCCCTGGAGGGGCTGGTCATGGGTACGCGTTCGGGGGACATCGACCCGGCCGTCACCTTCCACCTGAAGCGGGTGGCGGGGATGTCGGCGGACGAGATCGACGTCCTGCTGAACAAGAGGAGCGGCCTGGTCGGCCTCTGCGGCGACAACGACATGCGGGAGATCCGGCGCCGGGTGGACGAGGGCGACGAGCGCGCCGCGCTCGCGTTCGACATCTACGTCCACCGGCTGAAGAAGTACATCGGCGCCTATTCGGCGGTCCTCGGCCGGGTGGACGCCGTGGTGTTCACGGCGGGGGTCGGGGAGAACTCGGCTCCCGTGCGAGAGGCTGCGCTCGCGGGACTGGAGGGGTTCGGCCTGGCCGTGGACGCGGACCGCAACGCCGTACGGTCCGGCGAACCGCGGCTGATCTCCCCCGACGGCGCGCGGGTCGCGGTCGCCGTCGTACCTACGGACGAGGAGCTGGAGATCGCCGGCCAGACCTTCGCCCTGGTCCACAACTGAGCGGGCCCGCGCCCCTTTGTATCTTCCACCAGACGGAATATTCCGCAGTGAAACAAACCGATAGGATCCGCCTCATGCGCCGTTCCAAAATCGTCTGCACCCTCGGTCCCGCCGTCGACTCCCATGAGCAGCTCGTCGCTCTGATCGAGGCCGGCATGAGCGTGGCCCGTTTCAACTTCAGTCACGGTTCCCACGAGGAACACCAAGGCCGTTACGACCGCGTCCGCAAGGCCGCGGCCGAGACCGGCCGCGCGGTCGGCGTCCTCGCCGACCTCCAGGGCCCCAAGATCCGTCTCGGCAAGTTCGCCGAGGGGCCGGTCGAGCTGGTCCGCGGGGACGAGTTCGTGATCACCTCCGAGGACGTCGCCGGCGACAGGTCGGTCTGCGGCACCACGTACAAGGGGCTGCCCGGGGACGTCACCAAGGGTGACCCGATCCTGATCAACGACGGCAACGTCGAGCTCAAGGTCGTCTCGGTCGACGGCCCCCGGGTCACCACGATCGTCATCGAGGGCGGTGTCATCTCCGACCACAAGGGGATCAACCTCCCGGGTGCGGCGGTCAACGTGCCCGCGCTCTCCGAGAAGGACGTCGAGGACCTGCGGTTCGCCCTGCGGATGGGCTGCGACCTGGTCGCGCTGTCCTTCGTGCGGGACGCCGAGGACGTCAAGGACGTGCACAAGGTGATGGACGAGGAGGGCCGCCGGGTCCCCGTCATCGCCAAGGTGGAGAAGCCGCAGGCCGTCGAGCACATGGAGGGCGTCGTCGCCGCCTTCGACGGTGTGATGGTCGCCCGCGGCGACCTCGCCGTCGAGTATCCGCTCGAGAAGGTCCCGATGGTGCAGAAGCGCCTCATCGAGCTGTGCCGCCGCAACGCCAAGCCGGTGATCGTGGCGACCCAGATGATGGAGTCGATGATCACCAACTCGCGGCCGACCCGCGCCGAGGCGTCCGACGTCGCCAACGCGATCCTGGACGGCGCGGACGCGGTCATGCTGTCGGCGGAGTCCTCCGTGGGCGCGTACCCGGTCGAGACGGTCAAGACGATGTCGAAGATCGTCGTCGCCGCCGAGGAGGAGCTCCTGTCCAAGGGCCTCCAGCCGCTGGTGCCGGGCAAGAAGCCGCGTACGCAGGGCGGTTCGGTGGCCCGGGCGGCCTGCGAGATCGCGGACTTCCTGGACGGCAAGGCGCTGGTGGCCTTCACCAAGTCCGGTGACACCGCCCGCCGCCTCTCCCGCTACCGCGTCGCGCAGCCGATCCTGGCCTTCACCACGGAGGAGTCCACCCGCAGCCAGCTCGCGCTGAGCTGGGGCGTCGAGTCCTACGTCGTGCCGCACGTGGACAACACGGACGCCATGGTCGACCTCGTGGACGCCGAGCTGCTGAAGCTGAACCGCTACAGCGACGGCGACACGATGGTCATCACCGCCGGTTCGCCCCCCGGTGTCCCCGGCACCACCAACATGGTCCGGGTGCACCACCTGAGCGGCGAGCGCGCCTGACCGGCCCCGCCCGCACGACTGTGGCCCGTGCCCCGGTACTCAACCCGGGCCCGCCGCCCAGTCCGGCGGGGCAGAGCGCGCCGTGACAAAGGCGGGGAGGCCACGCCCCGGCGGCCGGGCGGCCGGAAGAGGGCGGTTCCGGCGCCGCGCCCGGCGTGAACGATCCGGGGGCCGCCCGCGCCGGAGCGGACCGCCGGACTCCGTCGAGCCTCGACGCACAGGCGACATTCAGCCAGTTTCCTCCGGACTCCGTCACCACTCCTTCACATCTCCCTCACAGGCCGCCACGTGCTCCCGAAGGTCCCCGCGCAGGACGGGCCCCTCACCCGGTGGTGCAGAAACAACCCGATTCGCGCCAACCTGCGAGCCGGGATGCTCATTTCTCGCACCCTGAAGAGTCGACTTCTATCTAAAGTGATGCCGCACCCTGACCGGATCCGTCTCATCTCCGCGATCGTGCAACGTCATTCGAGCGACCGGGGGGACACCGTGACACCGGGGGGAAGTCATGTCGCCATGCAGCACCATCCGCAGTCAGCGCCTCTCATACCGGACGGACGCAACCGCCGCTCCTGACCCTGTGCGGCCGGGCCGGAAGGCCCGCGCACAGCGCCCCTGAGCCGGCCGTCAGCCACCTCCCGGTCGTGTCCGTTCCTTCATGCAGAGGATGCGCAGTTGCGTTCCACATCTCCAGGGTCGCCGAGACCCGTGCCCCGACGGGTCACGCGGTCCGCCCGCCTCGTCCCGCCCCTGCTCGCCGTAGCACTCCTGGCCGGTCTCGGAGTCCGCGCGGACCTGTCCGACCGGTTCGCCGGACCGGCCATGGAACCGGCCGGCGACTCCTACGACTGGTACGAGGACACCGCCGCCGAACAGTTGCGCCAGGACCAGTGCCTGATGAGCGACGTCCTGCGGCTCGGCGGGTCGTCCATGGCCCGGACGGCGCAGGACGCTCTCGGCAAGACGCCCGAACAGCTCCATGTGCTGGCTAACCGGGACCACTGGGAGGACACCCCGCTCGCGACGGCCTACACCAGGGACCGGGACGCCGCGGAAGCCGAACTGGACGCCGTCAACGCGCTCAACGAAGGCTGGAAGGCTCCGGTCTACGGGCTCGACACCCCGGCCGGCTTCACCAACACGTCCTTCCACTGGCCGCCGGGCACGAGCAACGACGGCCGGAAGGACTTCCACGAGCAGACCGGCCTGACCACCTGGATCGCCGACCGCTTCTGGAAGGACGAGAGCGACTTCTACGAGGACCCCACGCCGCCGGCGGACGCCGCGACGCTCAAGGCGGTCAAGGACCTGGGCACCCCGCTGTACGGGCAGGACCCCGACCCGGGCCTCCCCAGGGACGAGTGGAACCGTGCGCTCGCCGAACAGGCCGCGTTCGAGCACCTGACGGACTGGTCCCTGGAGCCCACCGGCGCGGACAACGCCCGCCTCTTCCTCGCCTCCGGAGGACTCGCGCGTACCGCGCCCGCCCCGGGCACCCCCGAGCACCGCATCGCGGTCGAGGACCTGAAGTCCCGGTTCGCCTCGTGCGCCTGGCGTGATCCGATCGACCCGAGCAAGGTGCTGGGCGGTGTCTCCGCGACCGCGGCCACCGAGTGGCAGCAGGAGATCGCCTCCCAGGCCACGCAGCGCGACCAGCTCCTGAACGCCAACAAGGACGCCACGAAGGCCCTCGTGGCCGGTTCCCAGGCCCTGGGCCAGATGCTGGGCCACTCCTGGGTCACCGACCACCTCACCCGATGGCAGGACTACTGGGCCTCCGGCGGCATCGGCTGGATCGGCAGCTCACCGACGGTGATCCAGGTCCCCGGAGCGGCGGGCAAGTGCCTGGAGGCCGCCGGCGGCGGTAAGACCAACGGCACCGTGGTCCAGATGTACACGTGCAACAGCACCGCGGGGCAGCAGTGGGAGGTCTCCGGTGACGACGCCGGGCTGCACCTGCGCAACGTGAACGCGCAGAAGTGCGTCGACGTGTCGTCGAACAACTCGGCGAACGGCACGAAGATCCAGCTCTGGACGTGCAACAGCTCCCCGGCTCAGACCTGGGAGTACAACGTCCGGGCCACCACGGCCCTGAAGAACGTCGGCACCGGCAAGTGCCTGAACCTGCCGTCGTTCACCAACGGCCAGGACGCGCTGACGTACACCTGCAACACCACCAGCGCGCAGAAATTCACCGTCAAGGTGTCCGCGCACAACGGCACCCTTCCGCCGACGGCCCAGTTCGACAAGGCGAAGAAGGGGATCGTCGCGGCCCAGGCCTCCGCGAAGGCGCAGCTCGCCGTCCTCAAGGCGCAGGCAGCGGCGGCGGCGAAGGCAGCCACGGCCAGTGCCACCGCCGAGCAGGCCGCCTACGCCGTCGCGGACGCCAACGGCGCGCCGCGTGGCCGCGGCCTGCTGGTCGGCCAGCAGAAGGCACAGGTCACCCAGGGCGCGGCCGCCGCGCTCACCGCCATGGTGAAGGCGGGCGAGACCGCCGAGGCAGCCACCCGGGCAGCCGCCGGTGACAGCGCGACGATCACCCAGCGGGCACTCGCCCAGGCGGCGCAGTCGAAGGCCGAGTTCCGCAAGCAGGCGGCGTACGCCGCCGAGTTGCAGGCCAAGGCGGCGGCGGACGCGGCCAAGATCCACCGCGACAACGCCAAGAAGGACAAGGAGACCGCGGAGGCCAAGCTCGCCGAGACCCTGAAGGCCGAGGGCGACGCCAAGGCCGCGGCCGCCGACGCCCACGCCAAGCGGCTCGCCGCCGAGGCCGAGGAGGCGACGGCGAAGAAGGAGAAGGCAACAGCCGCCGCCAAGCAGGCCGAGGCAGCCCAGCACAAGCAGAACGCCGAGGGCGAGGCGTCGAAGGCGAAGGACGCCAAGGACAAGGCGGAGGCCGCGGAGGCCACCGCGGTCGCCCGCAAGGATGACGCGGAGACGGCCCGGGACAAGGCGCGCGACCTGCGCGACGACGCCTGGGACGCCGAGCAGAAGGCCGACGCGGCCCGCGCCAAGGCGGATGCGAAGGAGGCCTTCGCCGAGGCGCACGAGGCCGACGACAACGCCACAGCGTCCAGAGCGGCCGCGGACGCGGCGTCCGGATACGCCGACAACGCCGAGGCCGCTGCCGGCCGGGCGCGTTCCGAGGCTGATGCCGCGACCCAGGCGGCAGCCGACGCCGACGCGGCGGCAACGCGGGCCGAGGCGGCCGCGAAGCGGTCGCGCGCCGCGTCGGACGGCGCGCAGGCGGCGAAGCTGAAGGCTGACGCCGCGGTGAGGACCGCGACGAGTACGGCCGCCGACGCCATCGACGCCGCCCGGCACGCCGCTTCCGAGGCGAAGACGGCGGTCGAGCTGGCAGACGAGGCGGAGGCGCAGGCCAAGGCCGCCAAGTCGCACGCCGACGCGTCGCAGAAGGAAGCCGACAAGGCCGTGGTGGCCTCGGTCAAGGCCGCGGGCTACGCCTACATCACCGCCCAGGCCGCTGTCGACGCCGGTAACGCCGCCTCCCAGGTCGCCGAACCCGCGAACGACGCCATCCAGCTCGGCTCTCCGTACGTCTCCAAGGACTCCGCCGCGGGGCTGGTGGTCCTCTCGGGCCAGGCGTCGAAGACGATCGCCGAGCAGCAGAAGGCCGTCGCGGACACGCACGCCAAGAACGCCGCGGAGGAGGCGGCGAGCGCTCAGGTCATCGCCGACAAGGCACAGGGCGACGCCAAGGCCGCCTACCAGCACGCGGCGAACGCGGCCCGGCACGCGGCGGACGCCCGTGGGTACTCCAAGGAGGCTCTCGGCTACGCC
This sequence comes from Streptomyces sp. NPDC058008, assembly GCF_042886395.1. Taxonomy (NCBI): domain Bacteria; kingdom Bacillati; phylum Actinomycetota; class Actinomycetes; order Kitasatosporales; family Streptomycetaceae; genus Streptomyces; species Streptomyces sp. NPDC058008. Next base: position 79,415 of record NZ_JBHVQX010000003.1, on the reverse strand, counting down.
GCGGACGCGGCCACCGCCGCCGCCAAGGCGCAGACGTCACTGGCCCGCACCATCGAGTACGACCGCCAGGCCACGGCCGACGCGGCAGCGGCCGACGCGGCGGCCGGCCGCGCCGAGAGCTATGCCGTCCAGGCCCGTGACTCCGCCGACCAGGCCGCCCTCGACGCCGGTGCCGCCCGCGCGGCCGCGGCGGAGGCGGAGGAGGCAGCAGCGGACGCCCGAGCCGCCGCCACTCGGGCCGACGTGGCCGCGACCGCGGCTGAAGAAGCAGCCAAGGACGCCCAGAAGTACGCCGAATCCGCGCAGGAGGCGGCGGCGTCCGCCGAGCGCAAGTCGGCGAACCAGCAGGTGAGCAGCGGCGCCGGCACAGGGATCGGTGGCACGTTCTTCGTCGTCGACGAGGACAGCGTCAAGGTCACGGACACCAAGCAGGACAAGCCGTGCGAGCTGCCGCCCGGCTTCGGTACGAGCTGCACCGTCACCTTCACGTACACGTTCGACGTGATGGTCGACTTCTACCTGTGCACCAACGCCGATGTCCCGGCCACCGTGTCAGGGTGCCCGTCATCGGACACCGTGCACCTGGGAGCCGAGCCGTTCAAGGGCCTGACCAGGAAGATCACCCAGACCTTCACCCAGGCCGACATCCTCAAGGGGCTTCTCCAGACCTACCTCCAGATCGGAAAGGCGATCCTGGTCCAGGACTTCGTGGACTGCTGGCACGGCAGTGTCAGCGGCTGCGCCTGGGCCGCTTCCAACTTCGTCCCCGGCAAGGCGCTCGGGAAGGTCGTCGAGGGGATCAGAGCCCTTGACGCTGCGATGAAGACCGGGATCGGCGTACGGGAGGCGTTCGTCGCGCTGAAGGCCCTGGACGTGAATCCCGCGACGCTCGCGCGGATCGAGAACACGGTCAACAGCTACGAGGACCTGGTCACGCTCTGCAGGACCAACAGTTTCCCCGCCGGCACACGTGTCCTCATGGCGGACGGTTCACGCAAGGCCATCAGCGACGTACGCGTGGGTGAGACGGTACTGGCCACCGATCCGGCGACCGGCCGGTCGGCGGCTCAGCCGGTGAGCGACACGTTCCGCCACGACACCACGCGCCTCGTGGACATCACCGTCGGCGACGGGCTCCTGACCAGCACGGCCGGGCACCGGTTCCACGTCGAGGGACGGGGCTGGACGCTCGTCTCGGATCTGCGGGTGGGCGACCGCCTGCGCACCCCCGAGGGCACCCTCCACCGGGTGCACGGCATCGAGGACCGGACGGGGCTGGCGCCCAGCGAGGTGTACGACCTCACGGTCGACGGTTTCCGCACGTTCTACGTCGGCACCGGCGGCGACCGCCCGCAGGACGTGCTCGTCCACAACTGCACCAGCATCGTCGGCGACGAGGGCATCGAGGGCGCCCACACCATCGGCGAGCACGTGAACCCCAGCGACGCCAGGATGGCCGAGAAGGCGGTGGAGAAGGGCACGTCCACGAAGTGGACGGACCAGGCGACCGCCACCGGGGCGGTCGACCAGGCCATGACCGACTGGATCAAGGTGCCCGGCAACGCGAAGAAGCTGGAATCATGGAGGATCAAGCAGGCTCAGAGGGTCGGCAAGGGCATCAGCTTCGACCCGCGGAAGGACTTGCTGACCATCCGTGTGCCGGTCTCGGGATTCGGTAGTTCCCTCGGCCGGAAGTGGGTGAAGGACGGTCCGCAGGGTGTCGCCGTCGGCAACGTCGTGCACCTGGAGCTGAAGTTCGCCAAGGGGCATGCCAAACCCAGGACCTGGGTCGTCTACACCGCCTATCCGGAGTGAACATGACGCGTGAGACCGGTCTCTCCTGGCTTTCGGAGCAGTGCGGAGAGCTGACCGACTTGCTTCCCGCCGAACTCGACTGCCTGGTCGAACGGGGACCGGTCTCCGCCATGGTCCTGATCGCGGAGCGGTCGGTGTCCGACCTGGACGGTTCGGCGGCGCTGCAACTGGGACGCGACGTGCGGCGCCTGCTGGATTCCGCGCTGCCCGAAGGGACCGTACGGACGGCGTGGGTCGGCTCCACGGACCACGTGTTCGACCCGTGCAAGGAGGATGTCGCTCCTCGGGCCTGGCTGGAGAGGATCGGGTCCGCATGGCTCTCCGCCGAGGTCCGCCGTGCTCCCGGCTTCGTTCCGCCGGCCGCCGATCCGGTGACGGACGACGCGCTGCGCGACGCCGTCCTGCGGGTGATGGGCCGGGCCGCCCATGATCTGACGCTGGCGGACGAGGTGGGACAGCGGTTCAACTCCCTGCCGCGGACGGGTCTGGTACCGGCGCTGGAACAGGTGGTGGTCCAGGTCTGTGCCGACCTCGGCTTTCGGCTGTTCCTGCGGGCGATGAAGGCGTACTCCGTCCCGGTCGACACGAGCACCCTCGAGGCGTTCGTGGCGCTCGGCAGACGCCTCGGCTACCCGGACCTGTTGGTGGAGGAAGGTCTCAACCGGCGCTGAACGCGTCCGGGCGGGTCGGGAGAAGCAGAGCCCGCCCCGCCCGGACCCGTACACGCGGGGGCCGCTGCCCCGGCTGCGGCAGGCCGGCCCACGGCGGCGCACCCGGAGACGACTGCGGGCCGTACCCCTCGGTGAGGGGTACGGCCCGCAGTCCTGTGCGGCTCCCGAACGGGTCTGCGGGGTCTAGCTGTTGCCGCCGGTGAAGTAGTTCTGCAGGCCGGGGACGGTGAGCGTGCCGCCGAACTGGCCGGCCTGGGTCACCTTCACGTCGGTGAAGAAGGCGAAGGGGACGTTCAGCGGCGGCGGGCTCTCCGGGCTGAAGGTGATCGGGATGAGGCCGAAGAGGTTGCCCTTCAGTTCCTCCGTGTACATCGTCACCGTGCCGTTGCGGATGGTGGACGTGGAGCCCTCACTCGCCTTGACGTGACCGGTGGTTCCGGCCGGACCCTTGGTCAGCTGGTGCAGGTCCTTGATGTCGATGGAGCTCGCGGTGAACTTCAGCGCCTTCTTGGTGCTGCCGTCCCCCTTGCGCACCTCGACGATGCCCGCGTAGTCGAGCCCGGTGAGCGTGAGCTTCGACGACTCCAGGATCCAGGGGTCGTTGGGGAGCAGCGGGATGCCGGGCTCCAGTTCGGCCGCGGCGAGCGCGTCGGGGTCGGCGGTCGGGCAGGGGAAGCGCTCCTTGGCGCCGTCCGGGATGTCCTCGTCCTTCACGGGGTCGAGGCCCTTGACGTCGTCGTCGAGCTCCTCGACGTCCTTGCCCGCCTTCTCGGCCGCTCCACGGATGGCGTCGGTGGTCTTGTCGACCGTCTCCTTCGCCGTGTCCTTCGCCTTCTCCACCGGCTCGGGGGCGGCGGCGCTCTTCGACGGCCCGGGGGTCGTCGTCGCGGTGGCGCTGGGGGACGGCGCGGCCGTCTCCTTGTCCTGTCCGCCGAAGAGGTCCTTGAGCGCGTCACCCACGCCCAGCGGGTCGAGGGGGTTCTTCGACTCGGTGGGTGCGGGGGTGGCCGATGTGGCGGCCTTGCCACCGGAGGTCTCCGCGGGCTTGTCCTCGTCGGACGCGCCCGCGGTCGAGCTCGCGGAGGGCTCCGGTGTCGCGGGCCCGTCGTCCTCGCCGGCGTCGTCCTTGCCGGCGTCGTCCTTGCCCGCGTCGTCCTTGCCCACGTCGTCGGACGGCGTGGCGCTCGGGGTCGGCTCCTGGGACTCGGACGGCTCGTCGGAGCGGGTCACACACGGCCCGGGTGCGAAGGGGATGTCCGAGCTGTCGTCGGCCATCGCCAGCCTGGGGGTGAGCCCCATGCCCACGAAGACCGCCGTCGGCATCGCCGCGAGCGCGAACGCCTTCTTGCCCGCCGGCATGTGGAGCTTCGTCAGGAGCGACTTCCTGGGCGCCGCGTGGCGGGGCCCTCTTCGCTCCGGAAGGTCCTGCGGCCCGAGGTCGTCCGTCCGGCTGTCGTCACCCCGCACGGTGCCTCCCGCCGTCGGCCTCGGCCACCGCCTTGAACAGCATCGGCCCCCGCGGCTCCTCGGCCGTGTCGTGGGATGCCCGGTCGTACTCCGGCGCCGCACGGACGTCGTCCCGGACCGTCCGTGCCTCCGGACCGTCGGGGGCCTGTGCTGCCTCCGGGTCGCCCGGGGCCCAGGAGATGGAGAGAGCTCCACCGATGAGGGCGAACAGGAAGCCGACGACGAAACCGCCGATGTTGGCGACCGGTATGGATATCAGGGCGAGCAGGATCGCGGCGACACCGGCGAACACCCGCACGATGTGGTGGAACCACATCGTGAGACCCAGCGTGACGAGGAGGACCCCGATGATCAGGGACCCGGCGCCGGCGGTGGTGGACATCGCGATCGTCATGTTGCCGAGGTGCATGTTCGCGTAGGGGAAGTACGCGATGGGTAGGCCACCCAGGATGGTGAACAGGCCCGCCCAGAAAGGCCGGTTACCCCGCCAGGCGCGGAATCCCCGCCGGTAGACGGTGAGGTAGTGCTCGTTCTGCCCTGTGGACTCGGGGCTCATGGAAAACAGCTCCCTGGAACCGGTACTGCTGTGAGAAGAAGAAGGGTGGGCGGCCGGGGTCCGCTGCACGGGCCCCGGCCACCCCGGCGGGTGCTTAGTAGCACTCCTTGACGCCATTGTGGAGCTTCAGCTGCAGACCGCTGAGGTTGAAGGTGCCTGCCGTCGTGGCCCACGCCTTCTGCTTGACGCCCTTCAGCACGGCCTTCTCGGCACGCTGCGAGAAGCCGTACGGGTTCGCCTGGGTTCCGGGCTGGATGCCGATGGAATCCGGGTTGTTCGGGTCCTTGAGGGAACCGGCCGCGACACCGATGTCGATGTTCGTGAACGACGCGTCGGCGTCGAGCTGCGAGACATCGAGGTAGAGGTCCTTGGCGTAGACACGGTCGTGCCCAGCGCCGCCCGCCTTGAGCTGGAGGGTGACGTTGCCCAGACCGAACGGCAGGTCAGGCGTGACGACCGACTGGCACATGTTGGTGATGTAGGCCTTGCTGAAGCCGGACACCGCCACCGGGGCGGCCATGTCCTTGCCCTTCAGGGTCTTGCCCGTCGCCACGCTGCCGTACTGGACGAAGTCGTAGCCCTCGAGTTCAGCGGCGCTGACCTTGAACTCCTGGCCGGAGACACTGAACGACGCGGCGAGCGCGCCCTGCGCCAGGCCGACGCCGACCGCGGCGGTCGCGACGACACTCGGCACCATGACCAGAGCGAAACGCTTCCATCTGGTACCACCGCGAACCTGCGAACTCATATATTTCCTCCTTCTCGGACGTACATCTCCGGTACGGGCATCGCGCCCGCCCTGGGATGGGAGAAGTGCTACGTCCTCGGGAAGGAGAGCGCCCTGACCGGAGGCGCGTACCGCATCCGAATCACCGGCGATCACCCCCGAGCGACAACCACTGGCCACGCGTCTGCGCGACCGGTCCGGACAGGCCCTGCCCAGGGCAGGAACCCCCCTGTCCGCGATCGGCGCCACTGCCGCCGACCACCCGGTGGGGACCCAACAGACCCACCCGCGCCGACTGGTGGCCGGGCCGGCGGGCATTGGACCGAGCGTGGCCGATCGTGGTGCATTCACGGCGCTGACACAAGGGGGGTCGTTACTGGCTAGTAACGACCCGATAACCAGGACACGACAGCGGGGTACCGTCCGGCCACACAGGGTGGCACCGAAGGGACGTACGAATGACGGGATTACAGCCTCAAACCGGACAGACCCGTGGAGGCGATTTACTGCGAGTAACAGCACGTACTTTTATCAAGTTTTGGTAAAGCGAATGCGTTACTTGTCGTCCGACGGCGAAAACGGCCGTGGCGCCCCGAGGGCTCCACGGCCGTGTTGTCACATCAGAACAAGACGCGCGCCAGGGCGGTCCGGGCGGCGGTGACCCGGGGGTCGTCGGGGCCGATCACCTCGAAGAGTTCCAGCAGCCGCACCCGTACGGCGTCGCGGTCGTCACCGAAGTTGCGGCGGACCGTCTCGACGAGCCGTCCGAAGGCGTCCTCGACGTGACCGCCCACCAGGTCCAGATCGGCGGCGGCCATCTGCGCCGCCGGGGCGGCCGGGTTCTCCGCGGCCTCCTTGCGGACCTCCTGCGGGTCCATGCCGGCGACACGCCCCAGGAGTTCGGCCTGGGCGAGGCCCAGCTTCGCCTCGGTGTTGACCGGGTCGTCGGACAGGACACCGCGGTACGCCTGGACCGCGGCGTCGAAGTCGTTGGCGTCCAGCGCCTGGGCGGCGGCCTCCAGTTGCGCGTCGTACGGTCCGGCGGGCACCTCGGCCGGGGCGCTCTCGGCGTCGCCCGCTCCGGCGTCCGGGTCGACGACGATCCCGGTGAGACCGAAACGCTCCTCGCCGACCTGGATCAGCTGGTCGAGCGTCTGCCGGATCTGGCTCTCGGGGGCGGCGCCCTGGAAGAGCGGGAGCGCCTGCCCGGCCACCACGGCGAAGACCGCCGGGATGCCCTGGATCCCGAACTGCTGCATCAGCATCTGGTTGGCGTCGACGTCGACCTTGGCCAGCACGAACCGGCCGTTGTACTCGGCGGCCAGACGCTCGAGGAGCGGGCCGAGCTGCTTGCACGGCTCGCACCACTCGGCCCAGAAGTCGATGACGACGGGTACTTCGGTGGAGCGCTGGAGGACGTCGGTCTCGAAACCCGCCTCGTCGACGTCGATCACCAGGGAGGCGGGTGCCACGGCACCGCCGCCCCCCTGCCGGGCGGACTCGGCGCGGGCCTGCTCGGCCTTCGCCTTGGCGTCGTTGGCCGCCTTCACAGCGGCGAGGTCGACGACGCCGCTCATGGACATGTTCCTAGGCTGCATACGTACATCCTCCCCCCTGTGCGCACCGTTCCGGAAAGCGATCCGTGAACCGCTCCCGTCCACGGCCACGCCGGTGTACGCGGCGCGCGGACGGAAACGGTCCCGGGGCCCTGAAAAACCCCGTGTTCGGTGCCGGGTCCCCACCCGGCGCCTGTGGCTGTCGATCGTTCGTGGCGCTGCGACGGACGGACCGCCGCTCCTTACGCTACGACCCGTAGCGTAACTGCCGGTCCCCCCTGCGGGGCAAGAGCGCACGGTGATCTGTCTCACGGGTTCCGGGGCCGGTCAACGCTACTTACCGGCCGGTATGGTCGCCGCATGCTGAGCCGCAGCCCCACCGGACCCACCCGGTCCGGACGTCCCCGCAGCCCCGAGGCCGATGCCGCGATCCTGGAGGCGACCCGTGCGTCGCTGGTGGACCTCGGCTGGTCGAAACTGACGATGGGCGACGTGGCGACCCGGGCGGGGGTCGCCAAGACCACCCTGTACCGCCGGTGGGCCGGCAAGAACGAACTGGTGGTGGACGCGGTCGCCGTCCTCTTCGACGAGCTGGAACTGCCCGACCTCGGCAGCCTCCCGGCCGACGTGGAGGCCGTCGTGCTCCAGTTCGCCGCCCTGCTGGAGCGGCCGGAGACCAAGACGGCGCTGATGGCGGTGGTCGCCGAGTCCACGCGGGACGAGGCGCTGCGGGATCGTATACGCGATTCGATCGTGACCCGGCAGAAGCGCCTCGTGCTGCTGGGACGGGAGCGTGCGCAGCGGCGCGGCGAACTGCCCGCCGAGCCGGACGCCGCGGTGGCGGCCCGGACCGCCGACCTGATCTTCGACGTCATCGCCGGCGCCGTGGTGCACCGGACGCTGGTGAGCGCCGAGCCCGTCGACACCGACTGGGCCCGGCGCTTCACCGTGCTGCTGCTCTCGGGGCTCGGCGCGGCCGCTCCGCAGCGGAGCCACGGGCCCCGGGGGGCCGGGGCAGCCGCTCAGAAGCCCGGCGGCTCCGTGTAGACGCCCCACTCGTCGCGCAGCACCCCGCAGATCTCGCCGAGGGTCGCCTCCGCCCGTACGGCCTCCAGCATCGGCCCGATCATGTTCGAGCCGTCGCGCGCCGCGGCCAGCATGGCGTCCAGCGCGCCGCGGACCTTCGCGTCCTCACGAGCCTCCTTGCGCGCGGCGAGCGCGCGCACCTGCTCGCGCTCGACCTCGTGGCTGACCCTCAGGATCTCCAGGTCGCCGGTGACGGACCCGTGGTGGACGTTGACGCCGACGACGCGCTTCTCGCCCTTCTCCAGCGACTGCTGGTAGCGGAAGGCGGATTCGGCGGTCTCGCCGGTGAACCAGCCGTCCTCGATGCCCCGCAGGATGCCTGAGGTCATCGGTCCGATGGGGTGCCTGCCGTCCGGATGCGCCCGGGTGCCGCGTTCCCTGATCTGCTCGAAGATCTTCTCGGCGTCGGCCTCGATGCGGTCGGTGAGCTGCTCGACGTACCACGAACCGCCCAGCGGGTCGGCGACGTTGGCGACGCCGGTCTCCTCCATCAGCACCTGCTGGGTGCGCAGGGCGATCTCGGCGGCCTGCGCGGAGGGCAGGGCGAGCGTCTCGTCCAGGGCGTTGGTGTGCAGCGAGTTCGTGCCGCCGAGGACGGCGGACAGGGCCTCCACCGCGGTGCGTACGACGTTGTTGTACGGCTGCTGGGCGGTGAGCGAGACACCGGCCGTCTGGGTGTGGAAGCGGAGCCACTGCGCCTTGTCGGTCCGCGCGCCGTAGGTCTCCTTCATCCAGCGGGCCCAGATGCGGCGGGCGGCGCGGAACTTGGCGATCTCCTCGAAGAAGTCGAGGTGCGCGTCGAAGAAGAAGGAGAGCCCGGGGGCGAAGACGTCCACGTCCAGCCCGCGCGAGAGGCCGAGCTCCACGTAGCCGAAGCCGTCGGCGAGGGTGTACGCGAGCTCCTGCGCGGCCGTCGCCCCGGCCTCGCGGATGTGGTAGCCGGAGACCGAGAGCGGCTTGTAGGCGGGGATGTCGCGGGCGCAGTGCTCCATCAGGTCGCCGATGAGGCGCAGGTGCGGCTCGGGCTGGAAGAGCCACTCCTTCTGCGCGATGTACTCCTTGAAGATGTCGGTCTGGAGCGTGCCGTTGAGCACGGCCGGGTCGACGCCCTGGCGCTCCGCCGCGACCAGGTACATGCAGAAGACGGGGACGGCGGGCCCGCTGATCGTCATCGAGGTGGTGACGTCGCCGAGCGGGATGTCCTGGAACAGGACCTCCATGTCGGCGGCGGAGTCGATGGCGACGCCGCAGTGGCCGACCTCGCCGAGCGCGCGGGCGTCGTCGGAGTCGCGGCCCATCAGGGTCGGCATGTCGAAGGCGACGCTGAGGCCGCCGCCGCCGTTGGCCAGGATGGACTTGTACCGCTCGTTGGTCTGCTCGGCGTTGCCGAAGCCGGCGAACTGGCGGATGGTCCAGGTGCGGCCCCGGTAGCCGGTCGGGTGGAGTCCCCGGGTGAAGGGGTACTCACCGGGCCAGCCGATCCGTTCGAACCCCTCGTAGGTGTCGCCGGGGCGCGGCCCGTACACGGGCTCCACGGGGTCGCCGGAGAGCGTGGTGAAGTCCGCGTCGCGCTTGCGGGCCTTGTCGTAACGGGCCTGCCAGCGGCGGCGGCCCTCCTCGATCGCGTGAGCGTCCATGGATCAAATTTACTAGGACGTCCTAGTAAATGTCGACGGCAAACCGCCCCACGCTTTCGCGCGGGGCGGTTTGCGGGCTCGCGGGTCCCCCGGATCAGGCCTTGACGGCCTGCGCGGATCCGTCGGCGATCAGCGGCTCGACCTCCTGGACCACCTTGCGCTCGACGAAGAACGCGGCGGTCGGGATCGTGCCGGAGACCAGCACCCAGAGCAGCTTGCCGATCGGCCACTTCGCCTTGGAGCCGAGGTCGAAGGCGAAGACCAGGTAGATGATGTAGAGGACACCGTGGACCTGCGAGACGACGAGCGTCAGACCCTCACCGGTGTCGAAGCCGTACTTGAAGATCATGCAGACGCACAGGATCAACAGCATGACGGCGGTGACGTAGGCCATCACCCGGTAGCGGGTCAGCACACTGCGTTTCATGGCATCGAGCGTAACCGGCGGTCCGGGGCGATCTTGCGGCGCCCCGGCCCTCGCCGCCGCCCCCGCGCGGCGCCCGTCAGCGCTGGTCGTCGAAGTCCTGGGCGGCCACGCGCAGCGGCCGGAGCATCGCGAAGATCTCGGCGCACTCCTCGTCGTCGTACGCGCCCAGCCCGAAGTCCATCGCCATCAGGTCCTGGCTGGCCGCCTCGACGACCTCGCGGCCCTTGTCCGTGATGGAGGCCAGGGTTCCGCGCCCGTCGTTGGGGTTGGGCCGCTTGGCGACCAGCCCCGAGCGCACCAGCCGGTCCACGGTGTTCGTCACCGAGGTGGGGTGCACCATCAGCCGCTCGCCGATCTTGGACATCGGCAGCTCGCCGGCCTGGGAGAAGGTGAGCAGGACGAGCGCCTCGTACCGGGCGAAGGTCAGCCCGTACGGTTTGACCACCGCGTCCACCTCGGCGAGCAGGATCTGCTGCGCGCGCATGATCGAGGTGATCGCGCCCATGGAGGGCACCGGGCCCCAGCGCCGGTGCCAGAGTTCCTCGGCGCGGGCGATGGGGTCGAACGGGAGGCTGAGCGGCTTCGGCACGCCACGACCTTACCCACTGGTCACTTGGCGGTCAGCCCTGTCTCGCACTTCGGTACCGGACGCGCGTTCTACGCACCTCCACGATCAGCAGCAGCGTGCAGACCGTGCCCACCGCCCCCGAGCACGCGACCACCTGGTGCACGGGGAAGAACTCCGCGGCCAGTCCCGCCAGGGCCATGCCGAGCCCCTGGACCGTCATCAGACCGGCGGTGAGAAGGGTCATGGCCCGGCCCCGCAGATGCTCGGGGACCGCCTCGACGAACCACTGGTCGAGGCCGATGATGTACGCCGCACCGGCCCCGGCCAGTACGAGGGCGGCCACGGTCAGCACCATCCCGGGGCGGAACGCGTAGAGCACCAGCGGCAGCAGGCCGAGGGCGGCGGCGGGCAGCACGATCCGGGAGCGGGCGCGGGGGCCGAGGGCGGTCCCCACGTACAGCTCGGTACCGATGTGGCCGACGGCCATCGCGCACATCAGCAGCCCCAGGGCGGCCGGGCCGGCGCCGAGCGCGTCCACGTACGGGGCCGCGAGGGCCTCCGGTGCGACCACGAAGAAGGCCGGGACCCAGAAGAGGAGGAGGAGCCCCCGGATACGCCGGTCGCCGAGGACGGCCCGGGCCCCGGCCAGCGACTGGGTGAGCAGCGCCCCGCCGGCGTCGCCTCCCGCGCGGGCCGGGCGGTCCCGGGTGCCGAACCGCAGCAGCGCCGCCGAGCAGAGGAACGTCACCACGGTGACCGAGATGGCCCCGCGCGGGGAGAGCACGGTGAGCAGCACCCCGCCGGCGCCGAAGCCGACGAGCATGGCGCTCTGGGAGACCAGGCGCAGCAGGGAGCGGCCGAGGACGTAGAGGTCGCCCTCGCCGAGGATGTCGGTGAGCGCCGCCGTCCGCGTCCCGGTGAAGACGGGGGCCACCGCCGCGACGGCGCAGCGCAGGGCCAGCAGCGCGAGGACGGGGGTGGCGGGAAGCACCATCAGGGCGACGCAGCCGGCGCAGACCAGGTCGCAGGTGACGAGGACCCGGCGCGCGGGGTAGCGGTCGGCGACCCCGGCGAAGAGGGTGCCGCCGACGACGTACGGGAGGAAGCCCAGCGCGAAGGTGAGGGCGGACAGCAGGGGCGAGCCGGTGAGGTCGTAGACGAGCACGGTGAGCGCCAGCTCGCTGACGACCACGCCGAGGAGGGAGAGCAGGTGCGCGGCGAAGACCGCCCGGAACTCGCGCACCGCGAACACGGACCGGTAGCCCCCCGCGGGGTCTGCCTCCGGAGCGGGGCCCGGGTCGTGGGAGGAGGCCCGCTCCGGGGGCAGGGCCGGGGACAGCGCCTCGCCGCCGGGCTCGTCGCGGGGTGTGCCCGCCGGGGTGGTGGTGTCGTTCGGCATGGACGCAGCTTGGGGGAACGGGCCGGGCGCTCCGTAGACTTTCGGCTGACTCCGAAAGTTGGGTGGGTGCCGTGCCGTTCCATCTGCACTTCGACGAGAGGGACCTGCTCCGCTGCCGCTTCGCGCTCTCCCCCCTGTGGGAGACGCAGGAGGCCGTGCGCACCCTGCACCGCCGCTCCCGGCACGGCTACCACCTGCCGTGGCTCCGCCGGGTGAGGGAGGACGCGGCGAAGCTGGACCTCACGCCGCTGTGGCTGCTGATGCCGGAGTGGGGGCACAACCCGGACTTCATCTGTCCGCCGCCGCTCGGGCCGCTCGCCACCTTCGCCGAGGAGGTGGCCGCCGTGCGCGCGACGGATCCCGAGACGGCCAGGAACGACATGGCGCTCGCACTGGCCGACACCGCCGGCGGCCTCGGCTCCCCCGCCGGGCGCCGGATGCTGGCCGACCCCGCGCGGGCGGTCCAGGAGCTGGCGGACCTGCTGGAGCGGGCGTGGCAGGTGATGGTCGAGCCGCACTGGCCCCGGCTGCGCGCGCTGCTGGAGGCGGACGTGGCCTACCACTCGCGCCGTCTGGCCGAGGTCGGCTTCGAGGGACTGCTGGGCGAGGTCAGCCCGCAGCTGCGCTGGGCGGACTCGACCCTGACGGTCGTCGGCACCCGGGGGGACCACAGCCGGGTCCTGGGCGGGCAGGGCCTGGTCCTGATGCCCAGCGTGTTCGTGTGGCCGGATGTCGTCGGCGGGTACGAGCCGCCCTGGCAGCCCGCCGTGATCTACCCCGCGCGCGGCATCGGCGGGCTGTGGACGGAGTCCGCCGACCGTACGCCGGACACGCTGGCCCGGCTGCTGGGGAGGGCCCGCGCCGACGTGCTCTGCGCGCTCACCGAACCGGCCGGGACGAGCGCGCTGGCGCACCGCCTGTCCCTCGCCCCCTCCTCCGTGTCCGCGCACCTGTCGGTGCTGCGCGCGGCGGGCCTGCTCACCTCACGGCGCTACGGGCACCAGGTGCTGTACGAGCGCACCCCGCTGGGCATCACCCTGGCGGCGCAGGAGCTGTGAGGGCCGGGCGGCCACCGGGACCGGGTGGCCGCCCCGCGCGTCAGTCCCCCGGGCCGGGGGTGCTCGCGGCGGCCAGTGCGGGCTCCGTCTCCCGGGCGGGGAGCGGCGGACCGGCCGGGCCGGGGGCCGGGCGGCCGCCGCGCCCGCGCAGCCGCGCGAGGGACCACGGCACGAGGGGTGCGAGCGAGGCCGCCAGGGCGAGCACGGCCCAGGCCCGCGCCTGCGGGTGGGTGAGGACCAGTACGCCGCTGAGCACGGCGAACAGGCAGGTGACGGCCTCCACCGGGCGGCGGGCGAGCGTCAGCGTGTAGCCGAGGAGCCGGCCGGGCGGCACCCGGAACAGCGCCTTCCCGTACAGCCGCAGCAGCGCCGCGTACTCCGCCCTGGACCGGCCCGGACGCCGGGTGGACGCGTCCGCCGGGGAGCGGGGCGCCTCGGCTGCGGCCCGGACGTCGGCGGTGTGGACGGAGCGCCAGTACCGCCCGGTGAGCGGGTTGCGCAGGCGGTGGATCTCGAAACCGGTGGCCGCCGCGTCGGCGCCGAGGCCGCCCGCCTGGCGCAGCGCCCCGACGCGCACGACCATGTCGGCGCCGTCGAGCAGGGGCGCGCCGAAGCGGTTGCCGGACGTCTGGACCAGCGCGTGGAGGAGGCCGCGCGGCGACCCGGACGCCTGCTGTCCGCGCGCCCGCGGGCCGACGACGAAGGCGACGTCCGGGTCACGGAAGTAGCCGGTCATCCGCTCCGTCGGACCCGGGCGCGGGAGGTGGCCGGGGGCCGCGGTGGCCACGAAGTCGTAGGCGTCACCGTGCTTGGCGAGCCAGGCGTTGACGTTGCCGTGCCGCGTCCCGGCCCGGTGCGGCCCCGCCTCCCGGTTCCACTCGGGGACCCCGAGGCGGGTGAAGTGGTGCACGCCCAGCTCGGCGCAGAGCATCCGGGCCTCGGGGTCGTCGCCCTCGTCGAGCAGCCAGACGTCCAGCGGCCCGGGGTGCCGCACACGCACGGCACCCTCCAGCGCGGCCCGCACCGCGGCCAGGGGCTCCTGGCCCGGCGCGTACGTGGTGAGGAGGGCGAGCCGGGTACCGGGCCCGGGCGTCACGGGGACCGGGTCCCCGGCCACCCGCGCCGCGTACGCGACGGCGGCGGCGCAGGCCAGCGCGAACAGCTCGGCCAGACCGACGGAGACCAGGGTCACGGAGTCGGCGAGCACCATCCATCTCCGGCCGTCCCCGCCCCCCGTCCAGTGCGTGGGCCACAGCACGTGCAGGAGGAGGAGTCCGGCGAGCGCGGGGGCGGACGCCGTCAGCAGGACGGCGCGTATCCGGTGCCTCCGGGTGCGCGGGAGGCCGCGGCGGCGCACCCGGTAGCCCGCCGTGGACGGCTCGGCGAGCGGACCCGCGGGACGCCCGCGGTTGTCGTGATCGTGGCCCTCCGACGGCATCACGCCTCCCATGGTCGAACATGCCGGTATCCCAACAGAAGGGGAGATACCACGACGTGTCGACCCGACAGGTCCGGGAGAGGGGAATTCTTCGCCCGAACGGGAAGAGCCCCCGGCTCCGGGGGCTCTTCGTGCGCGGTTCTTCGCGTGGGCGGGGGTGCGGGCGGGGCGTCAGCCCGCGAGGTGCCGCTCCACGGTCTCGACCTTGGAGGTCAGACCGTCGGTGACGCCGGGCCGGATGTCGGCCTTCAGCACGAGGGAGACCCGGCCCGCGCGGGCCTCGACGGCGGCGACGGCGCGCTTGACGACGTCCATGACCTCGTCCCACTCGCCCTCGACCGAGGTGAACATCGCGTCCGTGCGGTTGGGCAGCCCGGACTCCCGGACGACGCGGACGGCGTCGGCGACGTACTCGCCGACGTCCTCGCCGACTCCCAGCGGGCTGACGGAGAAGGCGACGATCACGCGCTGACCGTCCCCTCGGCGCGGGCGCGGGCGGCGATGACGCCGTCGGCCTCGTACTTCTTGAGCAGCTTCTCGCCGTAGAGCCCGCCGAACGGCAGGACCGCGAGGAGGAAGAACAGGGCGACCCGCTTGAACGGCCACTTCGCCTTGGACCACACGTCCAGCAGGAACACCAGGTAGATCGTGAAGAGGATGCCGTGCAGCATGCCGAGCGGCATCATCAGGAAGTCGATGTCCGAGACCCGGCTGAGCACCGAGCCGAAGAGGATCAGCGCCGGGAAGGAGAGCGCCTCGGGAAGCGAGATGAGGCGCAGCCGGTGCAGGGCGGAAGCGGTCTTGATGTCCACGAGGGCACCTTCGGTGGGAGGGGCGTGTCGGCTTGTGAACGCAGGCACAAGCACAGCCATTGTGGCATCGCGCCCGGCCCTCCCGGGCGGGGGGTCCTCGTCCGGCCCCCGTGGCACGTATCGGCGCATATCAGGGCCTTGCCGGGGACGGCGTCAGCCGCCGGGCCCTGTCCGCCGGACTCCTCCTGGGGCTAACGTCGCACCGTGGCGATGTTCCGACTCCAAGGCAGCAAGACGCTCGCCGTCGACCTGACAGGCGATGCCGTCAAGGCGAAGAACGGCTCGATGGTCGCGTACGACGGCCGGATGACCTTCAAGAAGATGACGGGCGGCGGTGACGGCCTCCGCGGCATGGTGACCCGCCGGCTGACCGGCGAGCAGATGGAGATGATGGAGGTGAAGGGGCAGGGCACCTGCTATTTCGCCGACCGGGCGAGCGAGATCAACCTCGTCTCGCTGCACGGCGAGACCCTGTACGTCGAGTCCAGCAACCTGCTGGCCGCCGACGCGGGGCTGCGCACCGGCACGTCCTTCACGGGCCTGCGCGGCGGGGCGAGCGGCAACGGCCTGTTCACCACGACCGTCGAGGGAACCGGGCAGGCGGCGATCATGTCGGACGGCTCGGCGGTGGCGCTGCGGGTGACGGCCCAGTACCCGCTGAACGTCGACCCGGGCGCCTACATCGCCCACCAGGGCAGGCTCCGGCAGCACTTCCAGTCCGGGGTGAACTTCCGGACGCTCATGGGTGAGGGCTCCGGCGAGTCCTTCCAGATCCGCTTCGAGGGCGACGGGCTGGTCTACGTGCAGCCCAGCGAGCGCAACACCGTCGGGGGCGATGTCTGATGCCGTTCCGTGAGATCAACTCGAAGATGGTCGAGGCCGTGGTGGCGCCCGGCCAGAAGATGTACAGCCAGCGCGGCGCGATGCTCGCGTACCGGGGCGACGTCTCGTTCACCCCGAACATCCAGGGCGGGCAGGGCGGCCTGGGGTCGATGATCGGGCGGCGGGTCGCCAACGAGTCGACGCCGCTGATGACGGTCGAGGGCAGCGGCACGGTGATGTTCGGCCACGGGGGCCACCACATCCAGGTGATCAACCTGGCCGGCGACACCCTGCACGTGGAGGCCGACCGGCTGCTCGCCTTCGACGGGACGCTCCAGCAGGGCACCATGTTCATGGGCTCGCAGGGCGGGGTGATGGGCATGGTGCGCGGCCAGGTGACCGGGCAGGGCCTGTTCACCACGACGCTCAAGGGCCACGGCGCGGTCGCCGTGATGGCGCACGGCGGGGTGATCGAGCTGCTGATCACGCCGGGCGGACCGGTGCACGTGGACCCGCAGGCCTACGTCGCCCACCACGGGAACGTGACCAACAGGCTGTCCACGGCGCTCGGCTGGCGCGACATGGTGGGGCGCGGCTCCGGCGAGGCGTTCCAGCTGGAGCTCAGCGGCGACGGAGCGGTGTACGTCCAGGCGTCGGAGGAGAAGCTGTGAGCGCGCCCGTGGTCTTCGACCCCATGACGCTGCCGTCGGACGACAACGTCAACGCCTACACCTTCTGCGTGGAGCTCAAGGGGAGCCGGTGGTTCCTGCAGAAGGGCCGGATGATCGCCTACTACGGGCAGATCGAGTTCGACGGGATCGGGCACGGCCGCTTCGAGCGGCTGGTCCGTACGAGCTTCCACTCCCCGCTGCACGCGAGCGACTGGGTGGTGGCCGAGGGCAGCGGCAAGATGCTGCTGGCGGACCGGGCCTTCGACGTGAACTCCTTCGACCTGGAGGACGGCAACCTGACGATCCGGGCCGGCAACCTGCTGGCCTACCAGCCGACCCTCGCCCTGAAGCAGTCGATCGTCCCCGGCTTCCTGACCCTGATCGGGACGGGGAAGTTCGTCGCCGCCTCCAACGGCCCGGTGGTCTTCATGGAGCCGCCGCTGCGGGTGGACCCGCAGGCACTGGTGGGGTGGGCGGACTGCCCCTCGCCGTGCCACCACTACGACCACGGCTACATGACGGGCGTCCTGGGCGGGCTGCGTTCGCTGACCGGGATCGGCGGCACCTCGGGCGAGGAGCACCAGTTCGAGTTCGTCGGCGCGGGCACGGTGCTGCTCCAGTCGACCGAGGTGCTGATGCCGGAGCAGGCGACCGGGGCCGTCCCGCCCGAGCCCGGCGTGCCGGGCGGCGGTCAACACGGCACCACGCCGCGCACGTCGGGTCAGCTCGGGGACCTCCAGCGTCGCTTCGGGCTGTGAGCGGTAGTCTGCGGAGTGTGATGTCCGGGGGGCAGGTGCGCGGGGTCACACTCACTGAATTCGTCCGGCTTTCAACATCTTAGGTAGAATCCATACATGGAGATGACCGAGACGGCCACTCGCTGGCTGACCGACGCGGAGCAGTGCGCCTGGCGCACCCACCTGGACGTCAGCAGGCTGCTGACCCATCAGCTGGAGAAGGACCTCCAGCCGTTCGGCCTGACCATGAACGACTACGAGATCCTGGTGAACCTCTCGGAGTCGGAGGACCAGCGCATGCGGATGAGCGATCTCGCCGCGGCGACCCTCCAGTCCAAGAGCAGGCTGTCGCACCAGATCACCCGCATGGAGAACGCCGGCCTGGTGCGCCGCGAGCACTGCGAGTCGGACCGGCGCGGGCTGTTCGCGGTCCTCACCGAGCTCGGCGACGAGACGATGCGGAAGGTCGCGCCGCACCATGTCCAGTCGGTCCGCAGGCACTTCATGGACCTGCTCACCCCCGACGAGCTCAACGCACTGCACGAGGCACTGACGCCGATCGCGGAACACCTGCGCGGCCGGCGCGGCAAGCCGTAGCGTTCCGGCCGGGACGCCCCGGCGTTCCGGCCGCGCGGGCGGGTCCTTCGCCGTTCCCGCCGGGCGCGGGCCGGCCGCTCTCAGCTGTCGGCGGCCGTCCGTCGCGGTCCGGCCCCGGACGGCGCCGGGAGCCTCAGGGTGAACCGCGCGCCGCCGCCCGGCGCGGCGTCCACCGTGAGGGTGCCCCCGTGCCGGGCGGCCACGTCACGCGCGATGGCCAGGCCCAGCCCGGCCCCGCCCTCGTCCCGGCCGCGGGCCTCGTCCAGGCGTACGAAACGCTCGAAGATCCGCTCCCGCTGGGCCTCGGGCACGCCCGCGCCGTCGTCGGTGACCTCGACGAGCACATCACCCCGCTCCGCCCGCACCGAGACCGCCACCGCGCGGTCCGCGTGGCGCTCGGCGTTGTCCAGCAGATTGCCGGCCACCCGGGCCAACTGGCTCCGTGAACCGGTGACTTCGAGCGGCGCGCCGTCCTCCACGGACACCTCCGGCGGGATCCGGTCCGCCGTGCGCTGGGAGACCTCCTCGCGGACCAGCGCCCCCAGGTCGACCACCGCCCGCCCCGGCCGCTCCCCCGCGTCCAGCCGGGCCAGCAGCAGCAGATCGGCGGCCAGCACCTGGAGCCGTACGGTGTCGGCGACCGCGCCGGGCACGTCCAGCAGCCCCGGATGGGCCGCCCCCACCTCCAGCTGGGTGCGGAGCGAGGCGATCGGGCTGCGCAGTTCGTGCGAGGCGTCGGCGACGAAGCGCCGCTGCCTGCCGACCGACGCCTCCAGCACGGCCAGGGTCTCGTTGGTCGTGCGGGCCAGCCGCGCGATCTCGTCCCGCGAGTCCGGCTCCGGCACACGGCGGCCCAGGTCCTCGGAGGCCGTGATCGCGGCCAGCTCCCGCCGGATGCCCTCCACCGGGCGCAGCGCGCGCCGGGTGACCAGCCAGGTCACCCCGGCGACGACGAGCAGCATGAGCGGCAGCCCGGTCAGCATGGAGGTCCGTACGGTGTCCACGGCCTCCTGCTCCGCCGCGAGCGGTGCGCCCGCGTGGACGGTGAGGGTGACGTCCTCGTCGGTGGTCAGCTCGACGGAGGCGAAGCGGAAGTCCGCCGTCGCGCCGTCGACGGTGGCGGTGCCGTTCGCGAAGTCCGGCGCGTCGGAGGAGACCTCGCCGCGGGCCGGGCCGCTCCCGTGGTCGTCGTCGCGTTCCCGGTCGTCCCCGTCGTCCCCGTCGTCGTCCCCCGGGGCGGGCGACGCCGCCGGCGGGACCGGGACGACCTGTGCCGTGCCCGTTCCCGAGATCGCCTCCAGGTCCTTGGAGACGGCCACCACCCGGCCGTCCTCGTCGGTGACCTGGACGGGGCGGGTCTCCTCGTCGCCCAGGTCCAGCTCCGCGTAGGCCGCGCCCAGCGCCAGCTCCCCGGCCACCTCACGCGCCGCCACCTCGGCCTCCAGGCCCGCCCGGTCCGTCAGGTTGGCGCGCAGCACCAGCAGGACGGCCAGCCCCGCCGCGGCCAGGGCGACGGCCACCACGAGGGTGGCGCCCAGGGCGGCCCTGGCCCGCACGGACCTCACAGCGCCTCCAGGCGGTAGCCCGCGCCCCGGACCGTACGGATCGACGCGGCGCCGAGCTTGCGCCGCAGGGTGCTGATGTAGACCTCGACGATGTTCGGGTCGCCGTCGTAGGCGAAGTCCCAGACGTGCTCCAGGATGTCCGCCTTGCTGACCACTTCGCCCGCCCGCAGCACGAGCTGCTCCAGGACGGCGAACTCCTTGGCGGTGAGGGCGACTTCGTCCCCGTCCCGGTGGACCCGCCGGGCCGCGGTGTCCATCCGCAGCGGACCGGCGGTCAGCACCGGTGAGGCGGAGCCGCCGCGCCGGCGCAGCAGCGCCCTGACGCGGGCGACGAGGACGACGTAGGAGAACGGCTTGGTCAGGTAGTCGTCGGCGCCCGTGTCGAGGCCCTCCGCCTCGTCGTACTCCCCGTCCTTCGCGGTCAGCATCAGGATCGGCGTCCCGTGCCCGGCGGCGCGCAGGGCGGCGCAGATCCGGTAGCCGTTCATCCCGGGCAGCATGATGTCCAGGACCAGGAGGTCGTGGACCCCCTGCCCGGCCAGGTGCAGGCCCTCCAGCCCGTCGTGCACGACATCGACGGCGAAGCCCTCGGCGGTCAGTCCCCGCGCGAGGGACGTCGCGAGGCGCTTCTCGTCCTCCACGATCAGCAGGCGCATGGGGGAAGCTTCCCAAACCGAACCTGAAGACGTCTTCAGGTGGCTTCAGCCTGCGTTCAGCATCGCCGGGCCAGTGTGGTTCCCGTCGCACCGCAGATCCCATCGGGGAGGAACCACACCATGAAGCGCAACATCGCCATCGCCGCCGCCACCGCGGCGGTACTCCTCGGCGGCGGCCTCGCCGCCACCGCCGCCTTCGCCGACTCCGACGGCCGCGCGAAGGACGACCGCACGGCCGCCGCGGACCGCGCGGCGGAGGGCACCGACGGCTCCCGAGGCACCGGGAGCACCGGGACGGCCGCCCGCGTCGGCGTCGAGCAGGCCGTCGGCGCCGCGCTGAAGGCCGTCCCCGGCACCGTCACCGAGGCCGAGCGGGACGACGACGACCACGGTTCCGGCGGCGTCTGGGAGCTCGACGTCCACGGCTCCGACCAGGTCCGGCACGAAGTGAAGGTGGACGCGACGGACGGCAGGGTGCTCTCCCACCGCGTGGACGACGACAACGACGACCGCGACCGGCCCGCGCCCCGTTCCGCGGCGGTCTCCCTGGACGCGGCCGTACGGGCGGCGCTCGGCGCGCGGGCCGGCACGGTGACCTCGGTGGACCTGGACGACGACGGCGACGGCCGCGGCGGCCGCACGCACTGGGAGGTGGACGTGACGGGTGAGGACGGCAAGCGGTACGAACTGCGTGTGGACGCCGGGAGCGGCAAGGTGACCGAGGACCGCCACCACGACGACGGCCACGGACACGGCCACGGACACGACGACGGTGACGACGACTGACCGTCCGTCCGCCCCTGCGGGTCACGCCCCGTGGGACCGGCGGTTCCCGGGCGGCCCGCACGCCGCCCGGGAGCCGTCAGTTCCCGCCGGTGAGTCCCGCGACGAGCTCGTCCGCCGCGGCGTACGGGTCGAGGCCTCCGGCCACGATCCGCTCCGCGAGGGCGTCCAGCCTGCGGTCGCCGTGCAGATCGGCGATCCGCTCGCGGAGCGCGGTGACGGCGATCGTCTCGACCTCGCGGGCCGCGCGTGCCCTGCGCCGCTCGGCCAGGACACCGTGCTCCTCCATCCACGCCCGGTGCTTCTCCAGCGCCTCGACCACCTCGTCGAGGCCCTCGCCCCGGGCGGCGACCGTCTTCACGATCGGCGGCCGCCAGTCGCCGGGCCCCCGGGACTCCCCGAGCCCCAGCATGTGGTTGAGCTCCCGGGCGGTGGCGTCCGCGCCGTCCCGGTCGGCCTTGTTGACCACGTACACGTCGCCGATCTCCAGGATCCCGGCCTTCGCCGCCTGGATGCCGTCGCCCATGCCCGGCGCGAGGAGGACGACGGAGGTGTCGGCCTGGGAGGCGATCTCCACCTCCGACTGGCCCACCCCCACCGTCTCCACCAGGATCACGTCGCAGCCGGCCGCGTCCAGCACCCGGATCGCCTGCGGCGCGGACCACGCGAGGCCGCCCAGGTGGCCCCGGGTGGCCATCGAGCGGATGTAGACGCCCGGGTCGGAGGCGTGATCCGACATCCGGACCCGGTCGCCGAGGAGCGCGCCCCCGGAGAACGGCGACGACGGGTCGACGGCCAGGACCCCGACGCGCCTGCCGGCCTTCCGGTAGGCGGTCACCAGCGCCGAGGTCGAGGTGGACTTGCCGACACCCGGCGATCCGGTCAGGCCGACGACGTAGGCGTGGCCGGCGAGCGGCGCCAGGGCCGCCATCACCTCCCGCAGCTGGGGCGAGGCACCCTCCACCAGGGAGATGAGCCGGGCCACCGCACGCGGCCTGCCCTCCCGTGCCTGCTCGACCAGGGTGGGGACGTCCACCTTCACGCGGCCTCCTCGCTCGCTCGTACGGTGACTACTTGCCCGGTACGCGGATGATCAACGCGTCGCCCTGGCCGCCGCCGCCGCACAGCGCCGCCGCCCCGGTGCCGCCGCCGCGCCGCTTCAGCTCCAGCGCCAGGTGCAGCACCACACGGGCGCCGGACATGCCGATGGGGTGGCCGAGGGCGATGGCGCCGCCGTTCACGTTGACCTTGTCGGAGGTGACGCCGAGGTCCTTCATCGACTGGACCGCGACGGCCGCGAAGGCCTCGTTGATCTCGATGAGGTCGAGGTCCCCGACACCGATGCCCTCCTTCTTCAGCGCGTGCCGGATGGCGTTGGACGGCTGCGACTGGAGCGAGTTGTCGGGGCCCGCCACGTTGCCGTGGGCGCCGATCTCGGCGATCCACTCCAGGCCCAGCTCCTCGGCCTTCGCCCTGCTCATGACGACGACGGCGGCGGCGCCGTCGGAGATCTGCGACGAGGTGCCCGCCGTGATCGTGCCGTCGGCGGTGAAGGCGGGCCGCAGCTTCCCCAGGGACTCGGCGGTCGTGTCGGGGCGGATGCCCTCGTCCTCCGTGAACAGGACCGGGTCGCCCTTGCGCTGCGGGATCTCGACCGGGGTGATCTCGGCCTCGAAGAGGCCGTTCTTCCGGGCGGCGGCGGCGCGCTGGTGGGAGAGGGCGCCGATCTCGTCCTGGTCGGCGCGGGTCAGGCCCAGCCGGGTGTTGTGCCGCTCGGTGGACTCGCCCATCGGGATGTTCTCGTAGGCGTCCGTCAGCCCGTCGTAGGCCATGGAGTCGAGCATCTCGACCGCGCCGTACTTGTACCCCTCGCGGGACCTGGGGAGCAGGTGCGGGGCGTTGGTCATGGACTCCTGGCCGCCGGCCACCACGACGTCGAACTCGCCGGCGCGGATGAGCTGGTCCGCGAGGGCGATCGCGTCGAGCCCCGACAGGCAGACCTTGTTGACGGTGAGCGCGGGGACGCTCAGCGGGATGCCGGCCCTGACCGCCGCCTGGCGTGCCGGGATCTGCCCCGCACCGGCCTGGAGCACCTGGCCCATGATCACGTACTCGACCTGGTCGCCGCCGATCCCGGCGCGCTCCAGCGCGGCCTTGATCGCGACGCCTCCGAGGTCGGCCCCGGAGAAGCTCTTCAGCGAGCCGAGCAGACGGCCCATGGGCGTACGCGCGCCCGCGACGATCACTGAGGTGGTTCCGGTCGTTCCTGACATGAGGCGCAGCCCCTTGGATTGGTTGTGAACGAGGGTTTACCCGAATGTACTGAGCGGTACCGCGCCCGTCATCCGGCTGTCGGTGTGATCGCGCGCACGTTGCGTAACCATCGCGGGGGCGCTGCACTGGTTCCATGCTGACGCGAATCGACCACATCGGAATCGCCTGTTTCGACCTCGACAGGACGGTGGAGTTCTACCGCGCGACGTACGGCTTCGAGGTGCACCACACCGAGATCAACGAGGAGCAGGGTGTACGGGAGGCCATGCTGAAGATCAACGGCACCTCGGACGGCGGGGCTTCCTACCTCCAGCTGCTGGAGCCGACCCGTGAGGATTCGGCCGTCGGCAAGTGGCTGGCGAAGAACGGCGAGGGCGTGCACCACATCGCGTTCGGGACGGCGGACGTCGACGGGGACGCCGCGGAGATCCGCGAGAAGGGCGTCCGGGTGCTGTACGACGAGCCCAGGACCGGCTCCATGGGCTCCCGGATCACGTTCCTCCACCCCAAGGACTGCCACGGCGTACTGACGGAACTGGTCACCTCGGCGACGGAGCACTGACCCGACCGGTACCCGGCCCGGTAGAGTGGGCGGTTCCGGGCCGGGGCCGGGCCGGGGCCGCGCCGCGTCCTCGCCGTTGATCTGTCACCATTCCCCGGGGGACCGCTCGTCGGCGAGCGGTTCTCGTACGGAGAATTGTGACCAGGGTTGGGGTCTCCCCTGCTCGAACGAAGTTGAGAGCTCGGGGAAGGATGGGACCGCGCAGTGCGGGGCTACGAGAGCCAGCAGAGCCACCGAGCTGACGACGACCATCTCTCGCGGTTCGAAGCCGAGATGGACCGGCTGAAGACCGACCGGGAGAAGGCCGTCCAGCACGCCGAGGACCTCGGCTACCAGGTCGAGGTCTTGCGCGCCAAGCTGCACGAGGCACGGCGCAGTCTGGCGATGCGTCCCGCTCACGACAGCGCGGACATCGGCTACCAGGCCGACCAGATGCTGCGGAACGCCCAGATCCAGGCCGACCAGCTGCGTACGGACGCCGAACGCGAGCTGCGCGAGGCCAGGGCGCAGACGCAGCGGATCCTCCAGGAGCACGCGGAGCACCAGGCGCGGCTCCAGGCCGAGTTGCACGCCGAGGCGGTGCAGCGGCGCCAGCGGCTCGACCAGGAGCTGGCGGAGCGCCGGCAGACCGTCGAGTCCCACGTCAACGAGAACGTCGCCTGGGCCGAGCAGTTGCGGTCGAGGACCGAGTCCCAGGCCCGCCGCCTCCTGGACGAGTCGCGCACGGAGTCCGAGCAGTCGCTGGCCGCGGCCCGCGCCGAGGCGGCCAGGATCGCCGACGAGACCCGCCGGCGCCTCAACTCCGAGGCGGAGTCGGCCCGTGGCGAGGCGGAGGCCACGCTGCTGCGGGCCCGCAGGGACGCCGAGAGGCTGCTCGACGCCGCCTCCACGCAGGCCCAGGAGGCCACCGGCCACGCCGAGCGGCTGCGCTCGGCGGCCACCGCGGAGACCGCGCAGACCCGGCAGCAGACCGCGGAGCTGAACCGCACCGCCGAGCAGCGCACGCAGGAGGCCGAGACCAGGCTGCGCGAGGCCCGGCTGGAGGCCGAGAAGGTCCTCTCCGAGGCGAAGGAGGCGGCCGTCAAGCGGCTGGCCGCCGCCGAGTCGCAGAACGAACAGCGCACCCGTACGGCGAAGTCCGAGATCGCCCGGCTGGTCGGCGAGGCCACGAAGCAGGCCGAGGCGCTCAAGGAGGAGGCCGAGCAGGCGCTCGTCGACGCCCGCGCGCAGGCCGAGCGGGAGGTCACCGAGGCCGCGGAGAAGGCCCGCACCCTGGCCGCCGAGGACGCCGCCGCCCAGCTGGCGAAGGCGGCCCGGAACGCCGAGGAGGTCCTGACCAAGGCCTCCGAGGACGCCAGGTCCACCACCAGGGCCGCCGGTGAGGAGGCCGACCGGATCCGCCGGGAGGCCGAGGCCGAGGCGGACCGGCTGCGCGGCGAGGCGGCCGAGCAGGCCGACCAGCTCAAGGGCGCGGCCAAGGACGACACCAAGGAGTACCGCGCCAAGACCGTCGAGCTGCAGGAGGAGGCCCGCAGGCTCCGCGGCGAGGCCGAGCAGCTCCGCTCGGAGGCCGTCGCCGAGGGCGAGCGGATCCGGGGCGAGGCCCGGCGCGAGGCCGTCCAGCAGCTGGAGGAGGGCGCACGCACCGCCGAGGAGCTGCTGACCAAGGCGAAGGCGGACGCCGAGGAGCTGCGGACCTCCGCGGGCACCGAGAGCGAGCGCGTGCGGACCGAGGCGGCCGAGCGCGCCGCCGGTCTGCGCAAGCAGGCCGAGGAAGCGCTGGAGCGCAGCCGCGCCGAGGCGGAGAAGCTGCGCGCCGAGGCCGAGGAGCAGGCGTCCGCCCTGACCGCCGCGGCCGAGACGGCCGCCACGGAGCTGCGCGAGGAGACCGAGCGCGGGGTCGAGGCCCGCAAGTCCGAGGCGGCCGAGGAGCTGGCCCGGCTGCACACCGAGGCCGAGGACCGGGTCACCGCCGCCGAGGAGGCCCTCGGCGAGGCGCGTACGGAGGCGGAGCGCATCCGCCGTGAGACGAACGAGGAGTCCGAGCGGCTCCGCGCCGAGGCCGCCGAGCGGCTGCGCGTGCTCCAGGAGCAGGCCACCACAGAGGCCGAACGCCTGCGGAACGAGGCCGCGGCCGACGCCGCGCAGTCCCGCGCCGAGGGCGAGTCCGTGGCCGTACGGCTGCGCTCCGAGGCCGCCGCCGAGGCCGAGCGGCTGAAGAACGAGGCGCAGGACAGCGCCGACCGGGTGCGCTCGGAGGCCGCCGCCGCCGCCGAGCGGGTCGGCACCGAGGCCGCCGAGGCGCTGGAGGCCGCCCAGGAGGAGGCCAAGCGGCGCCGCCGCGCCGCCGAGGAGACGCTCGGCTCCGCCCGCGCGGAGGCCGAGCAGGAGCGCGAGCGCGCCCGCGAGCAGAGCGAGGAACTCCTCGCCTCCGCCCGGAAGCGGGTCGAGGAGGCCCAGGCCGAGGCGCAAAGGCTGGTCGAGGAGGCGGAGAGCCGGGCCACCGAGCTGGTGTCGGCAGCCGAACAGACCGCCCAGCAGGTGCGGGACTCCGTCGCCGGGCTTCAGGAGCAGGCCGAGGAGGAGATCACCGGGCTGCGGTCCGCCGCCGAGCACGCCGCGGAGCGCACGCGCACCGAGGCGCAGGAGGAGGCGGACCGGGTCAGGACCGACGCCTACGCCGAGCGCGAGCGGGCCGGCGAGGACGCCAACCGCACCCGCCAGGTCGCGCACGAGGAGTCGGAGGCCGCGAAGGCCCTGGCCGAGCGGACCGTGTCCGAGGCCATCACCGAGTCGGAGAAGCTGCGTTCGGACACCTCCGAGTACAGCCAGCGGGTCCGCACGGAGGCCTCCGACGCCCTCGCGTCGGCGGAGCAGGACGCCGCGCGGGCCCGTGGCGAGGCCCGTGAGGACGCCAACCGCATCCGTTCCGAGGCGGCGGCGCAGGCCGACCGGCTCATGGCCGAGGCCACCGCCGAGAGCGAGCGGGTCCGTACGGAGGCCACCGAGCAGGCGGAGCACTTCGTCGCGGAGGCGGGAGACGAGGCGGAGCGGCTGCGCGCGGAGGCGGCGCAGACCGTCGGCTCGGCCCAGGAGCACGCGGCCCGCACCCGCGAGGAGTCGGAACGGCTGCGCGCCGACGCCGAGTCCGCCGCGGAGCAACTGGGCGCGGAGGCCCGCCAGGAGGCGGACCGGCTGCTGGACGAGGCACGCGAAGCCGCGGCGAAACGCCGCACCGACGCCGCCGAACAGGCCGACCAGCTCGTCGAGAAGGCCCAGGAGGAGGCGCTGCGCGCCGCGACGGAGGCCGAGGAGCAGGCCGACCGGATGGTCGGCGCGGCCCGCAACGAGGCCGTCCGCATCACCTCCGAGGCGACCGTCGAGGGCAACTCCCTGGTGGAGCGGGCCCGTACGGACGCGGACGAACTGCTCGTGGGCGCCCGCAGGGACGCCACCGCCACCCGGGAGCGGGCGGAGGAGCTCAGGACCCGGATCGAGAGCGAGATCGAGAATCTGCACGAGCGCGCCCGGCGCGAGACCTCCGAGCAGATGAAGACGGCGGGCGAGCGCGTCGACAAGCTGATGAAGGCGGCGACGGAGCAGCGGGCCGAGGCCGAGACCAAGGCCAAGGAGCTGCTGTCGGACGCCAATTCGGAGGCGAGCAAGGTACGCATCGCCGCCGTGAAGCGTGCCGAGTCACTCCTCAAGGAGGCCGAGACCAAGAAGGCCGAGCTGACCCGGGTGGCCGAGAAGCTCCGCGCCGACGCCGAGGCCGAGGCGAAGCAGATGGTCGACGAGGGCCGCCGGGAGCTGGACCTGCTGGTCCGCAGACGCGAGGACATCAATACGGAGATCTCCCGTGTCCAGGACGTCCTGGAGGCGTTGGAATCTTTCGAGGCTCCGGGCACGGCGGGCAAGGGGTCGGGCGGAGGCGTCAAGGCCGGTGCCACGGCGGGCACACGGTCGGGTGGCAAGGCGTCGGACGGGTAGCCGCTCACGGATTTCGTCATGAACATTCAACCCTTCGGGTCGCAAGCGCTCCGGGGGTCAGCCACTCAAAAGGGGTGTCATTCTCCATACCAAAGCGGCATCTTCACGTTGACACGCCGCCCAGACCCCTAGGATTCCCTCTAACACCTCACCGGTCTCATTCGACAGGAACCCCATGAGCGACCCTTCCTCCCCCTTCGGCTTCGAGCTCGTGCGACGTGGATACGACCGCGGTCAGGTGGACGACCGCATTACCAAACTCGTCGCCGACCGTGACAGCGCCCTCGCACGGATCACCTCTCTGGAGAAGCGCATCGAGGAACTCCACCTCGAGACGCAGAACGCACAGGCCCAGGTCAACGACTCCGAGCCGTCGTACGCCGGACTCGGCGCACGTGTCGAGAAGATCCTCCGCCTCGCCGAGGAGGAGGCGAAGGACCTGCGTGAGGAGGCCCGCCGCGCGGCCGAGCAGCACCGCGAGCTGGCCGAGTCGGCCGCCCAGCAGGTGCGCAACGACGCGGAGACGTTCGCCGCGGAGCGCAAGGCGAAGGCCGAGGACGAGGGCGTCCGCATCGTCGAGAAGGCCAAGGGCGAAGCGAGCACGCTGCGCACCGACGCCCAGAAGGACGCCCAGCAGAAGCGCGAGGAGGCCGACGCCCTCTTCGAGGAGACCCGCGCGAAGGCCGCCCAGGCCGCCGCGGACTTCGAGACGAACCTCGCCAAGCGCCGCGAGCAGTCCGAGCGCGACCTCGCCTCCCGCCAGGCGAAGGCCGAGAAGCGCCTGGCCGAGATCGAGCACCGCGCCGAGCAGCTCCGCCTGGAGGCCGAGAAGCTCCGTACGGACGCCGAGCGCCGGGCCCGTCAGACGGTGGAGACGGCGCAGCGCCAGGCCGAGGACATCGTCGCCGACGCGAACGCCAAGGCCGACCGGATCCGCAGCGAGTCGGAGCGCGAGCTGGCGGCGCTCACCAACCGCCGCGACTCGATCAACGCGCAGCTGACCAACGTCCGCGAGATGCTGGCGACGCTGACGGGTGCCGCGGTCGCCGCCGCCGGCTCCCCGGTGGAGGACGATTCCGCCACCCGTGGGGTCCCCGCCCAGCAGACCCGCTGAGCGAGGCGCCCGCCTCAGCCGTACCCCATCGCGCGCCCGGTTCCGCCCTTGTGGTGGCGCCGGGCGCGCGGCCGTTCTAGCGTGGGCGCATGATCGAGCTCGACGGCCTCACCAAACGCTTCGGCAACAAGGTTGCCGTCGACCGCCTCTCATGCCGGGTCAGACCGGGCATGGTGACGGGATTCCTCGGCCCCAACGGGGCGGGCAAGTCCACGACCATGCGCATGATGCTCGACCTCGACAACCCGACCAGCGGCACGGTGCGGATCGACGGCCGCCCCTACCGGGACCTCCAGGAGCCGCTCAAGCACATCGGGGCCCTGCTGGACGCCAAGTCGATGCACGGCGGGCGCAGCGCGTACAACAACCTCCTGTGCCTCGCCCAGAGCAACCGCATCCCGGAGAGCCGGGTCTCCCACGTGCTGGACACGGTCGGTCTGACCGCCGTGGCGAGGAAGAAGTCCAAGGGCTTCTCCCTCGGCATGGGCCAGCGGCTGGGGATCGCGGCCGCACTCCTCGGCGACCCCGAGATCCTGATGTTCGACGAGCCCGTCAACGGGCTCGACCCCGAGGGCATCCACTGGATCCGCAACCTGATGAAGACGCTCGCCGCGGAAGGCCGGACGATCTTCGTCTCCTCGCACCTGATGAGCGAGATGGCCCTGACCGCCGACCACCTGATCGTCATCGGGCAGGGCAAGCTGCTCGCGGACACCTCGATGGCCGACTTCATCCACGAGAACTCCCGCAGCTACGTGCGCATGCGCTCCCCCGAGCAGGAGCGCCTGCGCGACCTGCTGCACGCGGAGGGTGTCGTGGCGGTCGAGTCGGGCGCCGGCCTGCTGGAGATCGACGGCGAGACCCCCGAACGGCTCGGCGAGCTGGCCGGCCGGCACGGGATCGTCCTGCACGAGCTCAGTGCCCAGCGGGCCTCGCTGGAGGAGGCCTTCATGCAGATGACCGCGGGCTCGGTGGAATACCACGCCCACTCCGACCGCGACGGCCTCCAGCCACCGGCGGCGGCCCCGGACTGGGGCGCGCGGTGGAACGAGCAGACCGGCGGCCCGGCCGACCGTACGACGGGGGTGTGACAGCGATGGCATCGGTACCCGCGGTCCTGAATTCCGAGTGGACCAAGATCCGTACGGTCTCCTCGACGACCTGGACGCTGATCTGCGCGTTCCTCGTCACCGTCGCCATGGGCGCCGCCCTGAGCGCCCTGCTGAACAGCCAGTTCGACGATCTCTCCAGCGTCGAGCGGGCCACCTTCGACCCGACGTACGTGGGCTTCTCGGGCATGGTGCTCGGACAGCTGGCGATGGTCGTCTTCGGCGTGCTGGTGGTGGGCACGGAGTACAGCTCCGGCATGATCCGCACCTCGCTCGCCGCGGTGCCGCAGCGCGGCTCGTTCCTCTTCAGCAAGATCGCGGTGGCGGGCGTCCTGGCCCTGCTGGTCGGCCTCGCCACCAGTTTCGTGACCTTCTTCCTCAGCCAGGCCCTGCTCGGCAGCCGCGGCACCGGGATCGGCGCGGAGCACGTGCTGCGCGCGGTCGTGGGCGGCGGCATCTACATGGGCCTGATCGCGGTCTTCTCCATGGGGGTGGCGGCGATGCTCCGCAGCTCCATGCTGTCGCTGGGCATCCTGATGCCGTTCTTCTTCCTGGTCTCGCAGATCCTCTCGGCGGTCCCGGGGGCCAAGACCGTGGCCCGGTACTTCCCCGACCGGGCCGGCTCCAAGATCATGCAGGTGGTGCCGGACGCCATGAACAGCAGCCCGGCGCCGTACGGGCCCTGGGCAGGGCTCGGGATCATGGCGCTCTGGGTGGTGGCGGCGGTGGCCGGCGGCTACCTCGTGCTGAAGAACCGGGACGCCTGAGCGGCGCCCCCGGCGCCGGCGCCCCGCGTGACGACTTGGCCGGAACCGCCTCCGGCTGGTTATCCTCCTAACTCTTGACGGGGGCGTGCGGCCGGATGCCTGGGCCCCTACGACTGATACGTCGATGGGGCTGGAGCATGATCGAGGCAGTCGGCCTGACCAAGCGCTACGGCGCGAAGACGGCCGTGCACAACCTTTCCTTCCAGGTGCGGCCCGGTGCCGTCACGGGGTTCCTCGGTCCCAACGGGTCGGGCAAGTCCACCACCATGCGCATGATGCTCGGCCTGGACCGGCCGACGTCCGGACACGTGACGATCGGCGGTCACGCCTTCCGCAGCCTGCCCAACGCACCACGCCAGGTGGGGGCACTGCTGGACGCCAAGGCCGTGCACGGCGGGCGCAGCGCCCGCAACCACCTGCTGAGCCTGGCCCAGCTGGCGGGTATCCCGGCGGCCCGGGTGGACGAGGTCCTCGGCGTGGTCGGGCTGCAGGACGTCGCGAAGCGGCGCTCCAGCGGCTTCTCCCTGGGCATGGGCCAGCGGCTCGGCATCGCGGCCGCGCTGCTCGGCGACCCGCAGGTGCTGCTCTTCGACGAGCCCGTCAACGGGCTGGACCCCGAGGGCATCCTCTGGGTCAGGAACCTCATGAAGCGGCTGGCCTCCGAGGGCCGCACGGTGTTCGTGTCCAGCCACCTGATGAGCGAGATGGCGCTCACCGCCGATCATCTGATCGTGATCGGCCGCGGACAGCTCCTCGCCGACATGAGCGTCACCGACTTCATCTCCGCCAACTCCGCCGACTTCGCCCGGGTGCGCGTCCCGGCGGAACATCCGGAGCACCGCGAGAAGCTGACCGCCTCCCTCACCGAGGCCGGCGGGCGGGTCATGCCCGAACCGGACGGCGCCCTGCGGGTCACCGGGCTCGGACTGCCCCGGATCAGCGACCTGGCGCACGGGGCCGACGTGCGGCTCTGGGAGCTCTCACCGCACCGGGCCTCGCTCGAGGAGGCGTACATGCGGATGACGCAGTCCGCCGTGGACTACCGCTCGACGGCGGACGCGAAGGAGGGCCTCCAGGTGCCGCCGCCCGGCTACGGGGGCCACCCCCAGCCGGGCTACGCGCCCCAGCCGCCCCCGGAGGTCCCGCAGCAGGGCTGGTACGCCCCGCCGCCGCCCGGACAGAACCCGTACGCCGGCGCACCGGCACCCACCCCCGCGCCCCCCGTGGGGCGGACCGAGCGCGAGACCGACGAGGACCCCCGATGACGATGCCTCCGCCGCAGGCGCACCAGGCTCCTCAGCAGCCGCAGCAGGGCTGGGAGGGCTCGCCGGGCCCGTACGCCTCCCCGATCCCGGTGCGCACCCCCGGCCTCGGGGACGCGCTCGCCTCGGAGTGGACGAAGATCCGTTCCGTGCGCTCCACGATGTGGACGCTGGGGGTGATGATCGTGCTGCTGATCGGCATCGGTCTGCTCGTGGCGTTCGTCGTGAGCCTGGCGGACGAGCCGCTGGACGACACCCCCGTGCTCAGCCTCGGCTTCTTCGGGGTGCTCCTCGGATCGATCTGCGTGATCACGCTCGGGGTGCTGACCATCGCGTCCGAGTACAGCACCGGGATGATCCGTACGACCCTGACGGCCTGCCCGAGCCGGGCGCGGATGCTGACGGCGAAGTCGATCGTCTTCTTCCTGCTCGCCTTCACCATCACCACGGTGACCACCGGCATCGTCGGGGTCCTCCAGACCGCCCTGCTGGACGGCGCCACACCCGACACCGGGCTCTGGATGCGCTCCACGCTGGGGATCGGCCTCTACGTCGCGACGCTGGGGCTGCTCTCGCTCGCCGTCGGCGCGCTCGTGCGGCACTCGGCCGGCGCCATCACGGTCATGATCGCGGTGGTGCTGCTCCCGCTGGTGCTGGCGATCTTCATGTTCTCGCCGACGCTGGCCTCCGTGCAGCAGTTCCTCTTCGAGTACTCGATCCCCAACCAGATCGGCGCGATGTACGACGTGTCGGTGACCACCTCGGGGCCGAGCGGCTGGGAGCCCCTGGGGGTCATCGCCTGCGTGACCGCGGTGGCGATGGCCGGGGCCTTCGCCTCGCTGGACCGCCGGGACGTCTGAACTCAGTGGCGCGGGGCGTTCCTGGACCGCTGCACCCGTGTGGTGCGGCGGTCCTTCGCGTTCCAGCAGGCCTTGTGCCAGTGCCTGCGGTCGTCGATCCCGCCGTAGTCGGGCCAGGCGACGAGGTGCGGGACCCCGGACGGGATCTCCTGGTCGCAGCCGGGGCAGCGGTAGCGCTTGCCCGCCGCACCGGCGCCGCTGACCGGGCGCACCGACCACTCCTCGCCCTGCCAGCTCTCCGTGGCACCGCCCCCGCCGTAGCGCTCCCCCGCCGTTCCTGGGCTGCCGGTGGGACTCTCGCCGCCTCGGGGGCGGTTGCGGCGCGGGGACACGGAACACCTCACAGGACGGGTACGGGCGGTCGGTTCCGTCCAGCCTAGAGCCATCGGCCGGGGCCCGGTGGCGGGTGGGAGCCGTGAGCTGCGGCGGGGCGGGTGGGTTACCGGAAAATCGCAACAACTTCGCCGTGGACCGTGCCT
Organism: Streptomyces sp. NPDC058008; assembly: GCF_042886395.1. NCBI lineage: Bacteria > Bacillati > Actinomycetota > Actinomycetes > Kitasatosporales > Streptomycetaceae > Streptomyces > Streptomyces sp. NPDC058008. Next base: position 45,950 of record NZ_JBHVQX010000003.1, on the reverse strand, counting down.
TTGGCACGTGTCAGACGTTGTTGCCGGTAGGGGGGCAGCCGCGTCGGCCGTAAGGAGGCGACAGACGATGCGCGTAGGAACATTCGTACTGGCAGCACAGTTCCCGGGCCAGGGGCAGGGCGAGGCCCTGCACCGTGCCGTCAGATCCGCGGAGGTCGCGGAGGAGTCGGGGCTCGACTCCGTCTGGCTGGCGGAGCACCACTTCGTGCCGTACGGGGTCTGCCCGTCCGCCACGACCCTGGCCGGCCTGCTGCTCGGCCGCACCCGCCGGATCCGCGTGGGCACTGCGGTGAGCGTGCTGCCCAACCAGCACCCGGTCATGCTCGGCGAACAGGCGGCCCTGCTGCACCTGACCAGCGGCGGGCGCTTTTCCCTGGGAGTGGGACGCGGCGGCCCCTGGGTCGACCTGGAGGTGTTCCAGGGCGGTCTCGACGCCTACGAGCGGGGTTTTCCCGAAGCCCTGGATCTGCTGCTCGCGTGGCTGGACGGCTCCCGGGTCGCGGGAAGCGGGGAGCGGTACGGCTTCCGTGAGGTGGCCGTGGTGCCCCGGGCCGACGAGCTCCTCGGGGACGGTCCCCCGGGTCCGGAGGTGATCGTCGCGTGCACCTCGCCGAAAAGCGTGAAACTCGCCGCTGAAAAGGGTTTGCCGATGCTCCTCGGGATGCACTGCGGTGACGAGGAGAAGGCCGGCATGGTCGCGCTGTGGCGCTCGGCCGCCCGGGAGGCCGGCCAGCCGGCGGAGGTCGTCGAGCGGGCAGCACATGTGTCCGCAGGGGTGGCCCAGATCGCCGAGCGCCCCGACGACGCCCTGGAGACCCTCGTGAAGGCGATGCCCGGCTGGCTCCGGCAGGGGCTCGACGCCCATGTGACGGTGGACGGCCGGCACCGGGTGATGCGAGACCCCGTCGCGTACACGGAGTACCTCTGCGGCCTGCACCCGGTGGGCCCGCCCCGTCTCGCCGCGGACCGGCTGGCGGCCACGGCCGAGCGCACGGGCATCACCCGCTTCGCCCTGATGGTGGAGGGCTCGGGCGATCTCGCGGCGACGGAGACGAACGTCCAGCGGCTCGGCACGGAGGTGCTGCCGCTGCTGGAATGACCCGGTCACGCCGGTGGTCCTGGTGGTGCGGTGGTGCGGGAGCTGCCGCCCCGGAGCCAGTTGCACCTCCCGCGGCCCGAAGCGGCAGCAGAAGCGTTCAGCAGTCCCGCAGTTCGGGCGACTGGTTGAGCAACTGTCCCCTCACCGAGGTGAACCGGGCCAGCCGCTCGTCGACCGAGGCGTCCAGCGGGAACACCGCGACACGGTGGCAGTTCTGGAAGGCCAGGCGTACTCCGAAGTGCCGCTGCAGCGCACCGCGTATCGCATCACTGGCGAGCGCACGCAGCAGCTGGCCGCGTGCCTGCTCGTCCGGCGGCGGCGTCTGGTTGTCGGCGAACTCTCCGCCGTCGACCTTCAGCTGGGCCACCAGAGAGCTGATCATCTCCCATGCGTAGGGCAGGGAGGTCCGGACGCAGTCGACGAAGTCGGCTTCGTCGACCTCGCCTCGCTCGGCCTGTTCCAACAGCGCCGGTGAGACGTCGAGCGACATGGGTTCTCCTCTCGCGACCCCGACGGGTGGCCGGGGCCTTACGGGCAGGGCGGGACGGCGACGCTGCGTACACAGACGGCGACCTCCCGCTTACACGGTAAGCGCGCAGTCCGGGCCGCACCAGGAGATTGGGAACACAACCGGCCAATAACGAACGGTCGCAAAGAGGGGCAAGCCCGCTCGGCGGCCGTCGGGGGGCCGCCGGGACGGGTACGGGAATCGCGTGGAGGTCGGGTCGTCGAGTAGCGTTGCCGACCATGCGTCTCGTCATCGCCCGTTGCTCCGTCGACTACGCGGGCCGGCTCACCGCCCACCTGCCCTCCGCCCCCCGTCTGATCCTGGTGAAGGCGGACGGCAGCGTCTCGATCCACGCCGACGACCGGGCGTACAAACCTCTCAACTGGATGTCCCCGCCGTGCACCCTGAAGGAGGGCGCCGACGACAGCGAGGGCGTCTGGACCGTGGTGAACAAAGCGGGCGAGAAACTGATCATCACCATGGAGGAAATCCTCCACGACTCGTCCCATGAGCTGGGTGTCGATCCAGGGCTCATCAAGGACGGCGTGGAGGCGCACCTCCAGGAACTGCTGGCGGACCGCATCGAGACGATCGGTGAGGGGTACACCCTGATCCGCCGTGAGTACCCGACCGCGATCGGTCCGGTCGACATCCTGTGCCGGGACAAGGACGGCGCGACGGTGGCCGTCGAGCTGAAGCGGCGGGGCGACATCGACGGCGTGGAGCAGCTGACCCGCTATCTGGAGCTGCTCAACCGCGATCCGCATCTGGCGCCGGTGCGGGGCGTGTTCGCGGCGCAGGAGATCAAGCCGCAGGCACGGGTGCTGGCCACGGACCGCGGGATCGGGTGCCTGGTCCTCGACTACGACGCGATGCGCGGCATCGAGGACGACAAGCTGCGGCTGTTCTGACCGCGGGGGCCGCGCTGCCCCTCATGACGCCGTACGGGCCCGGTCTCCGGGCCCGTACGGCGTTGCGCTCCCTCAGGCCGTGGCCGGCGGACCGGGGACGTCCTCCGTCGCCGACGCGGTGACGGTCTCGGCCGGGCCGCTCGCCGAGTCGGACATGGACGGTTCCGTGGTCGTCTCGGATTCCGAGGGGGTGGGCGCCGGGGACTCGGGGTCGGTCGGCGTCTCGCTCGGGGTCTCGGAGTGGCTGGGCGACGTGGTCGGTGTCCTCGTCGGCCTCTTCGTCGGTGTCGGGCTGTCCTGCGTCGGCGAGTCGCTGGGGCTGCCGCTCGACGGGTCGTCCGTCTCCGGGGGCGTGCCGGACTCCGAGGCGTCCGGGGAGGGGCTGCCGCTCGCGGACGGGGTGGCGGGGCCGGAGGGGCCGGGCGACGCGGCGTCGCCGCCGGCGGTGCCCTCGCCGGTGGCCGGGCCGTCGGTCGGCTCGTCCTCGGACAGGCCGCTTCCGCCGTCGTCCTCGGTCGCCGACTGTTCCGTGGTGGCGCCCTGCCCCTCGGGGTCCTCGCTCCCCGAGGTGGCCCCCAGGGTCACGACGGTGCCGAGCACGGCGGCGAGCAGCGCGCCCGCTCCCACCGCGACGAGGTTGCGCCGGGCGCCGCGGAGCACGCCCATGCGCCCGGCGGACAGGCGGGCGGGCGGCGGGGGCTGATGGGTGATCAGGGTCGCGGAGGTGTCGGTGATCCGGGGGAAGAGGGGCTTGGGCGCCGGGGAGCCGCCGCCGGGGGGCGGGGCCGGCTCGTCGTGGCGCGGGGCCGGTGCCTCCTCGCCGGGGAGGGTGCTGTGCAGGGGTTCGCCGGAGCGGTCCGCGACGAGTGCGAGCGCCCGGCGCCCGGCCACCGCGCCGGGCTTGTCGGCGAGCGCCCCGCGCATGCCGATGGACGTCTCCAGTTCGGCCCTGGCCCGGTCCAGATGGCCGGTGCACAGCGCGAGGACGCCCAGCTCGTGGTGGAAGTACGCCTCCTCCGCGACCTCGCCCGCGATGCGCGCGGCCTCCTGGCCGCTCCTGAGGGCCTTCTCCCAGGCGCCCCACTGCATCCCCGCCGCGAAGGCGGGGGCGGCGCTGCGGGCCAGCAGGACGGCCACACTGGCCTGTCCCGGTGTCTCGCCGGGGACGAGGCGGGTCATCGACGCGAGGAGGGCGTCCGCCTCGGCGACCGCGCGTTCCGGGGTGACGGAGGGGTGGCCCGCCCACCAGGCGTAGTGCTGGGCGGCGCTGCGGGCGTGCGCGTCCGCGTCCTCGCCGTATCCGCTCGCCTCCAGCTGGGTCAGGACTCCGGCGGCCAGCCGGTAGCGGGGGCCCGCCGGGGAGAGCAGCCCGCAGAGGGCGAGCTCGCCCAGCGCGGCGTCGGCGTGGGTGTCCCCCACGAGGGCCGGCAGGTGCGCCTGGTGCGGCACCTCGCCGCCGAGCGCGACGGCGAAGCGCAGGGTCTCGCGGGCGGCCTCGCTCAGCCGGGAGGCGAGCAGCGCCGCGGGCGCCGCGCCCTCGCCGAGGCTGGGCAGCGCGAGGACGGCGGGCCCGGCCCGGCCGAACGGCGCGTCGGACGGGTCGTCTTCGTAGCCGTCGGGCCGCTCCTGGGCGGCGCGCAGGTCGTCGCGCTGGCGCAGCAGGGCGCCGGCCTGGACGAAGCGCAGCGGGAGCCCTTCGGACTCGAACCAGAGGTCGCCCGCCCAGTTCGCCTCCTCGTCGGTGAGGGCGCGCTCCACGACGTGCTCCATGAGCTCGATCGAGGCGCCGCGGCCGAGACCGGAGAGGAAGACCTCCTCGAGGCTCGTGTCGGCCGCCGGGGACGGCACGTCGGGGGTCGTGGCGAAGAGGAAGGCGCACTCCGGGGTGGCGTCGAGCAGCTCCTGGAGGGCTGCGCCGCCGAGTTCGAGGTCGTCGACGACGACGACGGCGCCGATGCCGTGGACGAGCGCGAGGAGGCCTTCACGGTCGGGGCGGTACAGCGGGGCGCGGTGGACGGCCTCGGACAGCCCGTACATCAGCTCGCCGGCGGTCCGCCTGTACCCGGAGAGGCGGACGACCCCGTCGGGCGCCAGGTCCGCGCAGTCGGCGGCGACGGCGTCCAGGAGGGCCGTACGGCCGGACCCGGCCGGTCCGGTGAGGCACACCGAACGCCCGCGGGCCAGCAGCCGTACCAGCCGGTCGCGTTCGTCCCGGCGTTCCAGGAGGGGCATCTGCGGGGCGGGCGGCCCCGGCGGGACGGGCGGCGCTGCGGCGCGCTCGCGCTCCACACGCTGTGCGCCGGTGTGCCGTACGGGCGCGTCGGGCCGCTCGCCCGGGCGGCAGGGCTCGATCTCGCTGCCGTCGACCGGATTGACGGTGAGCAGGAAGTCGCCCGATATCAGCCGCACCGTGCGTGACTGCTGCGGTGCCTGGTGCCCGAAGTCGGGCGTCAGCGGGTCGCGGGACTGCCGGCGCCTCGCACCGTCGTCACCGGAGCGGCCCTTGCCGTGCTCTTCCGGTCCCCGGTTGGTCGGGTCCATCGTCAAAGTCCCCCAGACGCGCAGTGCGCGGTAGCCCCCTCCGGCCTCGCACGCCCCGCAGTCGCTCCCGGTCCGGTGTCCGCCAGTGGGTTCTCGTCGATCAGCGGACGGCCGAACCCTAAACCTTGGCACAGTATCTACGAACCAGTGGGGGGCCGCGCCGCCCGCGACATCACATTCTCGTGAGGATTGTGCGTGTATCGCCCCCGGTGGGCACTGACGGGGCCTCAGACGCGCGGCAGGGAGTCCGCCGCGAGCCCGCCCTCGATGGCCAGGATCCGGTGCAGCCGCGTCGCCACCAGCAGGCGCTGCATCTGCGGTGGCACACCGCGCAGCACCAGCCGCCGGCCGGCCCGCCCGGCTCTTCGGTGCGCGCCCATGATGACGCCGAGTCCGGTGGCGTCCCAGGAGTCGAGCTCGGTCAGGTTCAGCACGAGGTCGCCGGCTCCGTCGTCGACGGCCGAGTGCAGAACCGTACGGGCGTCCGCCGCGCTTCGGACGTCGAGGCGGCCCCCGACGACCAGCTCGGCGTGGTCGCCCCTGATGTGCATATGCGCTCCCCGGAAGTACTCCGTAGCAAGGTCGGTCGGTCTGTCTTCTTCTTCCTGCCTCTGCCCCAACTGACTGCCGCGGCGACAGGGAAGTTGCCGTCAGTGGGCGAACCGCTACCGAATTCACCCCGAGGAGTGAAGCCGGTTCTGCGGTACCCGCTGGATCCGTGCGCCTGACGGCGCGGGACCCCGGTCCCCCGGGTCTGATCGACGGCGCATCGGACGGCCCGGGGGCCGGTCGTGATCAGTAGGTGTAGAAGCCCTGCCCGCTCTTGCGCCCGATGTCACCTGCATCGACCATCCGGCGCATCAGCTCCGGGGCGGCGAACTTCTCGTCCTGGGATTCGGTGTAGATGTTGCCCGTGGCGTGCAGGAGGATGTCGACGCCGGTCATGTCGGCCGTGGCGAGGGGCCCCATGGCGTGGCCGAAGCCCAGCTTGCAGGCGGTGTCGATGTCCTCGGCCGAGGCGACGCCCGACTCGTACAGCCTGGCCGCCTCGACGACGAGCGCCGAGATCAGCCGGGTGGTGACGAAGCCCGCGACGTCGCGGTTGACGACGATGCAGGTCTTGCCCACGGACTCGGCGAACTCCCGGGCGGTGGCGAGGGTTTCGTCGCTGGTCTTGTACCCGCGCACCAGCTCGCAGAGCTGCATCATCGGGACGGGCGAGAAGAAGTGCACCCCGACGACCCGCTCGGGGCGCTCCGTCACGGCCGCGATCTTGGTGATCGGGATGGCGGAGGTGTTGGAGGCGAGGACGGCGTCCTCCCGTACGACCTTGTCGAGCGTACGGAAGATGTCGTGCTTGACCTCGAGCTTCTCGAAGACGGCCTCGACCACGACGTCCGCGTCGGCCACGGCGTCGAGGTCGGTGGTCGTGGTGATCCGGGCGAGGGCGGCCTCCGCGTCGGCCGCCTCCAGCTTGCCCTTGGCGACGAACTTGCCGTAGCTGGCCTCGATCCCGCCGCGCCCGCGGGCCAGGGCCTCGTCCGTGACATCACGCAGCACCACGTCCCAGCCCGCCTGGGCGGAGACCTGCGCGATACCGGATCCCATGAGTCCGGCGCCGATGACGGCGAGCTTCCTGGCCACGATTCGCACCCCAATGCTTCTCGGTCGTTCACATGCTCTCCGGCGGAGATTAGTACCCGTGAGGGGCCGTGAGGCCCTGAAGAGATGCGCGTCACGTCTCACATGACGGACATCACACCGGCCGGTGTCACCCGGCGGCGCGCCGCGCGCAGTTGAGCGCGGGGCCGTGGGGAGGTCCGTCATGTCCCCGGCCAGGGACGGCGCGTCGCCGGCGGGCCCGGCCGGGCGGCTCCCGGGCCGGACGGCCGGGATCCGCCCGGGACTTCCCCCGGCGCGCGGCGGTACGGGCCGGTGCGGGGCGCGTCCCCGTAGGCGGCGGGTGGTGCCGGCCGCGTGCCGCCGCCCGCACCGTGGCGGCCGGCACGCGCGTCGCCCGCGGGGCCGGAGCGTCACTACGCTGACCCCATGGTCAATCTGACGCGCATCTACACCCGCACCGGCGACCAGGGCACCACGGCCCTCGGCGACATGAGCCGGACCGCCAAGACCGATCTGCGGATCTCCGCGTACGCCGACGCCAACGAGGCCAACGCCGTCATCGGCACGGCCATCGCGCTCGGGAACCTCTCCGAGGACGTCGTGAAGGTCCTCGTCCGTGTGCAGAACGACCTGTTCGACGTGGGTGCGGACCTGTCGACGCCGGTGGTGGAGAACCCGCAGTACCCGCCGCTGCGGGTGGAACAGTCCTACGTCGACAAGCTGGAGGCGGACTGCGACACCTTCCTGGAGGAGCTGGAGAAGCTCCGCAGCTTCATCCTTCCGGGCGGCACCCCCGGGGCCGCGCTGCTGCATCAGGCGTGCACGGTCGTGCGGCGGGCGGAGCGGTCCACCTGGGCGGCGCTGGAGGTGCACGGGGAGGTGATGAACGCGCTGACGGCGACGTATCTGAACCGCCTCTCCGACCTGCTGTTCATCCTGGCCAGGACGGCGAACAAGGAGGTCGGGGACGTGCTGTGGGTGCCGGGCGGTGAGCGCTGATCAGCGGCACGTCCCGGTCCGCTCCGCGGGCTCGCGCCGGGGGAAGAGGGTGTAGCCGCACGCGATGAGCAGGTTGACGCCGATCACCCAGAGCATCTTCTCCTGCCACATCCGCAGCGGGGCGGTCGCCGCGTCGTCCCCGACGTACCACGCCGCCGCCTGGAGCAGGGCGAGGGCGGTGACCGCCGCCAGGATCCAGCGGGCCGCGGTGCGCCACTCGTGGGCGGCCCGCGCCGTCCCGTACTTCGGGGGCCTGACCGGCGGCGGCCCGCCCGCGAAGCGGTGGGCGACCCTGGCGTCGGCCCAGGTGACGGTGGAGCGGCCGAGCCCCACGGTGAAGCCGATGTAGACGGCGGCCAGGCCGTGCCTCAGGCCCGGTTCGGCGCCGTTCCTCAGGTCGACGGCCGTCACCACCAGCAGGACGACCTCCAGCAGGGGCTCGCACAGCAGCACGGCGGCGCCCAGCCGGGGCTTGCCCGCCACGTACCGCAGCGCGAGCCCGGCGGCCAGCAGGACCCAGAAGCCGGCCTCGCAGAGCACGATCAGTGTGACGATCACGGTCCTTCTCCCTCGGTCCCCTCCAGACTCCCCTCCGTCCGGCGCGGGTTCGTCGTCGGCGATGACGAACCGTGACTGCATCCTTCGATGTACCCGCGCCTCCCCCGGCGTACGGACGTGCCGCGGGCGCACGGCGTGTTGGATGGAGGGGTGTTCACCTCTCCGCGGCCGCACCGCCACGACGTCCTGATCGCGGTGACCGGTCTGGCCGGCGGGCTGACGCTCTGGGCCGCCGGTCCGCACACCCAGGGCGGCCGCGTCCTCGGCGGCCACGGGGCGGCTCTCGTGCCGCTCGCGGTGACGGCGGCTCTGGAACTGCTGCGCCGCACCCGGCCGCGGACCGCGCTCGCCCTCGGGACGCTCGCTCTGATCGCCGACCGGTTCACGACGGGCAGCCTGGCGACCGTCCTGATGTACACCGACCTGATGTACGCGGCCGTGGTCTACGGGAGTCCGGCCGCGGCCCGGCGGATCCCGGTGACGGCGTTCCTGGTCACCGTCGCGGTCACCATCGGTCTCCTCGCCTGGTTCCGCAGGCCGGAGGCGCTGCTGCTCGGTGTGGTGACCGGGCTGGTCTCCTTCGCGCCCGCCCTCACCGGTGTCAGCGTGCGCAACCACCGGGAGGCCGCGGAGGCGGCCGGGCTCCGCGCCGACCGGACCGGCCTGCTGGCCGAGACGGACCGGGCGCGGGCGGTGGCCGCCGAGCGGTCCCGGATGGCGCGCGAGCTGCACGACGTGGTCGCCAACCACCTCTCCGCCATCGCCATCCACTCGACCGCCGCCCTCTCCATCGACGACCCCGCCACCTCCCGCGACGCCCTCGGGGTCATCCGGCGCAACAGTGTCGACGGGCTGGCCGAGATGCGGCGGCTGATCGGGCTGCTGCGGGAGAGCGGCGCGGCCGGGCCGCCGAGCGCGGTGCCGGCCCTCTCCTCCCTGGACTCCCTCGTGGAACAGGCCGGCGCGAACTCCGCGTCCAGCGGACTCACCGTCACCCTGGAGGACCGCCGTGAGGGGGCCGCCCCGCTGCCCGTGCCGGTGGAGCTGGCGGCGTACCGCATCGTCCAGGAGGCGCTGACGAACGCGCTCAAGCACGCGGCGCCCGGCCCGGTGACGGTCCGGCTGGAGCACGCCCGCGAGGTGCTGACGGTGGAGGTGAGCAGTGTGCTGGGCGACCGGCCGGCGCTGCGGGCCCCCGGTTCCGGGGCCGGTCTGGTGGGGATGCGGGAGAGGGTGGCGCTGCTGCGCGGGACGGTCGAGGCGGGGCCGGAGCCACGGGGTGACGGTGCGGAGAACTGGACGGTGCGGGCCGAACTGCCCGTCGGGGAGGGAATGTGACGGGCATGACGATCCGGGTGCTGGTGGCGGAGGACCAGTCGGCCGTGCGCGCGGGGCTGGTGCTGATCCTGGGCAGCGCGCCGGACATCGAGGTGGTGGGCGAGGCGGCCGACGGCGAGGCCGCCGTGCGCCTGGCCCGTGAACTCCGTCCGGATCTGGTGCTGATGGACGTCCAGATGCCACGGCTGGACGGGGTGTCCGCGACGCGGCAGGTCGTGGCCGAGCGGCTTGCGGACGTGCTGGTGCTGACCACCTTCGACCTGGACGCGTACGTCTTCGGCGCGCTGCGCGCGGGGGCGTCGGGCTTCCTGCTGAAGAACACCGACGCCCGGGACCTGCTCGACGCCGTGCGCACGGTGGCGCGCGGCGAGGGGCTGATCGCCCCGGCCGTGACCCGGCGGCTGATCGAGGAGTTCGCCGGGACCTCCCCCGCCCGGGGCGCGGCCGGGCCCCCTCCGGAGGGGTTCGACTCGCTGACGCGGCGGGAGCGGGAGGTGCTGGCCCGCCTCGGTGAGGGGCTGTCGAACGCGGAGATCGCCGGACGCCTGTCGATGGCCGAGGCGACGGTGAAGACGCACGTCAGCAGGCTGCTCGGGAAGCTGGAGCTGCGCAGCAGGGTCCAAGCGGCGGTGCTCGCGCAGGAGTTGGGCCTCTGAGGTCCGGCACGGATCTTTGGTCTGGACCTCTTGACGATTGGTCCAGACCTTCCTAATCTCACCGGACACGCTGCGGTGAGTACGCCATGACAAAGCGGGCTCAGGGCGACGCAGGGTTTGCAGGTTACGGACCATCCCCGTTTGCCGGACCTCACCCGAGGAGCACCGTTGAGCACTGACAACCCCGTTCGCCTCACCCGACTCAGATGGAGCCGTGGAGCGGGCACATCCACCAGGTCCAAGGCCGTCGCCGGCCTCACCGCGCTGCTGCTTCCCCTCGCCGCGATGGTCGGCCTCGCCTCCCCCGCCGAGGCAGCCGCCTCCGCGACCGCCACCTACGTCAAGAAGTCCGACTGGGGCACCGGCTTCGAGGGCCAGTGGACGGTCAAGAACACCGGCACCACCGCCCTCTCCTCCTGGACGATCGAGTGGGACTTCCCCTCCGGTACCGCCGTCGGCTCCGCCTGGGACGCCACCGTCACGAGCTCCGGAACCCACTGGACCGCCAAGAACCTCGGCTGGAACGGTTCGGTCGCCCCGGGCGCCAGCATCAGCTTCGGCTTCAACGGCACCGGCTCCGGCTCCCCCTCCGGCTGCAAGCTGAACGGCGCCTCCTGTGACGGAGGCAGCGTTCCCGGCGACAACCCGCCGTCCAAGCCCGGCACCCCGACCGCGAGCAGCGTGACGGACACCTCGGCGAAGATCAGCTGGACCGCCGCCACGGACGACAAGGGCATCAAGAACTACGACGTCCTGCGGGACGGCGCCAAGGTCGCGACGGTCACCACGACGACGTACACCGACACCGGCCTGACGAAGGCCACCGACTACTCGTACACGGTGCAGGCCCGCGACACCGCCGACCAGACCGGTCCGGTCAGCTCCCCGGTGGCGGTCCGCACCACCGGCACCACCGACCCGGGGCCCGGGACCGGCACCAAGGTCAACCTCGGCTACTTCACCGAGTGGGGCGTCTACGGGCGCAACTACCACGTCAAGAACCTGGTGACCTCGGGATCCGCCGCGAAGATCACGCACATCAACTACGCCTTCGGCAACGTCCAGGGCGGCAAGTGCACCATCGGTGACTCCTACGCCGACTACGACAAGGCCTACACCGCCGACCAGTCGGTCGACGGCGTCGCCGACACCTGGGACCAGCCGCTGCGCGGCAACTTCAACCAGCTGCGCAAGCTCAAGGCGAAGTACCCGAACATCAAGGTCCTCTGGTCCTTCGGCGGCTGGACCTGGTCCGGCGGCTTCGGTGCCGCGGCGCAGAACCCGGCCGCGTTCGCCCAGTCCTGCTACGACCTGGTCGAGGACCCCCGCTGGGCCGACGTCTTCGACGGCATCGACATCGACTGGGAGTACCCCAACGCCTGCGGTCTGACCTGTGACACCAGCGGACCGGCCGCGCTGAAGAACCTCGCCTCGGCGCTGCGCACGAAGTTCGGCGCGAACAACCTGGTCACCGCCGCCATCACGGCGGACGGCTCCACCGGCGGCAAGATCGACGCCGCCGACTACGCCGGCGCCTCGGCGAGCTTCGACTGGTACAACGTGATGACGTACGACTTCTTCGGTGCCTGGGAGGCCAAGGGTCCGACGGCCCCGCACTCCCCGCTGAACTCGTACAGCGGCATCCCGCAGGAGGGCTTCAACAGCGCCGCCGCCATCGCCAAGCTGAAGGCCAAGGGCGTCCCCGCCTCGAAGCTGCTGCTCGGCATCGGCTTCTACGGACGCGGCTGGACCGGCGTCACCCAGTCGGCACCCGGCGGTACGGCGACCGGGGCGGCCCCGGGCACCTACGAGGCCGGCATCGAGGACTACAAGGTCCTCAAGACCAGCTGCCCCGCCACCGGCACCGTCGCCGGCACCGCGTACGCCCACTGCGGCACCAACTGGTGGAGCTACGACACCCCGGCGACGATCACGTCCAAGATGGCCTGGGCGAACAGCCAGGGCCTGGGCGGGGCGTTCTTCTGGGAGTTCAGCGGTGACACCGCGAACGGTGAGCTCGTGAGCGCGATGAAGAGCGGCCTCAACTAGCCCTTCCGCCGCCCACGAGGCAGCCGCCACCCCCCGAAAAAGCGCCGGGGAGACAGGTCCGCCCCCTGTCTCCCCGGTTTTCGTGTGCCCTGGCGGCGCTCAGGCCACGTTGACCCGCTGGCCGGGCGGTGCCGCCTCCAGCCAGGCGAGGAAGCCGGTCAGGGCGTCCTCGCTCATCGCGAGCTCCAGGCGCGTCCCCCGGTGGAGACAGCCGAGCACGACGGAGTCGGACAGCAGCGCGAGCTCCTCCTCGCCTTCGGGCAGCCGGCGTGCGACCACCTCGATGGCGGAACGCTCCAGGCCGCGGCGCGGACGCGGCGAGTAGGAGAACACCCGGAACCAGTCGACGCGGTCACCGCTGTAGCGGGCGACCCCGTACACCCAGCCCTTGCCCGACGGATCGGGCTCCTCGGACACGTCCCAGCGCAGGCTGCAGTCGAAGGTCCCGCCCGAGCGCTGGATCAGCCGCCTGCGGAGGCCGAAGACGAACAGACCCACCGCGACCAGTACGACGACCAGACCGCCCACCCACAACGCGAGGACCATCTCCACCGACCTCCTCGCATCGTCGAGTAACGGATACCGAACCCAGCCGAACCAAACCGCACCTGCATCGCCTCAGCCGCGGCACGGTCTGGATCGCTCCAGACCGGGCCGCGGCTGAGTAAAAAACACCTCGTGGGGACGCTCAGTGCGCCGCCACCGCACGCAGTCGCACGTCCGCGCGGCGCTCGGCGCCCGCGTCCGTGTCGGACTTCGCGCGCTCCAGCGCGCGCTCGGCGCGCTGGACGTCGATCTCGTCGGCCAGCTCGGCGATCTCCGCCAGCAACGAGAGCTTGTTGTCCGCGAACGAGATGAAACCGCCGTGCACAGCGGCGACAACCGTCGCGCCGTCGCTCGTACGGATCGTCACGGGGCCCGATTCCAGCACACCCAGGAGCGGCTGGTGACCGGGCATGACGCCGATGTCGCCGGACGTGGTACGTGCGACAACGAGGGTGGCCTCGCCGGACCAGACACTGCGGTCCGCGGCGACCAGCTCGACATGCAGCTCAGCAGCCAAGGGTGGCTCCTCGGGTCACCACCCGGCGGTCGTGCCGGGTGTCGTTTCGATTCTACGGGGCGTGGTGAGGGGGGCGGGACACACCCACCCCCCTCGGTGAGCCGGAGGCTCAGGAGACGCCGAGCTCCTTGGCGTTCGCCTTGAGGTCCTCGATGCCACCGCACATGAAGAACGCCTGCTCGGGGAAGTGGTCGTACTCCCCGTCGCAGATCGCGTTGAACGCGGCGATCGACTCGTCGAGCGGCACGTCCGAACCGTCCAGGCCGGTGAACTGCTTGGCGGCGTGGGTGTTCTGCGACAGGAAGCGCTCGACGCGACGGGCACGGTGGACGACGAGCTTGTCCTCCTCGCCCAGCTCGTCGATACCGAGGATCGCGATGATGTCCTGGAGGTCCTTGTACTTCTGCAGGATCCCCTTGACACGGCTGGCCGTGTCGTAGTGGTCCTGCGCGATGTAACGCGGGTCCAGGATGCGGGACGTGGAGTCCAGCGGGTCCACGGCCGGGTAGATGCCCTTCTCGGAGATCGGACGGGAGAGAACCGTCGTCGCGTCGAGGTGGGCGAACGTGGTGGCCGGGGCCGGGTCGGTCAGGTCGTCCGCGGGGACGTAGATCGCCTGCATCGAGGTGATCGAGTGACCACGCGTCGAGGTGATGCGCTCCTGGAGCACACCCATCTCGTCGGCCAGGGTCGGCTGGTAACCCACCGCGGACGGCATGCGGCCGAGCAGCGTGGAGACCTCGGAGCCGGCCTGCGTGAAGCGGAAGATGTTGTCGATGAAGAGCAGCACGTCCTGCTTCTGCACATCGCGGAAGTACTCCGCCATGGTCAGGGCGGACAGCGCGACCCGCAGACGGGTGCCCGGCGGCTCGTCCATCTGGCCGAAGACCAGCGCGGTCTTGTCCAGGACGCCCGAGTCGGTCATCTCGTCGATGAGGTCGTTGCCCTCACGGGTGCGCTCGCCGACACCGGCGAACACCGACACACCGTCGTGCAGCTTCGCCACACGCATGATCATTTCCTGGATGAGGACCGTCTTGCCGACGCCCGCACCACCGAACAGACCGATCTTGCCGCCCTTGACGTACGGGGTCAGCAGGTCGACGACCTTCAGGCCGGTCTCGAACATCTCGGTCTTGGACTCGAGCTGGTCGAAGGCCGGGGCCTTGCGGTGGATCGGCCAGCGCTCGGTGATCTGCGACTCGGCCTCGGGCTCGTTCAGGATCTGACCGAGGGTGTTGAACACCTTGCCCTTGGTGACGTCACCGACGGGGACGGTGATGCCCGCGCCCGTGTCGGTCACCGGAGCCTGGCGGACCAGGCCGTCGGTGGGCTGCATCGAGATCGCGCGGACCATGCCGTCACCCAGGTGCTGGGCGACCTCGAGGGTCAGCGTCTTACGAGCGCCGGCCTCGGCCGGGTCGTCGACCTCGACGTGCAGGGCGTTGTAGATCTCCGGCATCGCGTCGACGGGGAACTCCACGTCGACGACCGGGCCGATGACCCGGGCGACGCGGCCCGTGGCAGCGGCCGTCTCAACTGTCGTCGTCATTACTTGTCACTCCCCGCGGACGCGTCGGCCAGCGCACCTGCACCGCCGACGATCTCGCTGATTTCCTGGGTGATTTCGGCCTGGCGGGCCGCGTTGGCAAGCCGGGAGAGGCTCTTGATCAGATCCCCGGCGTTGTCGGTCGCCGACTTCATCGCGCGGCGGCGGGCGGCGTGCTCGGAAGCGGCGGCCTGCAGCAGTGCGTTGTAGATACGGCTCTCGACGTAGCGCGGCAGAAGGGCGTCGAGGACGTCCTCAGCCGACGGCTCGAAGTCGAACAGCGGAAGGATCTCGCCCTTCCCCGTGCTCTCCTCCGTGACCTGGTCGAGCGACAGCGGCAGCATCCGGCCGTCGACCGCGTTCTGCGTCATCATCGACACGAACTCCGTGAAGACGATGTGCAGCTCGTCGACGCCGCCCTCGGCCGTGTCCTTCTGGATGGACTCGATGAGGGGCTCGGCGATCTTCTTGGCGTCCGAGTACTCGGGGCTGTCGGTGAAGCCGGTCCACGATTCCGAGACCTTGCGCTCGCGGAAGCCGTAGTACGCGACACCCTTGCGGCCGACGATGTACGTGTCGACCTCCTTGCCCTCGGCGGCCAGCCGCTCCCTCAGCCGCTCCGCCGCCTTGATGGCGTTGGAGGAGTAGCCCCCGGCCAGACCGCGGTCGCTCGTGAGGAGCAGGACCGCGGCCCGGGCCGGAGCCTCGGCCTCGGTGGTGAGCGGATGGTTGGTGTTCGAGCCGGTCGCCACCGCGGTCACCGCACGGGTGAGCTCGGTCGCGTAGGGCATCGACGCCGCCACCTTGCGCTGCGCCTTGACGATGCGCGAGGCGGCGATCATCTCCATCGCCTTGGTGATCTTCTTGGTCGCGGTGACGGCTTGGATGCGGCGCTTGTAAACGCGAAGCTGAGCGCCCATCGATCAGCCCTCGCCCAGGAGCTTGCCGTCCGAGGTCTCGAACTGCTGCTTGAAGGCGGCGATCGCGTCGGCGACCGACTGCAGCGTGTCGTCGGACATCTTGCCGCCCTCGGCGATGCTGGTCAGGAGGTCCTTGCGCTCGCGGCGCAGGTACTCCAGCAGCTCGCCCTCGAAGCGGCGGATGTCCTCGACCGGGACGTCGTCCATCTTGCCCGTGGTGCCGGCCCAGACCGAGACGACCTGCTCCTCCATGGGGAACGGGGCGTACTGCGGCTGCTTCAGCAGCTCGACCATGCGCTTACCGCGCTCCAGCGACGCCTTGGAGGCCGCGTCCAGGTCGGAACCGAAGGCGGCGAACGCCTCCAGCTCGCGGTACTGGGCGAGGTCCACGCGCAGTCGGCCGGAGACCTGCTTCATGGCCTTGTGCTGGGCGGAGCCACCGACGCGGGAGACCGAGATACCGACGTTGAGCGCCGGACGCTGACCCGCGTTGAACAGGTCGGACTCCAGGAAGCACTGGCCGTCGGTGATGGAGATGACGTTGGTCGGGATGAACGCCGACACGTCGTTCGCCTTGGTCTCGACGATCGGGAGGCCCGTCATCGAACCGGCGCCCATGTCGTCGGAGAGCTTGGCGCAGCGCTCCAGCAGACGCGAGTGCAGGTAGAAGACGTCGCCCGGGTAGGCCTCACGGCCCGGCGGACGGCGCAGCAGAAGCGACACGGCGCGGTAGGCGTCGGCCTGCTTCGAGAGGTCGTCGAAGATGATGAGGACGTGCTTGCCGTCGTACATCCAGTGCTGGCCGATGGCCGAACCGGTGTACGGCGCCAGGTACTTGAAGCCGGCCGGGTCGGACGCCGGGGCGGCGACGATGGTCGTGTACTCGAGCGCGCCGGCCTCTTCGAGGGCACCGCGCACGGAGGCGATGGTGGAGCCCTTCTGACCGATGGCGACGTAGATGCAGCGCACCTGCTTGTTCACGTCGCCCGAGCGCCAGTTGTCGCGCTGGTTGATGATCGTGTCGACGGCCAGAGCGGTCTTACCCGTCTGACGGTCACCGATGATCAGCTGACGCTGGCCCCGGCCGATCGGCACCATGGCGTCGACGGCCTTGTAGCCGGTCTGCATCGGCTCGTGCACCGACTTGCGGACCATGACGCCAGGGGCCTGCAGCTCGAGGGCGCGACGGCCTTCGGTCGCGATCTCGCCGAGACCGTCGATCGGGTTGCCGAGCGGGTCGACGACACGGCCGAGGTAGCCCTCGCCGACGCCGACGGAGAGCACCTCACCGGTGCGCTGCACCGGCTGGCCCTCCTCGATTCCGCTGAACTCGCCGAGGACGATCGCACCGATCTCGCGCTCCTCGAGGTTGAGGGCGAGACCGAGGGTGCCGTCCTCGAACTTCAGCAGCTCGTTCGCCATGGCGGAGGGCAGGCCCTCCACCTTCGCGATGCCGTCGCCGGCAACGCTGACCGTACCGACCTCCTCGCGCGAGGCCGCGTCCGGCTGGTACGACTGGACAAAGTTCTCCAGTGCGTCCCGGATCTCCTCCGGCCGGATCGTGAGCTCCGCCATCTGGGTTCCCTGCTCTCCTTGTTGGGCCCGAAGTTTCTTAAGGGGGTCTGGGGGCGACCCCCAGGAATCTTCTGCAATTTCTGCACGGCCCAACCGGGCCGCTGTTCTTGCTCGTTCAGTTGGTGCGGTTGTTGCGCTGCGCGCGTCAGCCGGCCATCCGGCGGGTCGCCTCTTCGAGACGCTCCGCGATCGTGCCGTTGATGACCTCGTCACCGACGCGCACCGAGATCCCCCCGAGGACCTCCGGGTCCACGTCCAGGTTCAGGTGCATCTGTCGGCCGTAGATCTTCGCCAGAGCGGCGCCGAGGCGCTGCTTCTGCCGGTCGGACAGCGGCACGGCCGAGGTGACGACGGCGACCAGGCGGTCCCGGCGCTCCGCGGCCAGCTTGGCCAGGGACTCGAGTCCCGACTCAAGGCTACGTCCACGCGGCTGGTTCACGAGGCGCGTGACGAGACGCTCGGTGACGGGCTGCGCCTTGCCGCCGAGCAGGCTGCGGAGCAGCTCGCCCTTGGCGGTCGCGGACGCGGTCCGGTCGGTGAGCGCGGAACGCAGCGCCTTGTCGGAGCTGACGATCCGGCCGAACCGGAACAGCTCGTCCTCGACGTCGTCGAGCACACCGGCGCGCTGGGCGGCGGTGAGGTCCGCGGTGCTCGCCAGTTCCTCGACCGCGTCGACCAGGTCACGCGACTGCGACCAGCGGGAGCGGACCATGCCGGAGAGCAGGTCGACGGCTTCGCCGCCCACCTGACCGCTCAGCAGCCGTCCGGCCAGCTCGGCCTTGGCCTCGCCGCCCTGCGACGGGTCGGTGAGGACCCGGCGCAGCGACACCTCGCGGTGGAGCAGCGCGGTGACGGCTGCCAGCTCCTCGGCGAGCTTCGCCGCGTCGACCGACGTGGAGTCGGTCAGTGCGTCGAGACGCTCACGTGCGGCGGCCAGCGCCTCGCGGCTCGCGCCGTTCATCGGACAGCCTCGGCCTTCGCCTCGAGCTCGTCGAGGAACCGGTCGACGGTGCCGCTCTGCCGGGCGTGGTCCTCGAGGGACTCGCCGACGAGCTTGCCGGCCAGGGCGGTGGCGAGCGTGCCGACGTCCTGGCGCAGCGCGGACGCCGCGGCCTTGCGGTCGGCCTCGATCTGGGCGTGGCCGGCGGCGATGATCTCCTCGCGCTGCCGCTGACCTTCCGCCCTCATCTCCTGGATGATGACGGCACCCTGCTCCTGTGCCTCCTGGCGCAGGCGGGCGGCCTCGTGGCGGGCCTCGGCGAGCTGAGCCTTGTACTGCTCGAGCACGCTCTGGGCCTCGGTCTGGGCCGCGTCGGCCTTCTCGATTCCGCCTTCGATGGCCTCGCGGCGCTCTTCCAGAACCTTGTTGATGTTCGGGAGGAGCTTCTTGGCGAGGAAGCCGAAGACGATGGCGAAAGCGATCAGGCCGATGACGATCTCGGGGATCGCCGGAAGCAGAGGGTTCTGGATCTCTTCCTCTGCAGCCAGCTGTAGGGCGATCACATCAATGCCTTTCGTCGAATCGGGCTGGGAATGCCGCGACTAGAACGGGTAGACGAAGGGCATGACGAGACCGATCAGGGCCAGCGCCTCACAGAGCACGAAGCCGAGGATCTGGTTCGACCGGATCAGGCCGGCAGCCTCGGGCTGACGGGCGAGAGCCTGCGTGCCGTTACCGAAGATGATGCCGACGCCGACGCCGGGGCCGATCGCGGCGAGGCCGTAACCGATGGAACCGAGGTTGCCCGAGATGTTGACGGCGGCGAGGGTCTCAAGAGCGGACATGCCGTTTCTTCCTTCTCTTTCAGAACCGGTGGGGGTTGGCCACCGGACGACTATCGGGGTGGAGCTGGGCTGGTCAGTGGTGCTCGGCGAGAGCGCCCTGAATGTAGTTGCAGGCCAGGAGGACGAACACGTAGGCCTGCAGCGCCTGGATGAACAGTTCGAAGGCGGTCATCAGGATGACCATCACGAAAGAGACACCGGCGTAGGCGATGCCGATGCCGTTCAGCAGGTACCAGCTGGCGATCGTGAAGATCAGCAGCAGCACGTGACCGGCGAACATGTTGGCGAAGAGTCGCACGGCGTGGGTGAACGGCCGGATCAGCAGGTTCGACATGACCTCGATGACCATGACGAACGGGAGGGCCGGGCCGATCGACGGGTCGTAGCCGGAGATGTTCTTCCAGCCGCCGACGAAGCCGTGCCGCTTGAAGGTCAGGCTGACCCAGAGGACGTACACGATCGCGGCCAGCGCCACCGGGAATCCGATGACCGAGACCACCGGGAACTGGGCGAACGGGATGATCGCCCAGAGGTTCATGATCCAGATGAAGAAGAACAGCGAGACCATGAGGGGCACGTACTTCTTGCCCTCGCGCTTGCCGAGCGACTCGTACACCACACCGGTGCGGATGAAGTCGTAACCCGCCTCGGCGACCATCTGGAGCTTTCCGGGCACCAGCTTCGGCTTGTTGAAAGCGGCCCAGAAGAAGCCGACGACGACAACGGTGCTCAGGACCGCCAGCAGCATCGGCTTGTTGATCTCGATGCCGCCGACGGTGAACATCGGCTCGAAAACAAAGGAGTGCAGGCCAGGAGCCGGGAAGCCGCATCCGTCGAAGATGTGGCAGTCGGTCTCGAAGGCGAGCACCGTCGTCGGGTCAGCACTCACCGCGGGCTCCTTCAGCGTGGCGCATAGGTACGGCAACCTCGTTGTGTCGGCGCGGCAAGCAGCCGCTGGTCGGCACTGGACTGGTGTTACGGATGGGGGGCGGCTCAGGCATTACGCCTCGCGATGAAGCAGGCGCCGTTCTCGATGCCCGCGCCCGCAGTGCCGCAGTTGGCACCGGACGATAGCAGGGTCTCGAACGCGCGCTTATCCCGGCCCTACCCCTCACGTCGAAGACCCCATGTTCTCGGGCTTCCTGCCCGCGGACGAGTCCGGCTCGACGTAAAGGATCTTGGTCTTCATGTGCACACGGATCTGCGCCGCGACCCACACGAGGGTGGCGACCATCACCGCGGCCGCGAAGGCCCTGGCATTGAACAGCGTCGTGTTCTTGAACGCGGCCACGAAGACGAAGAGCAGCAGCAGTTCGGTCGTGTACAGCAGCAGCCCCATGGACTGGAAAAGGTGCGGCAGGGACCTGGCCGTCCGCTGCAGGACGCCGAGTCCGATCCCCATGAAGAGGATCACCACCAGCGTCCCGGCCGCCGCACCGATCGCTCCCTTGCCGCCGGCGAGCGCGGCGCTGACGGCAACGGTGACGACACCGGCGGCGGCAGTGGGCACGGCGGTGTGGAGGAGAGTCCGGACGTCGTTGGACGGCATGGCGGTTACTCCGCGTTGCAGGGGGTGGTCGGTGGTCGTCAGGGACGAGCGTAGGCCCGGTCCGAGTCGATGTTTCAGGCCAATGGACCGTGCTACTCAGGTCCTTCGGCTTCCTCACCGGGCTTCGTGAACGGTATCACAAACTATTTGATGAGGTCTTTACTCAGAAAGTGTGCCAGCTGTCACACGTGAGAGTTACACCGCGCGTGTGTGCAGAACATCACGGCGCATTGTCTGGTATAGGGATTTCTGTCCCACCGGATCAGCGCGGTGACTCGGCACGGTCGCGATCCGTGAAGCGCGAACGGGGGCCGATCGCTGTCGCTCCGTTGACGCCGGAGACACCCACGGGCACGCCGGCCGGTTCCGGTACCGGGGAGGCCATGTCCGGCCCGCCGGAGCCCTGTTGGCCGCGCGGGGTGACGTCCGTCGCGGTGGGCTCCGCGGAGTCCGTCCGGCGCCGCCTGTAGCGCGGCGGCACGAAGGACTCCGCCCAGTGCGGCGCGCGGGGGGTGAAGCGCGGCATGAGCAGCAGGACGAGGCCCACGGCGCTGAGCCCCACGATCACCAGCACGATCCAGAGCGACGCGGAGTGCACGGAGTAGCCGACGGCGCCGAACGCGATCAGCGCCGACCAGAAGTACATGATCAGCACGGACCTGCTGTGCGAGTGGCCGATCTCCAGGAGCCGGTGGTGCAGGTGGCCGCGGTCGGCCGCGAACGGCGACTGGCCGTTCCAGGTGCGCCGCACGATGGCCAGCACCAGGTCGGCGGCCGGGATGGCGATGATCGTCAGGGGGAGCAGCAGCGGGATGAAGACCGGCAGCATCGCGTGGGTCGCCTGCCGCTCGCTGCCCTCGAAGAGCTTCATCGCGTCCGGGTCGACCTGGCCGGTGACCGAGATCGCGCCGGCGGCCAGCACCAGGCCGATCAGCATCGATCCGGAGTCGCCCATGAAGATCCGGGCGGGGTGCATGTTGTGCGGCAGGAAGCCCAGGCACATGCCCATGAGGATCGCCGCGAAGAGCGTCGCGGGGGCGGCGGCCTCGATCCCGTACCCGTACCAGAGGCGGTAGGTGTAGAGGAAGAACGCCGCGGACGCGATGCAGACCATGCCCGCCGCGAGGCCGTCCAGGCCGTCGACGAAGTTGACGGCGTTGATGGTGATCACCACGAGCGCGACCGTGAGCAGGGTGCCCTGCCACTGGGTGAGGGCGACGGTTCCGACACCGGGGATGGGCAGCCACAGGATCGTCAGACCCTGGATGACCATGACCGCGGCCGCGATCATCTGTCCGCCGAGCTTGATCAGCGCGTCGATCTCGAACTTGTCGTCCAGGACGCCGATCAGCCAGATCAGCGCGGCCCCGGAGAGCAGCGCTCTGGGCTCGTTGGACAGTTCGAACACGCCGTTCAGGTTGAACAGGTTGTCCGCGACGATCAGTCCCGCGCACAGTCCGCCGAACATGGCGATGCCACCGAGCCGAGGTGTCGGTTCCCGGTGTACGTCACGCGCGCGGATCGCGGGCATCGCCCCGACCGCGATGGCGAACTTCCGCACCGGTCCGGTCAGCAGATAGGTAACTGCGGCCGTGACACAGAGCGTCAGCAGGTAATCACGCACGGGCTGCCCCACAGAATTCGCCGGCCATCTCAGCCCCACACCCTAGTCTCATGAGCGAGGACACCGAGCCACGGGTGATGGTTCCACGGGTCTTCCACAGCTCCCGCCTACCCCGAATACGGCGGATTGCGCTCGGCCAGCGCGCGCACCCCCGCCCTCAGCCGGCCCGCGTCGCCCTCGTCGCGCACGGCCGCGCCGAACAGCGCGGCGATCCGCGCCATGTCCTCCTCGTCCATCCCCTGGGTGGTGACGGCGGCGGTGCCGAGCCGGATGCCCCGCGCGTCCCCATAGGGCAGGGCGCAGGTGTCCAGGACCATGCCCGCGGCCGTGAGCCGCTCGTGTGCGGTCCTGGCGTCGACGCCCAGCGGCGCCGGGTCGGCGACGACGATGTGGGTGTCGGTGCCGCCCGTGGTGATCTCGAAGCCCTCGGCCTCCAGAGCCGCCGCCAGGGCGCGGGCGTGCGCGACGACCCGGTGGGCGTAGACCGTGAAGGCCGGGGCCGCCGCCTCGCCGAACGCGACGGCCTTCGCCGCGACGGTGTGCATCTGGGCACCGCCCTGGGTGAACGGGAACACCGCCCGGTCGATCCGCTCCGCCAGCTCGACGCCGCACAGGATCATGCCGCCGCGCGGCCCGCGCAGCACCTTGTGTGTCGTCGCGCACACCACGTCGGCGTACGGGACGGGGCTGGGCGCCGCTCCCCCGGCGATCAGCCCCATGGGGTGGGCGGCGTCCGCGATCAGATACGCGCCGGTCTCGTCGGCGATGGCCCGGAACTGCTCGTAGTCGGGGTGCCGGGGGTACGAGATCGACCCGCACACGATCGCCTTGGGCCGCCGGGCCCTGGCCAGGGCGCGCACCTGCGCGTAGTCGATGAGGCCGCTGTCGGGGTCCACGCCGTAGCCGGCGAACCGGAACCAGCGGCCGGAGAAGTTCCCCGGGGCCCCGTGGGTGAGGTGGCCGCCGTACGGGAGCCCCATGGCCAGCACCGTGTCCCCGGGGCGCAGCAGCGCGGCGTAGGCGGCCAGGACGGCGGAGGAGCCGGAGTGCGGCTGGACGTTGGCGTGCTTGGCGCCGAAGAGCGACATGGCCCGCCGGACGGCGGCGCGTTCCACGGCGTCGGCCTGTTCGCAGCCGCCGTGGTGACGGGCTCCCGGGTAGCCCTCGGCGTACTTGTTGGCCAGCGGGGAGCCGAGGGCGGCGAGGACGGCGGGCGAGGTGAAGTTCTCCGCGGCGATGAGCTGGAGGGTGCTCGCCTGCCGGCCGGCCTCGGCCAGCAGGATGCCGCTGATCTCCGGGTCCTGGCGGACCAGGGCGCCGAAGTCCTGCGGCAGGGCCGCGCCGGACGGTGAGGACGGTGGCGCGGCCGCGTGTGCGGTGGTGGTGACCGGCATCTGACGGCTCCGGACCTGGAGGAGGGGGTGCGTGGCGTCAGATCCAATGTAGGCCCGCCCCGGGCCGCCTGCCCGCTGCCGGGCGCCCCTCTACGCCGGTCGGCGCACCCCGGTGCGGGACGCGCGGGACGCCGGCGGATCAGTGCGGTGCGCGTACCCCGGTGAGGGCCGTCATGACGGGATCGAGCGCCTGGCTGATCTCGTCGCCGATGGAGCGGAAGAACGTGATGGGGGCGCCGTACGGGTCGTAGACCTCGTCCGCCTCCGCGGTGGGGGCCAGCAGCCACCCGCGCAGGGCCGCGGCGGCGCGCACCAGGGCGCGGGCGCGCTCGACGACGCCCTCCTCGCGGGCGTCGGGCAGCGTCGCGGGGTCTATGGCCCGCACCAGCCGGGTGAACTCCTTGAGCGTGAACGTCCGCAGGCCCGCCGAGTGGCCCATGGAGATCACCTGGGCGCGGTGGTCGCGGGTGGCCGTGAGCACCAGGTCGGCGCGGATCACGTGCTCGTCGAGGAGCTCACGGCCGACGAAGCCGGTGGCGTCCGCGCCGAAGTCGGCGAGGACGACCTCGGCGTTGGCCTCCATGGGCGCGCCCTCGTGCCCCCAGGTGCCCGCGCTCTCCACGATGAGGCCGCCGCTGAGCGGGTCCCCGAGGCGGTCCACGAGGGCGTGGCGGGTCAGCCGCTCGGTGATGGGCGAGCGGCAGACGTTGCCGGTGCTGACGTGGAGGATGCGGAAAGTGTCGTGCTGCCCCGCTATGCCACGCCCCTCAGGGGCGGTCAATTGGCCACCTCGAGGTCGGGTACCACCTTGCGGAGTTCCTCGACCGAGAGGGCGCCCGCCCGCAGCAGCACGGGGACCTTGCCGGTGACGTCGACGATCGAGGACGGGACGTTCCCGGGGGTCGGGCCGCCGTCGAGGTAGACGGAGACGCTGTCGCCGAGCATCTCCTGGGCGGCGTCGCAGGTCTCGGGAGAGGGGTGTCCGGTGAGGTTGGCGCTGGAGACGCCCATCGGGCCGACCTCCGTGAGCAGCTCGATGGCGACCGGGTGCAGGGGCATCCGGACGGCGACGGTGCCGCGGGTGTCGCCGAGGTCCCACTGGAGGGACGGCTGGTGCCTGGCGACGAGCGTGAGGGCGCCGGGCCAGAACGCGTCGACGAGCTCCCAGGCCTGCTCGGAGAAGTCGGTGACCAGGCCGTGCAGGGTGTTCGGGGAGCCGATCAGGACGGGCGTCGGCATGTTGCGGCCGCGGCCCTTGGCGTCGAGGAGGTCGGCCACGCCCTCCGCGCTGAAGGCGTCCGCACCGATCCCGTACACGGTGTCGGTGGGCAGCACGACCAGTTCGCCGCGGCGGACGGCGGACGCGGCTTCACGCAGGCCGGTCGTACGGTCGGTCGCGTCGTTGCAGTCGTATCGCCGTGCCATCAGCCGGCCTCCTCGGACATGTACGGGTATGACGGGTGGGGATCGTGCGGTGCCGGTGTCCCGGTGGTCACGGCATGGCCTTGCGGGCCGTCGCGAACCGGGGCCGGTTGTTCAGGTCGGGGTGGTCGGCCGCGTCGGCCCAGCCACGCTCCTCGGTGAAGATCCACGGCACCTGGCCGCCCTGGGTGTCGGCGTGCTCGATGACGACGAGCCCGCCGGGGCGCAGGAGCCGGTGCGCGGTGCGTTCGATGCCGCGGATGGTGTCGAGTCCGTCCTCGCCGGAGAACAACGCCATCTGCGGGTCGTGGTCACGGGCCTCCGGCGCCACGTACTCCCACTCGGTGAGCGGGATGTAGGGCGGGTTGGAGATGACCAGGTCGACCTGGCCGTCGAGCTCCGGAAGGGCGCTCAGGGCGTCGCCGCGGTGCACGGTGACCCTGGACCCCTCGGCGTTCTTCCTGGTCCACCTCAGGGCGTCCTCGGACAGCTCCACGGCGTGCACACGCGAACGCGGCACCTCCTGCGCCATGGCGAGCGCGATGGCGCCCGATCCGGTGCAGAGGTCGGCGATCAGCGGCTCGACGACGTCCATGGCGCGGACGGCGTCTATCGCCCAGCCGACGACCGACTCGGTCTCCGGGCGCGGTACGAAGACACCGGGGCCGACCTGGAGCTCCAGGTAGCGGAAGAAGGCCCGGCCGGTGATGTGCTGGAGCGGCTCGCGGGCCTCGCGGCGGGCGATCGTCTCCCAGTAGCGGGCGTCGAAGTCGGCGTCCCGCACATGGTGCAGCTCGCCCCGCTTGACGCCGTGCACGAACGCGGCGAGCTCCTCGGCGTCGAAGCGCGGCGAGGGGACACCGGCGTCGGCCAGCCGCTGGGTGGCCTGGGCCACCTCGGCGAGCAGCAGGTTCATCGCGGTTCTCCGTACGGGTTCACGAGCGGGGCGGGTCGGGTCCTGCGCGCCTTACGCGGCGGCGAGCTTGGCGGCGGAGTCGGCGTCGACGCAGGCCTGGATGACCGCGTCGAGGTCACCGTCGAGCACCTGGTCCAAGTTGTACGCCTTGAAGCCGACGCGGTGGTCGGAGATCCGGTTTTCCGGGAAGTTGTACGTCCGGATCTTCTCGGAGCGGTCCACGGTGCGCACCTGGCTGCGGCGTACGTCGGAGGCCTCCTGCTCGGCGGCCTCCTGGGCGGCGGCCAGCAGCCGGGAGCGCAGGATGCGCATGGCCTGCTCCTTGTTCTGGAGCTGGCTCTTCTCGTTCTGGCAGGAGGCGACGACGCCGGTCGGCAGGTGTGTGATGCGGACGGCGGAGTCCGTGGTGTTGACGGACTGGCCGCCGGGGCCCGAGGAGCGGTAGACGTCGATGCGCAGGTCGTTGGCGTGGATCTCGACGTCGACCTCCTCCGCCTCGGGCGTGACGAGCACGCCGGCGGCCGAGGTGTGGATGCGGCCCTGGGACTCGGTGGAGGGCACGCGCTGCACGCGGTGCACGCCGCCCTCGTACTTCATCCGGGCCCAGACGCCCTGGCCGGGCTCGGTGGCGCCGTTGCCGCCCTTGGTCTTCACGGCGACCTGGACGTCCTTGTAGCCGCCGAGCTCGGACTCGGTGGAGTCGATGATCTCGGTCTTCCAGCCGACGCGCTCGGCGTAGCGCAGGTACATGCGCAGCAGATCACCGGCGAACAGGGCGGACTCGTCGCCGCCCGCGCCCGCCTTGATCTCCAGGAGGACGTCCTTGTCGTCGCTGGGGTCGCGCGGGACCAGCAGGAGGCGGAGCTTCTCGGTGGTCTCCTCGCGCTGCCGCTCCAGGACCTTGACCTCCGCGGCGAAGTCCGGGTCGTCCGCGGCGAATTCGCGGGCGGTGCCGATGTCGTCACCGAGCCGCTTCCAGGACCGGTACGTGGAGACGATCGGGGTCAGCTCCGCGTAGCGCTTGTTGAGCTTGCGCGCGTTGGCCTGGTCGGCGTGGACCGACGGGTCGGCGAGCTTCTTCTCGAGATCGGCGTGCTCGCCGATCAGTTCCTCGACCGCCTCGAACATCTTCGGGCTCCTGGTTTCTGCGTCATACGTCTGCGGGCCTGCTGGACGGTGTGCCGCCGGAGCGCCGGGGCGCGTCCGGCCGCACAGCCGGAAAAAGCGCCGGTCCCGGCGCCCGTGGGAGGGCGTCGGGAACCGGCGCAGTGGCTCGCTACTTGCTGGCGGAGCCGGCGGCCTTGCCGAAGCGGGCCTCGAAGCGGGCCACGCGGCCGCCGGTGTCGAGGATCTTCTGCTTGCCCGTGTAGAACGGGTGGCACTCGGAGCAGACGTCGGCGCGGATGGCGCCGCCCTCAAGGGTGCTCCGGGTGGTGAACGACGCACCGCAGGTGCAGCTGACCTGCGTCTCGACGTACTCGGGGTGGATGTCGCGCTTCAAGGTGTCTCCTAGATTCGGGAGGGTTCCGGGTCGTTCGCGCGGATTGCGCGTCCGTGAACCGGGACCGACGTACCAGTCTGCCAGGACCGGCCGTATCTCCCAAAACGAGGACCCGGCCAGGTGTATTCCCGTGCGTACGGCGAACGTTCCGCGACCGTCCGGTGACGGAAGGTGCCCTTATCGCACGACCTTCCCCGCATCGCCCTTGTCCCCGGCCGAACCGGCCGTGGCGGACGCCGGGACGGGCCTGTCCTGCCGGAGAGCCGCCCACACCTGCCGGTCGGCCTTCTCCTGGGGCAGCACGCGGTTCGGGTTCTCGGGGTCGTACCGCACGGGCAGCGTGATCATGTCGACGTTCTTCGAGCCGAGGCCCTTGAGCCCGGCGGCGAAGCCCGTGAGCTTCTTGACGGAGGCCAGCCGGGAGTCGGTGGTGAGGGCCTTGGTCGCGGTGTCCGCCAGCCGGAAGAGGGTCTTCGGGTCGGAGAACACCCCGACGCTCGCCGTCCGGTCCATCAGGGCCTTCACGAACGCCTGCTGGAGCTGGATGCGGCCCAGGTCGCTGCCGTCGCCGACGCTGTGCCGCGTGCGGACGAGGCCGAGCGACTGCTCCCCGTCCAGGGTGTGGGTGCCGGGCGCCAGCCGGAGATGGCTGTCGGGGTCGTCGATGGCCTGCGAGGTGGTGATCTCGACACCGCCGAGTACGTCGATGAGCTTCTTGAAGCCGGTGAAGTCGACCTCGACGTAGTGGTCCATGCGGATGCCGGACATGGCCTCGACGGTCTTCACCGCGCAGGCGGGTCCGCCGACCTGGTAGGCCGAGTTGAACATCGTCCGGTGCGCCGCGGCGACCTGCTCGCCGGTCGTGTCGCTCGTGCAGGCGGGGCGGTCGACGAGGGTGTCCCTCGGGACCGAGACCACGCTGGCGGAGGTGTGCCCCTCGTCGACGTGGACGATCATGGCGGTGTCCGCCCGCGCGGTGCCCTCGTCGGCGCCGTACCGGGAGTTGGCACCGGAGCGGGAGTCCGACCCCAGGACCAGGATGTCCTGCGACCCGTTGTCCACGTCGTCGGGCCGCGCGGTCCCCAGGGCGGCGTCGATGTCGACGCCCTTGAGGTTCCCGTTGAGCGTGAAGTAGGCGTAACCGAGCCCCGATCCCCCGACGACCACGAGGGCGGCGGCGCCCCACAGCGCGATCCGCTTCATCCGGCGGGCCCGCGGGGGCTTCCTCCGGCGGCTGCCGGTCCCGCGTATTCGGCCGGCGCTCCTGCTCTGCTCGCTCATGGGCTCCCTCTTCCGCTTCTCGCTGTCACCCCCTGCCGTGGCGCACGGGCGCGGTCCGGCGGTCACTCGGTGCGACGCCGGAGCATCCAGCAGCCTCGCACAGCGAGCTGAGGCCCCCGCCGGACGGCGGGGGCCTCAGGAAATGCGGGTGAGCGGGCCGGCGACCCGGCGCTCACCTGGTGTTTCAGCCGAACAGGTTGTAGCTGTTCCAGCCGGTGCCGAACGCCACGCGTGTGGCGAAGATCGCACCCGAGGACTTGCCGTTGCCCGGGTACAGCCAGAGCTTCCCGGCCGTGTCCCGGCCCAGCAGGTCGGCGTGGCCGTCGCTGTTCACGTCGCCGGTCGTGGCGAGCATGTCGAGGGCGCCGAGGGAGGCCACCGCCACCCTGGGCTCGAAGGGCACCGTCGCGTCACTGGTGCCCTTGTACAGGTAGGTGGTCCCGTCGGAGCCGCGTGCCAGCACGTCGGGCTTCCCGTCGTTGGTGAAGTCGCCGTGCCCGCGGACCATGCTGTACTGCCCCCAGCCGCTGCCGATCAGGATCGGGGCCTGGAATCCCCCGTCACCCTTGCCGGGGTAGAGGTGCAGGTTGCCCGCGGAGTTGACGGCGAGCATGTCGGGCAGACCGTCGTTGGTGAGGTCGCCGGGCACCAGGATCTGCTTGTGCGCGCCCCACCCCTTGGCGACCAGCTTGCCGGCCCAGGACTGCGTCGAGGTGACCCAGTGGTCCCAGTAGACGTCCCCGTTGCCCACCCGGTAGAGGAGGTCCTGGTTGTCGTCCCGGTCCAGGTCCGCCTGGACGAGCAGGTTGATGCCCCCGGCGTCGCCCCAGTCGTACTTCCGGGTCAGCTTGGTCACCGACGAGTCCCACTCGTACAGCGTGCTGGACGAGGTCAGCCGGGCGAACAGGTCGGCCGTGTGGTCGTTGCTGAGGTTCGTGTCGTGGACACGGGCCTTGACCGGCGCGGAGTACGTGCTCATCTTCGCGTACACCGAGTAGGCGCCCTCGGCCGAGCAGTCCTCGGCACCCCAGGAGACGACCCCGACCAGCATTCCGTCGGCGACCAGCGGGCCTCCGGAGTCGCCGTTGCAGACGGTCGTGGTGTCGGCGTCGCTTCCGGTGGCCGGGGATCCGGCGCAGACCATGTGTCCGACGACGTAGTACGAGCCCCACGCCCTGGTGCAGTCGGCGTTCGCGTTGATGTCGGCCTGAGCGACCTTCAGCGTCTGGGCGAGCCCCTCCTCGGTGGAACTCGTACGGCCCCATCCGTAGACCTTCGCGGCGGTGCCCGGGGCGTAGACCGCGGTGTCGGTGTTCCGCATGATCGGGAGGGTCTTGACGTCCACCGGGGAGGTCAGCGTCAGCACCGCGACGTCGTTGTCGATCGTGACGTCGTCGTAGGCCGGGTGGTGCCACTGGCGGTAGGCACCGCGCAGCTGCCCTCCGTGGAAGTCGTAGACGTGGTAGCCGTCGGCGTCGATCCGGCCGGTGTCCGTGGGCAGTTGGTCGGTGCCCACGATGACCGTGCTGTCGAGGTACCACTTGAGTCCCTTGACGCAGTGCGCCGCGGTGACGACCTTCGTGGGTGCGACGACGGAGCCGCCGCAGAAGTAGCCGACGTCGTCGCTGGGGTCGGCCGTGTCCTTGTCGTCGAAGAAGTGGAGCTGCGCCATCCACGGAGCGGCCGAGATCGTGGTCTCGGACCCGCCGATGATCTTCGCGTCCGGCTTCTTCGTGCCGCCGGCGGCACCGGCGCCGAGCGCCGAGGGTGCCAGTGAGGTCTTGGCCTTCTGGTCGGCCTGCATCGACCGGGACGCGCGGGTGCGCAGTTCGGACTGCGACGGTGCGTCCACCCGGTCGGAGGACTGGGTGAGGTGGGGCTTGCCCCCGGGTTCGGCGGCCTGCGCACCGGTGGCGGCGAGACCGCTTCCCAGCATCCCGGCCACCACCGCCACGGTCGGGATCAGCACGCTCAGAGAACGTCTGTACCGGCCACCTCTGGTGCGTATCTGCACTCGTCAACCCCCTGTGTGTGCGGCGGGCGCACGGCCCTGCCATGAGCGAGATGTGCGTCGCGGCGGGGTACGACGACGTACGGGCAGCGCGGTACTAGGCCCCCCTGGTGACCTGCGCTGCGGCGGATGATCCCCACCGTGACCGGCTCATGTTACTCAGGTGATCACACAACTCACCATAGGCGCACGCATGACAGATGCCCCGTCACTTCCGTGACGGGGCATCTGTCATGCGTGCGCGGGGCGGTGACGTCAGTCGTTGCCGCCGCCGTTGCCCGGCGTCGTCTTCTGGATCTGGAGCAGGAACTCCGCGTTGGACTGCGTCTTCTTCATGCGGTCCAGGAGCAGCTCGATGGCCTGCTGCTGGTCGAGCGCGTGGAGCACCCGGCGCAGCTTCCAGGTGACGGCCAGCTCGTCGGTGCCGAGCAGGATCTCTTCCTTACGCGTGCTGGACGCGTCGACGTCCACCGCCGGGAAGATGCGCTTGTCCGAGAGCTTCCGGTCGAGCTTGAGCTCCATGTTGCCGGTGCCCTTGAACTCCTCGAAGATCACCTCGTCCATGCGCGAGCCGGTCTCGACGAGCGCGGTGGCCAGGATGGTCAGCGAGCCGCCGTCCTCGATGTTGCGCGCGGCACCGAAGAAGCGCTTCGGCGGGTAGAGCGCGGTCGAGTCGACACCACCGGACAGGATGCGGCCGGAGGCCGGTGCCGCCAGGTTGTAGGCGCGGCCCAGACGGGTGATCGAGTCCAGCAGGACCACCACGTCGTGCCCGAGCTCCACCAGGCGCTTCGCGCGCTCGATGGCGAGCTCGGCGACCGTGGTGTGGTCCTCGGCGGGACGGTCGAAGGTCGAGGAGATGACCTCGCCCTTCACCGACCGCTGCATGTCGGTGACCTCTTCCGGACGCTCGTCCACCAGGACGACCATCAGGTGGCACTCGGGGCTGTTGACCGTGATCGCGTTGGCGATGGCCTGGAGGATCATGGTCTTACCGGTCTTCGGCGGGGCCACGATCAGGCCGCGCTGGCCCTTGCCGATCGGGGCGACCAGGTCGATGATCCGGGTGGTCAGGACGTTGGAGTCGGTCTCCAGACGGAGCCGGTCCTGCGGGTACAGCGGGGTCAGCTTCTGGAACTCCGGACGGCCGCGGCCGGTCTCGGGCGCCATGCCGTTGACGGAGTCGAGGCGGACCAGCGCGTTGAACTTCTCGCGGCGCTCGCCGTCCTTGGGCTGGCGCACGGCGCCGGTGACGTGGTCACCCTTGCGCAGGCCGTTCTTGCGGACCTGGGCGAGCGAGACGTACACGTCGTTCGGGCCCGGCAGGTAGCCGGAGGTCCGGATGAACGCGTAGTTGTCGAGGATGTCGAGGATGCCCGCGACGGGGATCAGGACGTCGTCGTCGGCGACCTGCACGTCGGTCGCGAAGTCGTCGCGGCCTCGACGGCCCCGGCGGTCGCGGTAGCGGCCCCGGCGCCCGCGCCGGCCGCCCTCGTCGTCGTAACCGTCGTCCTGCTGGCCGCCACCCTGCTGGCCGCCCTGCTGGCCCTGGCCCTGGCCGCCGCCCTGCTGGCCCTGACGGCGTCCGCCGCCCTGCTGGCCCTGGTCGTCGCCCTTGCCCCGGCGGTCGCGCTGCCGGTCCCGGCGGTCGCCGCGGTCGCCACGGTCCTGGCGGTCTCCCCGCCGGCCGTCCTGGCGGTCGCCCCGGCGGCCCTCGGCGGTGTCCGCGGCGGACTCCGCCTTCGCGTCGGCCTTCGCCTCGCCGCGCTCGTCCGCGCGGTCCTGGCGGCCCTCGCCCTTGGGCTCGGACTTCGGCTCGGCGTCCGTCTTCGGCTCGGCCTTGGACTCCGCCTTGGTGTCGGGGCTGCCCGCCTGCGCGGTCGCCCGGCGACGGCGGCGCTCGCCCGTCGGCTGGTCGTCGCTGGCCGGCTGCCCGGGGATGTCGATCTGCTGCTGCGCGGCGGCCTTGTCGGCGGCCGGCGCGGCGGCGCTCTCGTCACCGGTGCGCGACTTGGACGTGGCGCGGCGCTTCGGCTTGCTCCCGGCGTCCGCGGCGGCGGAAGCGGCGGCCTTGGGGGCGGGCGCGGAGGATCCTCCGGCCTGCGCCTCCTTGATGACCTCGATCAGCTGGCTCTTGCGCATCCGCGCGGTTCCCCTGATGCCGAGGCCGGACGCGACCTGCTGCAGCTCGGCCAGGACCATGCCCTCGAGGCCGGTGCCGGAGCGGCGGCGCCGTGCGGTGGTGCCAGTGGCAGCACCTTCGGCGGGCGCGGAACTGTCGACGCTCTTGTCGGCAGTCACGCCCATCAGATCGGTGGTGTCGCTCACGAAGGGTCCTTCCCTGGAGCGGACGTCGGCCTTCTGGCTCGGCGACCGGTTGTGCTGTCCGACTGCGGTCTGTTGATCGTGTCGATCGCGGACCTTGCCGGGGCGGTGGTCCGCCGGGTACGGCGGAGAGACGAATGTGCGGGGTCCGGCGCGAGATCCCCCTGCTCGGCCCACTCCTGGACGAGCAAGAGGGTGTCGTGCCGGTTCCGGAGCGTGCTCGAAAGCTCAGGCAGGCTGCTCAGGCAGTCGGGGAGGCTCACGGAAGAGTGGTGGTCCCGGAAGGGGACACGAAGCAACGCGCCACGAAGACGTCGATTGCTGACTTGAGGTTAACACTACCGGCTCCAACAAACATTCCCCCTCTCATGCACCGGCAATCACGTGCGATTACGCGGCGAGCGGCAGCACGCTCGCCCCGGCCGCGTCGAGAGCGAGCCGGTTCGCGGCCCATCCCTCACCCGCCAGCCGGGCGACCTTGTCGGCCGAACCCTCCTCCGTCAGCGCGAGCACCGTGGGCCCGGCGCCGGAGATGACCGCGGGCACGCCGTCGGCGCGCAGCCGGTTCACCAGCTCCACGCTGGCGGGCATCGCCGGGCCCCGGTACTCCTGGTGGATCCGGTCCTCGGTGGCCGCGAGGAGGAGCTCGGGGCGCCGGGTCAGGGCCTCGACGAGCAGGGCCGCGCGGCCGGCGTTGGCGGCCGCGTCCACATGGGGGACGGTGCGCGGCAGCAGGCCGCGGGCGGTCTCGGTGAGCACCGGGGTGGCCGGGACGAAGACCACGGGGACGACGGACTCCGCGGGATCCATCCGGATCGCCCTGGCGGCTCCGCCGTCCATCCAGGCGAGGGTGAATCCGCCGAGGAGGCAGGCGGCGACGTTGTCGGGGTGTCCCTCGATCTCGGTCGCCAGCTCCAGCAGCGCGGCGTCGTCGAGGCGGGCCTCGCCGCCCGTCGTGACGGCGCGGGCGGCGACGATCCCGGCGCAGATGGCGGCCGACGAGGACCCGAGGCCCCGGCCGTGCGGGATGCGGTTGGCGCAGACGATCTCCAGGCCGTGCGGCTGGCCGCCGAGCAGGTCGAAGGCCGTGCGCAGGGAGCGTACGAGCAGGTGGTTCTCGTCGCGGGGCAGCGTCTCGGCGCCCTCACCCGCGATGTCGATGTGCAGCCCGGAGTCGGCGACGCGGACGACGACGTCGTCGTAGAGCCCCAGCGACAGGCCGAGGGCGTCGAAGCCCGGGCCCAGATTGGCGCTGGTTGCGGGGACGCGCACCCGTACGGCGGCGGCTCGGAACGCGGGACCGGCCATCGGTTGGACGACTCTTCCTGTACGGCGGCGGGGATGTGGTGCAGGGTACTTCGGCATGCGTGGGGTGCCGTTGCGAGGGGGGTCGGGGGCCCGGCGGTCACGACGGCCGCAGCACCGCGGCACGCGCGGCGGGGCCGTCGGGTACAGCTTATCGAAGGAAGGTTCTGTGGCGACATAGGGCGCACAGGAGGCGCACGATGCGTGTCGCACACCTCCTATGCGCTCTTGGCCCCGGACGGGCGGCCGAGCTGCGGCGGAGCCTGCTAGGCGAGGCCCAGCTTCTCGGCCGCGGCCACCGCGTCGACCGGGACGGTGACCGGCTGCGGGGCGCCCGCGACGGCCCAGTCGGGGTCCTTGAGGCCGTTGCCCGTGACCGTGCAGACGATCTTCTGGCCGCGGTCGACCCTGCCCTCTTCGGCGGCCTTCAGCAGACCGGCCACGGACGCCGCGGAGGCGGGCTCCACGAAGACGCCCTCCTGCGAGGCCAGCAGGCGGTACGCGGACAGGATCTGACGGTCCGTGACCTCGTCGATGAGGCCGCCCGACTCGTCGCGCGCGTCGAGCGCGAACTGCCAGGACGCGGGGTTGCCGATGCGGATCGCGGTGGCGATGGTCGCGGGGTCCTTGACGATCTCGCCGCGCACGATAGGGGCGGACCCGGAGGCCTGGAAGCCCCACATGCGCGGGGTGTGCGTGGAGACCGCGTCCTTGGCGTACTCGGTGTAGCCCCTCCAGTAGGCCGTGATGTTGCCCGCGTTGCCGACCGGCAGGACGTGGATGTCGGGGGCGTCGCCGAGCGCGTCGACGATCTCGAACGCCGCGGTCTTCTGACCCTCGATACGCACCGGGTTGACCGAATTGACCAGCGCCACCGGGTAGTTGTCCGAGAGGCTGCGGGCCAGGGTGAGGCAGTCGTCGAAGTTGCCGTCGACCTGGAGGATCTTCGCACCGTGGACGAGGGCCTGCCCCATCTTGCCGAGCGCGATCTTGCCCCGCGGCACGAGCACGGCGCAGACCATGCCGGCGCGGACGGCGTACGCCGCGGCGGAGGCGGAGGTGTTGCCGGTGGAGGCGCAGATGACGGCCTGCGCGCCCTCCTCCTTCGCCCGGGTGATCGCCATGGTCATGCCGCGGTCCTTGAACGAACCGGTGGGGTTGGCGCCCTCGACCTTGAGGTGCACCTCGCAGCCCGTGCGCTCGGAGAGGACCTGCGCCGGGACGAGCGGCGTACCGCCCTCACGGAGTGTGACGACCGGCGTCGTGCTCGTGACCGGAAGGCGGTCCCGGTACTCCTCGATGATGCCGCGCCACTGGTGGGTGCCCTTGCTGGTCATGGGTCCTTACTCCCCTTCAACACGCATGATGCTGGCGACACCGCGCACGGTGTCGAGCTTGCGCAGCGCCTCGACGGTCCCGGAGAGGGCGGCGTCGGGCGCGCGGTGGGTGACGACGACGAGGGATGCCTCGCCGCCGTTTTCCTGACTGTCCGGCCGGCTCTGCTGTCGGACCGTATCGATGGATACGCCCTGTTCGGCGAAGACCGTCGCGACCTGGGCGAGTACGCCAGGCTTGTCGGCCACGTCGAGACTGATGTGGTAGCGCGTGACGACCTCACCCATGGGGCTGACGGGCAGGCGCGTGTACGCGGACTCACCGGGGCCGGTGGTCGCTCCGATGATGTTGCGGCAGACGGCGACCAGGTCGCCCAGGACCGCGGAGGCGGTCGGGGCGCCGCCGGCGCCGGGACCGTAGAACATCAGCTGTCCGGCGGCGTCCGACTCG
Source organism: Streptomyces sp. NPDC058008 (assembly GCF_042886395.1). Lineage (NCBI taxonomy): Bacteria > Bacillati > Actinomycetota > Actinomycetes > Kitasatosporales > Streptomycetaceae > Streptomyces > Streptomyces sp. NPDC058008. Next base: position 9,663 of record NZ_JBHVQX010000003.1, on the reverse strand, counting down.
ACGAAGACCGCGTTGTACGCCTCGCGGACGGAGGCCAGCGGGTGGCTGAGGGGGATCATCGCGGGGTGCACGCGGGCGGTGACGGACCTGCCGTCGGCGGCGCGCTCGCAGATGGCGAGGAGCTTGACGGTGCAGCCCATGCGGCGGGCGGACGCGATGTCGGCCGCGGTGACCTCGGTGATGCCCTCGCGGTGCACCTCGCCGATCCGCACCCGGGTGTGGAAGGCGATCCCGGCGAGGATCGCGGCCTTCGCGGCGGCGTCGAAGCCCTCCACGTCGGCGGTCGGGTCGGCCTCGGCGTACCCGAGGGCGGTGGCCTCGTCGAGCGCCTCGGAGTATCCGGCGCCGCTCGTGTCCATCTTGTCGAGGATGAAGTTGGTCGTGCCGTTGACGATGCCGATCACCCGGTTGACCTTGTCCCCCGCGAGGGACTCGCGGAGCGGCCGTACGAGCGGGATGGCGCCGGCCACGGCCGCCTCGTAGTAGAGGTCCCTGCCGTGCTTCTCGGCGGCGGCGTGCAGCGCGGAGCCGTCCTCGGCGAGCAGCGCCTTGTTGGCCGAGACCACGCCCGCCCCGTGCTCGAAGGCGGTCGTGATGAGCGTGCGGGCGGGCTCGATGCCCCCGATGACCTCGATGACGACGTCGATGTCGCCCCGTTTGACCAGGGCGGTCGCGTCGGTGGTGATCAGCGCGGGGTCGATGCCCTCGCGCACCTTGGAGGGCCGGCGCACGGCGACACCGGCGAGCTCGACCGGCGCACCGATGCGCGCGGCGAGGTCGTCGGCGTGCGTCGTCATGATGCGCGCCACCTCTGAGCCGACCACTCCACAGCCCAGCAGCGCCACCTTCAGCGGACGCGTACGCATCATCCGACCTCGTTTCTCATACTTCTGATGTGTGGACCAGTCTCACTCACCGGACGGGGGATTCTGCCACCCGTCCGGATTTTGAGATGTGAATTTCATCAGCCGACATCGAGACGCAGGAGATCTTCCTCCGTCTCGCGCCGGACGATGACCCGGGCCTGTCCGTCACGCACAGCGACGACGGGCGGGCGCAGGGCGTGGTTGTAGTTGCTCGCCATGGAACGGCAGTAGGCGCCGGTGGCGGGCACCGCGATCAGGTCTCCGGGGGCGAGGTCGGCCGGCAGGAACGCGTCCTTGACCACGATGTCGCCGCTCTCGCAGTGCTTGCCGACCACGCGGACGAGCATCGGCTCGGCGTCGGAGGTGCGCGAGACGAGGGAGACGCTGTACTCGGCGTCGTAGAGCGCGGTACGGATGTTGTCCGACATGCCGCCGTCGACGCTGACGTACGTCCGCAGGCCTTCGAGGGGCTTGATGGTGCCGACCTCGTACAGCGTGAACGCGGTCGGGCCGACGATCGCGCGGCCCGGCTCGACGGAGATGCGCGGGGTGCGCAGCCCGGCGGACTCGCACTCGCGGGTCACGATGTCGCCGAGCGCCTTGGCGATCTCGTGCGGCTCGCGGGGGTCGTCGTCGGAGGTGTACGCGATCCCGAGGCCGCCGCCGAGGTCGATCTCGGGCAGTTCGACGCCGTGCTCGTCGCGGACCTGGGCGAGCAGCTGCACGACGCGGCGCGCCGAGACCTCGAAGCCGGCCATGTCGAAGATCTGCGAACCGATGTGCGAGTGGATGCCGATGAGCTCCAGGCCGTCCAGGGTGAGCGCCCTGCGGACCGCCTCGGCGGCCTGCCCGTCCGCCAGCGCGATGCCGAACTTCTGGTCCTCGTGCGCGGTGGCGATGAACTCGTGGGTGTGCGCCTCGACGCCGACCGTGACACGGATCTGGACGCGCTGGCGGGTGCCGAGCCGCTGGGCGATGTGCGAGACCCGGGCGATCTCCTGGAAGGAGTCCAGCACGATCCGCCCGACGCCCGCCTCGACGGCCCGCTCGATCTCGGCGACGGTCTTGTTGTTGCCGTGGAAGGCGATGCGCTCGGCGGGCATCCCCGCGTCCAGCGCGGTGGCCAGCTCGCCGCCGGAGCAGACGTCCAGGTTCAGCCCCTCCTCGGTGAGCCAGCGCACCACGGCGCGCGAGAGGAAGGCCTTCCCGGCGTAGAACACGTCGGCGTCCGCGCCGAAGGCGTCCGCCCAGGCACGGCAGCGCGCCCGGAAGTCGGACTCGTCCAGGAAGTAGGCCGGCGTACCGAACTCCTCGGCCAGCCGGGCCACTCCGATCCCGCCGACGGTGAGCGCGCCGTCCGCGTCACGGGTGACGGTACGGGACCAGACCTTCGCGTCCAGCTCGTTGAGGTCGGTCGCCGGGGCGGTGTAGTGGCCCTCGGGGAGGACGTCGGCGTGACGGGGCCCGGCGGGGTGTGCGGATCGGCTCATCGTTCTGCTCTGCTCTCTCAGGTCTCTGGATCAGAGGTGCGGGGGCGCGCTGATGCCGAGCACGGACAGGCCGCCTGCCAGCACCTTCCCGGCGGCTTCGGCAAGGGCCAGCCGGGAGCGGTGGGCGGCCGAGGGTTTCTCGTCGCCGGCGGGGAGCGGCGGCGTCGCGCCCTGGAAGTCGAGGAAGGCGTCCGCCGTGGTCTCCAGGTGCCGGGCGAGCCGGTCGGGCGCGTGGTGGCGGGCGGCGGCGGCGAGCACGCCCGGGTGGTCGGCGAGCGCGGCGTGCAGCGCGGGCGCGGGAACGTCGGCGGACGGCTCGTACGCGCCGGTGAGGCCGAGCCGCTCGCCTTCCCGGACGAGTGCCCGGGCGCGGGCGTGGGCGTAACGGACCAGGAAGAGCGGGTTGCCCTCCCCCTGCACGAGCAGGTCGTCGCCGAGCGGCGCGTGGTCGTGGGCGGCGGGCCGCAGGAGTCCCCAGAGCGTGGCGTCGCGCCCGAGGCGCTCCAGCAGCGCGCCCGCCTCGGCGCGGGCGGGGACGGGGCGGATCCCGGCGCTCTCCCCGTCGCCGTGCCGCACACCGGCCGTGACCCGCAGCTCCGCCCAGCGGGGGTCCGGCTCCCCGGAGCAGCCGACGGTCACCTGGCTGCCCTGGGTGCGCAGCAGGCGGGCCACGCACTGCGCGGTGACCGCGGCCCTGACCTCGCGGGGGTGGTGCAGGCGGTGGAGCCGTCCGGCCTCCGTGGTGACGCGCCCGTAGCGCAGGCCCTGCTCCCGGATCTCGCGGACCCGGGCGGCGCGGACCTCGGCGCCTGCGGTGGCCTCCAGCGTGAAGTTCAGGAATCCGGGTCCGGTGACCTCGACGCGTCCGATCCCGGGGGCGCCGGTGACCCGGTCCCGCAGCAGGGCGGCGACCTCCCGGGCCGGGAGGCCGGCGGGGCCTGCCAGCTGGAGGGCGACGGCGCAGGCGTAGTCGCCGCTGCCGCCGGGCCGTGTCCGCTCCACCCGCACGCGCGCGGGCACCGGCGCGCGCAGGGCGTCCTCGTCGACCGCGCGGCGCACAGCGTGCAGCACGGTCCGGGAGAGATCTGCGGGGGTCACGTCACCAGCGTATGGGAGGGAGGGGGTCACTTCGCCAACCGGTTTCGCCATGCGGGCAGCGGTCGGTCCGGCCACGGGGTCAGCCGGCCGCGCTCCCGGCCGCCCCCGCCCCGCGTCTGCCGCGGAACGGGGCGGGATCCGCCCGGCGGGCGAGGCGGCGCACCAGGCGCACCAGCTCGCTGGGCTCGAACGGCTTCGCCAGGAACGCGTCGACCCCGGAGTCCTCCCCGGAACCCACCTCGCGGGGTGCGCAGGCGCTGATGACGGCGACCGGGAGATGCCCGGTGCGCGGGTCGGCGCGCAGTCGGGCCGCGGTCTGTATCCCGTCGAGTCTGGGCATCACCACGTCAAGAGTGATCACGTCCGGGCAGACCTCGTGCACCAGGTCCAGGCACTCGACGCCATCGGCCGCGGTCACGACCTCGAAGCCCTCCAGCTCGAGGTTGACCCTGATCAGCTGCCGGATGACCTTGTTGTCGTCTACAACAAGCACGCGGCCGTACGCCCCTGACACCCTTCGAGGGTAGGTCGGGCGGAGTGGCTGCGTCCGGGTTTTGCCCACTTCCGTCCCCGGGGGGACGGCCCGCGCCCGCCCGGGAACCGCCGGGGGCGGCCCCGGCCTCCGGGGTCGCCCGCCCGCCCCCGCGCCGCGGAATACCCGTTCCCGGACACCCGCCCGGAGCTGGTAGGGTTTCACTCGTCGCCGCCAAGCGCAGCGACACCGCCCCCGTAGCTCAGGGGATAGAGCATCGGCCTCCGGAGCCGGGTGCGCAGGTTCGAATCCTGCCGGGGGCACTTCCGGATGAAGGTCCTGACCAGCAGAAATGCGGGTCAGGACCTTTTTTGCGTACCCGGGCGGGCCGGTCCCGCCGACCGGCGGACGTGCGGTGCGCTCCCCCGGAAAGCCTTCCCGCCCCGAGACCGCCCGGCCGCCGTCGGCGCGGCAGGGCTCCCGGTCGGCGGGGCGCGGCCGGTGGACGTCCGTGGGGCCGCCCGGTGGGCGAGGTGCGGATCCGGGAGCGTTCCGACGGCCGGCGCAGTACGGTGAATCCGGGCCATGACGCCACAACACCGTTGTGGCGATGGCGCGTTGACAACGATCGGGAGCCGGGGGACTCATGACGTTCGACGACGAGTGGGCGGAGCTCAAGGGGGACGCGCGGGAGCGGCGCGCCGCCCGGATGACGCTCGACACGGCCGGCGGCCCGTCGGGGACCGACGGTGACCTCGTGGTCCACCAGGACGACCTCGGCGCGGTCGGCAACGAGGCGTTCCGGGTCCACGGTGAGCTGAAGAAGTGCGCCGACATCGCCGGCGCCGGTGCCGACAAGGAGGGCGCGGGGACGACCGCCCGGGCCGCGGCCGAGCTGCGGCGCCGGAACCTCGGCGCGGGGGGTGAGTTGTACACCACCCTCGAGGTGTGGAGTTCGCAGGTGAGGACGGTCCTTCAGATGTGTGCGCACATCTCCGACCACCTGGACTACTCGAAGAAGGCGCACGCCAACGATGAGGTGCGGATCGAGGCCGATCTCACGGGGCGGGACGGCTCGGCCGTGCCCGTGTCGGAGCTGGAGAAGTACGTGAAGTGAGCGGGGGCAGGGACATGGGAGCGGTTCTCCTACACGGATCTCATCGAGGTGGACCTGGGCAGGCTGGGTGCGGCCGCCGGTGACTGGACGGCGGCGGTGACCGGCCTGGAGAAGCTGCGGACCGAGGTCTACAGCGGTCTCCTCCAGCTCTCGGACGGGGCCGACTGGGCCGGTCTGAACGCCGCTGTCACCAAGGACTTCGTCCGCACGACGGCCAAGGAGGTCGCGGACCTCCACCTGGAGGCCCGGAGCATCGCGGCCGTCCTCGTGGACGCGCACGGTGAACTGACGCACGTGCAGAAGCGGGCACGGGAACTGTCCGCGGAGGCCCGCAGGGGCGACCCCGGCCGGCAGGCGGGCCCCGATCCCGGGCTGCTGGTGACGGACGGCCCCGACGGCACCGTGAAGGTCACCGAGGCCTTCTGCGACGTGGACGGGACGTCCCAGCGGACCAAGGACCTGATGCAGTGGTACGCCGACACCCTCACGGGGCTCGTGGCGCACGCGTCGGAGATCGACGCGTCCGTCACCCGGGCGTTGAGGAGGAGCCACGGCGGCGACCCGCACGACGCGGGCCACGCGACGTACACCTCGCTGGACGAGGACCAGCTGCCGCGCGCCATGAAACTGGCCTCGCTCGGCGAGGACGCGGACACCGCGCAGCGGGCCGAACTGCGGCGGCTGTGGACGTCGCTGAGCCCCCGGGCCCGTGCGGAGCTGTGGGCCGGGCACAAGGACGACCTCCTCGCGGCGGGCCTGCTCGCCCCGTCCGTCAAGCAGGCCGCTCCCGACCGGGGTTCCGGACGCCACGGTGCGGAGGAGCCCGGGGCCGAGGAGCGCAGGACCCGGGAGAAGATGAATCTGATCGCGGAGGCCGCCGACTGGACGGGCGACAGCGACGCCGCCCGGCACATGGCGCACTACCTGGGGAACAGCGGCACGGACATGGACCTGCCCGTCGACACGACGATGTCGGACGTGCCCGGTTTCCGTGACCACATCGAGAACGGCATCAGGGAGAAGCAGGACACCTGGCGTGAGGAGGCCCTCGCGGAGTTCGGGCGGAACGGCGGACAGCCGGTCTCGATGCAGGTGGAGACGGGCAACCGGGACTTCAGTTTCACCAAGGACGTCAGTGAGAACTGGTTCTACGCCGTCGGTTCGACCCGGTCGAACGTGACGGGGGTGGTCACCGTCGTACCGGATGCGAGCGGCCGTCCCCAGGTCGGTCTCGACTACCAGGCCAACGCGTGGGACCGCTACAACTGGGACGAGGACAAGGGGGTGACCATCGACCTGCCCTGGGGCAGCGACATGAGCATTCCGGACGGCCAGATGGCCCGCCTCCACACCACGGGCATCGCCCAGGAGTTCGACATGGCGGGCAGCAGTTCCGTCAAGCACTACGATCTGGGCGGATCCGCCCCGAACCAGGATTCCCTGCCCGCGCCGGACGGGCCGGGGCGCGAGGGGGGCCGTACGGACCCGGGCCGTGAGCAGCAGGAAGCGCGATAGAGGACCGATGAAGAGCCTGAACGAGACCGCTCCCGGTGAGCCGCCCGTACGCCGCCGTCGTGTACCCGTCGCCGTGGTCGTCCTGTCGGTGTTCCTCGCCTGCGTCGCCGCCACCGTGGGCGTGGTCTCCTGCGTCGCGGAGAAGGTGTCGTCGGACTCGTCGGACAAGGAGATGACCTGCTGCTGGGAGGAAGGGGCCACGCCCGCCTGGATGGGCACCCAGATGGGCATCCGCATCCCGGACACGGCATCGGACCGCCGGGCGGGTTACAAGACCGGGGAGCGCTACGACACCGGTCTGCTGTCCTTCGTGCTCCCGGCCGAGGAGGCGAGGACGTACACCGGCCGGCTCGTTCCGGACGGCACCGAGATGATCGCCAACTCCCGTCCCGAGGCGAAGGGCTACCGGCCCGCGGCGGCCTTCGGCCACCTCGGACTGCCGGAACCGGAGACGTTCGTCCGGGGCCTGCGGAAGATCAGCCTGTGCCCGGACGGCCTCACGACCCCGGAGGGCACCCACCTCCAGCGCTGCGTCGACCTGTTCGCCCACGAGTTCTCCCCCGGCACCACGCGGATCTACGTCCGGTCGACCATCGAGCCGTCCGTGACGCCCCCTCCCGCGGGCGAGGCCCCCTGACCCCGGTGCGGGCCTCGGGGGGCGGGCACGGTGCCCGGCACCGCCGGGTGGCACACCCTTCCCGCACCGCCCGGACATGGCGGAGCCCGGGAGTCGTATCCAGCTCCCGGGCCCCTGGGGTTGCCACCCAATTGCGCTTGCCAGCGCCGTTTAAGAGTGCGGATCAGTCGTCAGACCGTCGCGTTCTTCCTTTGAACTACCGCGCCGTGCAGAGGCGCAGGCCGGATTCGAACCAGCATTCAACGGTGTTCGTCCGTACTCGGTCGATCTGGCAATCGGCGGCGATACTGAAGCTGGAGCGAGAGTCTGAGTGTGATCACGGCTGCCTCTGCCATGTTGGGCCACCCCGGCAGGTGGTGCCGGGGGAAGGACTCGAACCTTCACCTTCACCGCGTCTTCAGGCTGAACGTCAGTTTCAGCTTGCGCTCGTCACACGGGGCGGACCTCATGTCCGCCTCGTGCAGGGTGCGCAGCCCCCACGACTGGGCGCGGGGGCGTTCTCGGGGGTGCCGCCTCACGTCCGGCGTCAGCCGAACAGGTAGCCGAACACCGCGTCCCCGACCCGCTGGTCGGTGACCTCGGCGCCGTTGGCCTCCTCACGGGCGAACTTCACCGCGTGCTGGAGCTTCTCGACCCGCTCCAGCAGCTCGTTCACCCGCCGCGCGGGGAGGGCTCCGGAGAACTTCACGGTCGTCCAGTACCCGATGGGCACGTCCTCGTAGTAGACGTCGACCTGCGCCGGGTGCTTGTCGGTCGCCTCGGCCTTGACGTGGTTGCGGGGGACCTTCTTCGTCCGGATCGTGCGGACCGGGTCCGTCTTCCACCAGTCCGTCGACGGGTCGAGCGACCAGGACTCGGAGGCGTCCAGGACGGGAAGCTTCTTCACGAAGGTGTGCAGGTCGGTGAGCTGCTTCTCCAGGAACAGCAGGTAGCTGACCGGGACCTCGGCGACGATCGTACGGCCGTCCACGGTGACGTCCGCGCGGGCCGAGCAGTTCGCCCAGTCCTTCGTCGCGGTCACGTCGAACAGCCGGGTCAGCGACGCGGACATCTCACGCAGGGCCTCCTCGGCCTTGACCTGCACCCGCGCGGACTCGGGCGGGAGCTGCTCGCCCTCCTCGTCCTTCGGCTGGTACGTACGCGAGATGCCGGCCAGCAGCGCCGGCTTCTGCACCTTGTGGTGGGCCGCGGTGATGTCCTGGAGCGACTTGCCCTTGACACCCTTCTCCACGGCGATGATCTGGTTGAGCTTCGTCACTTCGCCCCCTTCGAGTGACAGAAACGTACCTCACGCCATCTCGTTCACCCGTACGGTTTTCCGCCCCTCCGGCTGCCCGCCCGCACGGCCCTGACGGTCAGTCCACACTGCGGGCCGGGCGGAGGCCGAGGTCGTCGATCGCGAAGGTGGGATGGCTGCGGCGGCGGACCGTGGCCCCGCAGCCGCGCTCCGGCTCGGCCCACCCGCCGCCGCGGAAGATGCGGTACGAGCCGTAGACCTCCTCGTCGTAGAGGTCCCAGCACCACTCCCAGACGTTGCCCAGCATGTCGTGCAGGCCCCAGGCGTTCGGCGTCCGGCCGCCGACGTCGTGGACCCTCCCGCCGGAGTTCGCCTCGTACCAGGCGATCTCGTCGATCACGCCGTACCGGTACCCCCCGGTCCCCGCCCTGCACGCGTACTGCCACTCGGCCTCGGTCGGCAGCCGGTAGCCGCGCGAGGCGCGGTTCCAGGTCACCTCACCATCCGGTGCGTCACGGATGTAGGCCGGGTCCAGTCCGGCTCGCGCCGAGAGCAGGTTGCAGACCTCGACGGCGTCGAGCCAGCTGATGTCCGTCACGGGCGAGGCACCGCTCGGGGAGGGCGCGAGGTCCGTCCCGGTGACCGTTGCGTGCTGCCCGGCCGTGAGGGGGTGGCGGCTGAGCAGGAAGGGCTCGACCTCCTCCCGCCGGCGGGTGCCGCGGCGGTCGTCCCGGAGCTCCACGGTGCCGGCGGGTATCCGGAGCATGGAGGCGGCCAGCGGGTCGTCGGTGAGCGGGGGCATGCGGTGGACCTCTCTGTGCCGGGGGGAGGCCCACAGGCCTCCGGGGCACACCTTACGGAGGCATGGGTCAGCCGATGACGGTCCAGGTGTCCTTGCCGGTGAGGAGGATGTCGAGATCGCCCTTGCCGTGCTGCTCGGTCGCGGTGTCGAGCTGGTCGGTCATGAGGGTGTCGTAGACGGGGCGTTCGACGCTGCGCAGGACTCCGATGGGGGTGTGGTGGAGGGTGTCGGGGTCGGCGAGGCGGGTGAGGGCGAAGGCGGTGGTGGGGCTGGGGTTGTGGGCGTCGTGGACGAGGATCTGGGACTGGTTGTCCTCGGTGACCGCGACGACGGCGAGGTCTCCGGTGAGGGGGTCGCGGACGACGCCTTTGGAGCCTTCGGTGCCGAAGCGGATCGGTTTGCCGTGTTCGAGGCGGATCACCGCTTCTT
>NZ_JBHVQX010000002.1:283033-416082 GCF_042886395.1 Streptomyces sp. NPDC058008 | reverse complement strand
CCGTTTCACCGGGGCCCTCCGGGCGCTTCCCTTCGTTCTTGCGTTTCCGACTCTATCAGACTCTTTCGTGTCCGATTCCCGGCCGAAGCGGGTTCGTGCTGTTTCGCTTTCCAGTTCTTCGCTTTCGCGTTTCCCTTTCCGGCGAGTCCGACTCTATCAGATCCTTTCGGGCCTGATTCCCAGTCAGCGGGGTTCGTCTTCCCGGCCCTTGGGCCGTTCCGACGCTCAAACTCTAGCGGATTCTCCCGGCGACTCATAATCGAGCCCGTGAATTGAATTCCGGCATGCCGAAATTCTCCCCGGTGGGAGGTCGTACTGAAGTTTGTTTGCCGCATTCGCGGCGGGATCGGCTGCCGCCGGACCGTGTCGGCTCCGGGACAACTCGAAGAACCTTACGGACCCGGGAGGAGCGTGTCAACCCCGCCCGTGCCCCTCCGCGAGGGCGGTCAGTCCAGGTCGGTGAGCCGGCCGCCGGCGTCCGGCTGTTCGTGTTCCACACGGCGCAGGAGGCGGATGAGGATCTCGCCCAGCGCTCCGCGCTCGTCCCCCGAGAGGTCCTGGAGCAGGTCCTCCTCGAAGGTGGTGGCCATCCGCATCGCCTCCAGCCACTTCGTACGGCCCTCGTCGGTCAGCTCGACGATGACGCGCACCCGGTTGTTCTCGTCCCTGTCCCGGGTGACCAGACCCTCGCCCGCCATGCGGTCGATGCGGTGGGTCATCGCCGCGGGCGTGAGGCCGAGGCGCTTGGCGAGCTCCCCGGGGCCGAGGCGGTAGGGCGTTCCCGACAGGACCAGGGTCTTCAGGACCTCCCACTCGGCGTTGCTGATGCCGAGGGCGGCGACCTGTCTGCCGTAGGCGACGTTCATCCGGCGGTTCAGCCGGCCCAGCGCGGAGACGATCTGCTCGACCTGGGGGTCAAGGTCCCGGAACTCGCGCTGGTAGGCCGCGATCTGCTCGTCGAGGCTCGGCTCCTGGAGCTCGGGCTGCTCGGTGGTGTCAGACATGGCGGGCAGTATGGCACGCCCCCCATCGCCTTCGAAGTCCTTCGAGGTGAAGAGTACAGACTCTAATTTTAGTGCTAAAGTCTATGGGTCTGTGTTCTTGAAGGTTCTTCGCGTCTTGAGGTAGGTGAGTGTGACCAGGGAGATGGGTGCAGCGCTGCGGCGGATCCAGCTGGGGAGTGCGCTGAGCGCGTTCGGGCTCGGGTTCACCGTTCCGTATCTGTACGTCTACGTGGCGCAGGTACGGGATCTCGGTGCCGGTACGGCGGGTGTCGTGCTGGCCGTCTTCGCCATGGCCGCGCTGGCCGTGCTGCCGTTCACCGGCCGGACCATCGACCGGCGGGGGCCGCTGCCCGTGCTGGTCGTCGCCGCCGCCACGGCGGCCGTGGGCGCGTGCGCCCTGGGCGTCTCGAACGGCGTGACGTCCGCCGTGCTGTCCGCCGCGGTCCTCGGCGCGGGCACCGCCGTCATGCAGCCGGCGCTCGCCACGATGCTGGTGTGGTGCTCGAGCGCCGCGACCCGCACGCGGGCCTTCGCGACGCAGTTCTTCCTGCAGAACCTCGGCCTCGGCATCGGTGGCCTGGTCGGCGGCCAGCTGGTCGACGTCGATCACCCGTCGAGCTTCACCCTGCTCTTCCTCATCGAGGCGGCGATGTTCGTGGTGCTCGGCGTGGTCGCCGCCACCGTGCGCATGCCGCGCGCCCCCTCCCTCACGGTGTCCGCCGACGGGGAGGCCCCCAAGGCCGGCCTGCGGGTGCTGCTCTCGCACCGGGCGATGGTGCAGCTGTGCGTGCTGGGCTTCGTGATCTTCTTCGCCTGTTACGGACAGTTCGAGTCCGGGCTGGCCGCCTACGGGACCGAGGCCGCCGGAATCGACCCGTCCACCCTCGGTATCGCGCTGGCCGCCAACACCGCGGTCATCGTCGCGGCGCAGTTCGTCGTGCTGCGTCTCGTGGAGCGCCGGCGCCGTAGCCGGGTCATCGCCTGGGTCGGGCTCATCTGGGCGTTCGCCTGGATCGTGGCCGGTTACGCGGGTCTCGGGCACGGCGGCCAGACCATGGCGACGGCCGCGATGATCTCGACGTACGCCCTGTTCGGGCTGGGTGAGGCGATGCTGTCGCCGACGGTGGCGCCGCTCGTCGCCGATCTCGCTCCGGAGGCCATGGTCGGTCAGTACAACTCGGCGTTCGCCCTGGTGAAGCAACTGGCGCTGGCCGTCGGGCCCGCCGTGGGCGGGCCCATGGGGGCGTCGCTGCACGCGCCGTACATCGTGACCTTCGTGCTGTTCTCGCTGGGCATCAGTGTGCTGGCCCTGAAGCTGGGCCGACGGCTCACACCCGTGCAGGACAACCCGTCGCTCACGGCGCCGTCGCGGGTGGTCGCCGTGTCGCTGCCGGGAAGCGAGCCGGTCACCGCGCCCACCGCCGTGCGCTGAGACGGCGGCGTTCCGCCCGGATCAGCCGGGGAGCGCGAACTCGCACCAGACCGCCTTGCCCCCGCCGGGGGTGCGGCGGCTGCCCCAGGACGAGGCGATGGTCGCGACGATGGAGATGCCGCGTCCCGCCTCGTCGGCGGGTTCGGCGCGGCGGCGGCGCGGCAGGTGGTCGTCCCCGTCGGTCACCTCGATGATCAGGCGCCGGTCGGTCCGCCGCAGGCCGAGGCGCATGGGCGGGGTGCCGTGCTGGAGCGAGTTCGCCACGAGCTCGCTCACGGCGAGCACCCCCAGGTCGCAGAGCTCCACGGGGAACCGCCAGGACGCCAGGACTCCCGAGGCGAACGCGCGGGCCCTGGGCGCGGCCTCGATCCCCCCGAGCAGTTCGAGCGAGGCGTTGTGGAAGAGCTCCGCGCTCGGTCCCGTACGGGCGGGGTGCTGGACGACGAGCACCGCGACGTCGTCGTCGTGCTCCGCGGTGACACCCAGGGACCGGATGAGCCGGTCGCAGACCACCTGGGGTGTTCCCCTGGCACCCGACAGGGCGCGCTCCAGGGACGCCACGCCCTCGTCGATGTCCTCGCTGCGGCGTTCGACCAGGCCGTCCGTGTACAGCACGGCGGTCGAGCCGGGCGGCAGCGGAATCGTCCCGGAGGTGTGCACCCAGCCGCCCGTGCCCAGCGGTGGCCCGGTCGGGTCCTCGGCCCGGTGGACCGTGCCGTCCTCGTCGCACACCAGGATCGGGAGGTGCCCGGCGGAGGCGTAGACGAGATGGCCCTCGTTGGGGTCGTGGACGGCGTAGGCGCAGGTGGCGATCTGGCTGGCGTCGATCTCGGCGGCGAGGACGTCGAGGAGCTGGAGCACCTCGTGCGGCGGCAGGTCGAGGCGCGCGTAGGCGCGGACGGCGGTGCGCAGCTGGCCCATGACGGCGGCGGCCCGCACTCCGCGCCCCATCACGTCGCCGATGACGAGCGCGGTCCGGCCGGCGCCCAGGGTGATGACGTCGTACCAGTCGCCGCCGACCGCCGCGTCCGTGCCGCCGGGCTGGTAGGTGGCGGCGATGCGCAGGTCGTCCGGCTGTTCGAGGTCCTGCGGGAGCAGCGAGCGTTGGAGGGTCACGGCCGTGTCGCGGTGGCGGCGTTCGCTGGCGCGGAGCCGCTCCGCCGCTTCGGCGTGGTCGGTGACGTCGGTGGCGTAGACGAGGACGCCGGCCTCCGCGCCGGGTCCGTCCGGGTCGCCGGTGTTCACGGGGGTGCAGGTCACCGTGTACGAGCTTCCGGCCAGCACCTTCCGGGACTTGACCGTGCGGGGAGTGCCGCTGCGCAGCACCTGGTCCATCAGGGGCAGCAGGCTCAGTTCGGCGAGCTCGGGCATGGCCTCGGCCGCCGGTGCGCCGCACGGGCGGGGGCCGAAGGCCGACGTGTAGGCGGCGTTGACGTAGGTGATGCGGTGCTCCGGGCCGTGGAGCAGCGCGACGGGGGCGGGGAGCCGCCCGAGGAGCTCGCGGGCCGGCAGGGCCTCCAGGGAGGGGCCGGGGGCGGAGGGTTCCGACGGGGCGTCCGGCGGTGTGGCCGTGGCCTTCGGCCGTACGGACTCGGCGCGGGCGGCGGGTACGGAACTCTGGTCGTCGCGCGCGGCGGCTCGACGCTGCGTTCCGGGAAGGCGGGCGCTCCAGCGCGTGAAGTTCACGGAATTTCTGGCCTCGTGTGTCGGTCTGGTCCGCTCGGGCGAGCTTCTTCTGGTGCTGGTCCTGTGGCCGGTCCCCTGCCGGTTCCCATGCCGGGTCGGGGTGCCGGGGCCGGGCCTCCGGGAACGTGCGGCCGGGCCTCTTCGTGCGGTCGGTCGTCGCCTGCGGTCACTGTAGGTGACTGCCTGTCGGGTAACTCTGTGCAGGTGTGAGCCCACCTATGGTCACACGCCCAGTGTGACCGACCGTACTGACAGTTGGCGTACGGCAGTGGGTCCGTCCGCTGAACCCCAGCCGTTCCCTCGGCGCCCTCCGGCGCGCCGGTCCCCGGGTCAACCGGTCGTGTCCGGTGGGCTGTCGCCCTTCGGCGGAATGTCCTCGGGAGGCCCCGGATGCGCGTGTCCTCGGGCGGCGAGGGCGAATTCGGCGCGCGGGTGTTCGAGCGAGCCGAGGGAGACGATCTCCCGTTTGAACAGTCCGGCCAGGGTCCACTCGGCAAGGACGCGCGCCTTCCGGTTGAACGTGGGGACGCGGCTGAGGTGGTAGACGCGGTGCATCAGCCACGCCGGGTACCCCTTGAGCTTGCGCCCGTAGATGTGCGCGACGCCTTTGTGCAGGCCGAGCGAGGCGACGGAACCGGCGTAGGAGTGGCGGTACTCCTCGGGCGGCCGGCCGTCGAGCGCGGCCACGACGTTGTCCGCGAGGACCTTGGCCTGGCGCACCGCGTGCTGGGCGTTCGGCGCGGTCTCGGTGCCCGGCTCGGCCGAGGTCAGATCCGGTACGGCCGCGGCGTCGCCGGCGGCCCAGGCGTGTTCGGCGCCGTCGACCGCGAGCGTGGCGGTGCAGCGGATCCGGCCGCGCTCGGTCAGGGGGAGGTCGCAGGCGGCGAGGACCGGCGCGGGTTTGACGCCCGCGGTCCACACCAGGGTGCGGGTCGGGAACCGTGAGCCGTCGCTGAGCACGGCGATCCGGTCCTCGCAGCTGTCCAGACGCGTGTCGAGCCGTACGTCGATGTTGCGGCCCCGCAGCTCCCTGACGGCGTACCCGCCCATCGTCTCTCCGACCTCGGGCAGGATGCGCCCGGTGGCTTCGACGAGGATCCATCGCAGGTCCGAGGGCTTGATGTTGTGGTAGTACCGCGAGGTGTAGCGGGCCATGTCCTCCAGCTCCGCGAGCGCCTCCACGCCCGCGTATCCGCCGCCGACGAAGACGAAGGTGAGGGCCGCGTCGCGGATGGCGGGGTCCCGGGTCGCGGAGGCGATGTCCATCTGTTCGATGACGTGGTTGCGGAGGCCGATGGCCTCCTCGACGGTCTTGAAGCCGATGCCGACGTCGGCGAGGCCGGGGACCGGCAGGGTGCGCGACACCGATCCGGGCGCGAGGACGATCTCGTCGTACGGGATCTCGAGGGCACCGGTGCCGTCCTCGCCGGTGGCGAGCGTCGTGACGGACACGGTGCGCTTGGCGTGGTCGACGCGCTCCGCCTCGCCGATGACGATCGTGCAGTTCTTCAGGACCCGGCGCAGGGGCACGACGACGTGGCGGGGCGAGAGGGAACCGGCGGCGGCCTCGGGCAGGAACGGCTGGTACGTCATGTAGGGCTCGGGCGTGACCACCACGATCTCGGCCTCGCCGCTCTTCAGTCTCTGCCGCAGCTTCCGCTGGAGGCGCAGCGCGGTGTACATCCCTACGTAGCCGCCGCCGACGACGAGAATGCGCACACTTGGCCGGGTGCCGGGGGATGTCCCCCGGGGATCTGGTGCCATCACCATCCCATGACGCAACGGACTCCTGTTGTTTGTCCACAGGCCTGGCAAATTGTGTGACCGGAGGACCTCGATCACCGGGTGGCCCGTGGCCGACGCTTTCCCGGGGAGCTGCGCAGGTCAGATACGGCGGGCGGGGCCGCCCGCGGAGGTCGGACCAGGGTCCGGCCGGTCCTTGCTCCGATCGGGGGGCTCACCGTGCGGAACTACCCCCTTCTGAATTGACCCGGGCTCAACTATGTTCGTACCCCGTCGGGGTGTCGGATTCGGACTGAGGTCCACACACCGGCGGACAGGGCGGGGAAGTCTCCGGGGGGAGACGTCATAACCGGGGGAAGTCATGCACATTCAGGATTTGCAGGGGCCGAGTGCTGTCGCCACTGCCGAGGACCGCGGGCGGCCGGGTTCCGTGGGCGCGGTCGGGACGGTCGCGGCTGGCGGAGCGACGGGCGGGACTGCCCGGTCGGCGCCGCTCCGCGTGGACGCGCAGCGCAATCTCGAACACGTCCTGCGCGCAGCGCGCGAGGTGTTCGGCGAGTTGGGTTACGGCGCACCGATGGAGGACGTGGCGCGCCGTGCGCGGGTCGGCGTGGGGACGGTCTACCGCCGATTCCCGAGCAAGGACGTGCTGGTGCGCCGGATAGCCGAGGAGGAGACCGCCCGGCTGACCGATCAGGCGCGCACCGCCCTCGGCCAGGAGGACGAGCCGTGGTCCGCGCTGTCCCGCTTCCTCAGGACCTCGGTCGCGTCGGGCGCGGGCCGGCTGCTGCCGCCCCAGGTCCTGCGCGTCGGGGCCACGCAGGACGAGCAGTCGTCGGCAGGGTCGGGCTCCGCCGACGACGGGACGCGCGTGCCGCATCAGCGGCAGGTCGTGGAACAGCCCGGCCACCGGGTGGATGACCGGCACCCGGACGCCGAGGACGGGTTCGAGGACGCCCCGGGGGCGTCCGAGCTGCTGGAGGTCGTGGGCAGACTGGTGAGCCGGGCCTGCGAGTCCGGAGAGCTCCGGGGTGATGTCACGGTGGCCGACGTGCTGCTGGTCATCGCCACGGCGGCACCGGCCCTGCCGGACCCGGCCCAGCAGGCCGCCGCTTCGGCCAGGCTGCTGGACATCCTGCTGGAGGGCCTCCGCTCCCGCCCGGCGTAGGACCACGGCGCGCGCCTGGGTGCCGCGCGCACCCACCGGTTGTGCGGGAGCACGCCCACCGGGTGCGCGCGGGCGGCCTCCAGGTGCGGGCGTGCGGGTCCACCGGGTGCGCGTCCGCCAGCCTGGTGGGGGGGGGTATGCCTTTGGGGGCGCCGCGACCGGCTCGGGTGGGCTACGTCCGCGGGTACGCGTCCGCCGGCCGAGGGCATGAGTCCACAGGCTGTGGACGGGCGGACACCGGCTGCGGGCGGAGCGTACCCGTGGGCGTACGTCCACGGCTGAGAGCGCGCCTCTCGTGGGCCGTCCCCGCAGCACGCGCCCTCCCGCAGTGCGGGCCTGCCCGGTCGCGGCCTGGCCTCCGCGCCCGTAACGGCCCCAGGCCTCTGCCTCTGCCGCGGTTCTGCCTCCGCATCCGCGGGTGCGTGGCTCGCCACAGCCCGCGGGTGCACGCACGGGCCCGCGCACCCGGGCCGCCCTCGGGGCGCGGCACCGTCGGCGCCCGGAAGCGCTTCGCGCGGAGGGGGCGTCGGCACGATCCACAGGCGGGTGGACGGGGCGATGCGCCCCTCCGCGGGCGCGCGGAGGGGCCCGTGCCCCATCCGTGGACACGCGGGGGTGGCGCGGCGTCGGGCCGGCTCCCGACCGCGCCGTAGGGCGGTAGGGCCGCAGGGCCGTTCCACGGTGCGGCGACCGGTGGGGCAACGGTGTTCGTCGGCCGGACATCCGTGCGTCCGGGGGCCGTTGCTTCTTCCCCGTCGCGTCGATGTCACGCCCCCTGGGCACGGGAAGACACCCCGGACGAGTGGTTGCTGATCCTCAGGGTTCGTCACGGCGTGGCTCTGTGACACTCTGGCCCCGGAATTCGGGTCCGAGGGTGCATACGGGAGCTTCCGCCATGAGCGGTGACGCGCAGCAGGAAGAGCCGGGCGACGGTATCGCTGCCACGGGCAAGGGCGGCCGGGGCACGGAGACGGAGGCCGGCGGTCCCTCAGACGCTCGGGTCTCGGGCAGGGTGCCGAGTCAGGTTCCTCCCCCGGACCGTTCCGGTGGCGGGCAGCCGGGCGGTCCGTCCGAGGACGGACCGGAGGGCGCGCGTCCGGCCGACTCCGCCGAGGGCGGCACGGTGCTGCCCGGGCCCTGGCCGCAGCTCTCGCCCGACGACGTGGCCCACCAGGAGCCGGGCGTGGAGCCCGGCACCGTGCACGCGGTTCCCCTCCAGCGTGAGGGCCGCGCCGGATCCGCCGATCTCGGGCCTTCCGACGCCCAGTTGATCCAGGGCATGCGCGCGGGTGACGACCAGGCGTACGAGGAGCTGTTCCGCCGCCACGCGGGGGCGGTGCGCCGCTACGCCCGTACCTGCTGCCGGGACGCGCACACCGCCGACGACCTGACGGCAGAGGTGTTCGCACGGACCTTGCAGGCGGTGCGCGGTGGGAAGGGCCCTCAGGAGGCCGTCCGCGCCTACCTCATGACGGCTGTCCGGCACGTCGCGGCCGCGTGGACCAGGAGTGCGAAGCGCGAGCATCTCGTCGACGACTTCGCGGTGTTCGCCGCACAGGCCACGCGCTCCGCGGAGCTGTCGGAGGCCGACACCCTCGATCTCGGCGCCGACGTGCTCGCCATGCACGAGGCGGACCGGTCGATGGCCATGCAGGCCTTCCGCAGCCTGCCGGAACGCTGGCAGGCCGTGCTGTGGCACACCACCGTGGAGGAGGAGTCGCCGAGCGAGGTCGCCCCGCTGTTCGGGCTGACGGCCAACGCCACGGCGGTGCTGGCCGTCCGGGCCCGCGAGGGCCTCAAGCAGGCCTATCTGCAAGCACATGTGAGCCGGTCGCTGACGGACGGCGGTGACTGCGCCCGGTACGCGGACCGGCTCGGCGCCCATGCGCGTGGCGGCCTGCGGACCCGGGCCGAACGGGGCCTGCGCAAGCATCTCGACGAGTGCGCGAAGTGCCGGGTCGCCGCCGGTGAGCTGGACCGGGTCAACGCGGGCATCCCCGCCCTGCTGCCGGTCGCCGTCATCGGCTGGTTCGCCGCGGGGTACGCCGTCAAGGCGGCGGGTGTCGTGGCGGGTGGCGCGGTGGGCGCCGCCGGAGCCGGAGCCGCCGCTGCCGCCACGGGAGGCGCGTCCTCGGGCGGCGGCGCGGCGGGAGGAGCCGCCGTTTCGGAGGGGCTCGGTGCTCCGGTGAAGGCAGGGATCGCCGCCGCGGTGACCCTGGCGGCGGCCGCGGGCCTCGTATGGGCCCTGGTGGGTGACGACCGGCCCGCGCCGGAGGAGAAGCCGGTGGCCAGGCCGCCCGCCGTGGCACCCGTCACCCCCAGCCCCACGCCTCCGCCCGACCCGGCCCCTTCGGCGCGGCCCGACTCCCCCGCGCCCGCGGCGCCCCCCGCCCCGGAGCCCACACCCCCGCCCGCTCCCACCCCCACACCGACTCCCCCGCCGGCCCCGGCACCGCCCGCTCCGGAGCCGACGCCCGAGCCCACCCCTCCGGAACCGGCACCCGCACCCACGCCGCCGGCCCCGAAGGTGCCCGCGCCGGAGGTCTACCAGGTGAACGAGCTGGCGTACTCCGTCACCGGTGACCACTCCGGACCCGAGATCCTGCTCGGCCGGAGCACGGGAGTGTTCTGGCAGCGTCAGGGGCTGTCGATCGCCTCGACGGCGTACGCCCACGGGGTGACCGCACCCTCCCGTTCGTCGGTCACCGTCCAGCTCAACCGGGCGTGCACCCGTTACGACGCGATGGCGGGGGTGGACGATCTGACGCTGGGGCTCGGGGCGGTCCGCTTCTCCGTCTACGACGGTGACGGGCCACGGTTGTGGCAGTCGCCCGTGGTGCGGGGCGGAGAGCCGGCCGTACCGGTGAGTGTCGGCATCGAGGGGGTGCGGACGATCCGGCTCGTCGTGGAACCGGAAGGACCGTTCGGCGGGGTCGCGCTGGCCGACTGGGCGGACTCGCGCATCAGCTGCCGCTGAACTCCTCGGCCACCCCGACCAGGAGGCCGAGCGCCTCCGCCGGTGTGAGGCCCTTCCCCAGGGCGCTCTCCTCCTCGTACGGTCCGGGGCCCAGTTCCTCGCGCAGCCGCCCCACCGCCGCCGCCACCTCGGCCTCCTCCACCGGGGAGCGGGGGCCGTCCGCGCGCCAGGCCTCGGACGCCGCGAGGAGGCGGGCGGACGGCGCGAACAGGCCGAGCCGGACCAGGATGCCGCCCGCGACCTCCGCCAGGTGGGCGGTGAAGTTGTCCGCGCAACCGGACGTCACGGACAGGCGCAGCGCCGTGATCGCTTCCCGCAGTCCCTCGGCCGGACCGCCGGACGGTTCGAGCGCCCTGACGCGCGCCGAGACGCCCAGGACCGCCGCCGCGAACTGCGGCGGGCGGCTGCCGTAGGACTCGCCGCAGCCCGCGGCGTCGGCGTACCGGCGTGCCCGGGGGATGTCGCCCGCGGTCAGGGCGACCGAGGCCCGCAGGAAGTCCACGTAGGCGCGGGCGTCCAGCACGGACTGGCGTTCCGCTTCGGCCTCCGCCTCGTCGAGGCCCTTCCGCGCGGCGTCCAGGTCACCGTTGCGGTAGGAGAGTTCGGCGAGACGGCCGAGGAGGAAGGGCACCTCGGCGTGGGCGCCGACCTCACGGGCGAGTCGCAGTGCCTGGGCGTAGGCCGCGTGCGCCTCCTCGTACCGACCGCGCGTCATACCCGCCTCCGCGGCGGCGCTCGCCACCTGGGCGCTCAGGTAGCGGTCGCCGACCCGCCGGCTCAGGACGCGCAGTTCGGCGATGTCCTCGTCGATGCCGCCCAGGCCCTGGGGGGTGTCCACCAGCATGTGGGTACGGGCCATCAGGGTGACCCCGTACTCCCAGTCACCGCCGTGGGCGCGGGTGTGGGCGACGGCGGCGTCGAAGGTCGCGTGCCCGTCGGGCCGGTACTCGCGGCGCATGTACGAGGTCATCGGCCAGAGCAGACCCGGGAAGCGGGCGGACTCCGGGCCGTCGCAGCCGCCGAAGGCCTCGGTCACCCGGCCCACCAGCGCCTGGAACTCGGTGTCCTCGTGCAGGTTCTCGGTCGGCCGGCTCTCCACGGCGAGGAAGAAGCGCAGCATGTGGACGCGCATGCGGGGCCAGTAGCGGGGATCGGCCGGGTCCTCGGGGTCCGCTCCCAGGTCCACGGTGCGGTCGGCCCAGGCCATGCCCTCGACCCGGAAGTTGCGCAGCCACCAGAACCACCCCATGGCGAGGACCAGGCGCAGCGCCTGTTCTTCCCGGGGGTGCGCGACGGTCGTGCGGTGCAGTGCGGCACGGATGTTGTCCAGATCCGTCTCCAGGCGTCGGATCCAGGGCAGTTGGCCGCCGGAGCGCAGCTGCGGATCGGCCTCCTCGGCCAGCGCCGTGAAGTACGCGGTGTGGGCCGAGGAGGCGGCCTCCAGGACGCGGGGGGTCTCGGCGGCCCGCTCGGCGGCGTACTCGTGGATGGTCTCCAGCAGGCGGTAGCGCATCTGCGTACCGTCCGCGGTGGCGGCGACCACGAGTGACTTGTCGACGAGCGCGCCGAGCAGGCCGGCGGCGTCCGGACCGGTCACGGCCTCGGCGGCGGCCAGGTCCCACCCGCCGGAGAAGACGGAGATCTGCCGCAGCGCGGTCCGCTCCCCCTCGGACAGCAGGTCCCAGGACCAGTCCACGACCGCCCGCAGCGTCTGCTGGCGGGGCAGCACCGTCCGGCTGCCGCTGGTGAGCAGCCGGAAGCGGTCGTCGAGCCGGTCGGCGATCTGGCGGGGGGTGAGCAGGCGGAGCCGGGCGGCGGCCAGCTCGATGGCGAGCGGAAGGCCGTCGAGTCCGCGGCAGATCTCTGCGACGGCCCGGGGCGTGTCCGCCGCCTCCGACCCCGGATCGAAGTCGGGCCGCACGGCGCGGGCGCGCTCCGTGAACAGACGGTGCGCGGGGTCCGCCGGGAGGGGACCGACGGGGCGGACGGCCTCACCCGGTACGCCGAGGGGCTCCCGGCTGGTGGCGAGGATCCGCAGCCGCGGGCAGTGCGTGAGAAGGGTCTCCGCCAGGGTCGCGGCGGCCTCGATGACGTGCTCGCAGTTGTCGAGGACGAGGAGGAAGGGACTGTGCCGCGACCGGTGGGCGAGGTGCTCGACCAGCCGCCCGGTGGGGTCGGCCGGTGCGGGGTTCCCGTCGAGGGCGGTGCCCTGGAGGAGGGTCGTCTCGCGCAGGCCGAGTGCGGAGAGCACGGCCCCGGGTACGCCGGTGGGGTCGTCGAGCGGGGCGAGTTCCGCGATCCAGGCACCCTGACCCGCCGCGGACTCCTCGGCCAGCCTGGTCTTGCCCGAACCGCCGGGGCCGGTGAGTGTGACGAGACGGGCACGCGTCAGGTCGGCCCGGATCAGACGGAGTTCGGGCTCACGGCCCACGAACGAGGTGAGCCGGGGCCGGATGTTGCCCTCGGCCTGCGGCGGACCGGCCGGGGGACGCGCCACGCCGTCCGGGCGGTACGGCCCGACATCGGCCGACGAACGCGCCACGCCCCCCGAGGGATACGGCCCATCGGCCGACGAACGTGAGGGGCGGGCGGCCTGGGGACGCGGCGGACCGGCCGGAGGCCGCGCGGGAGGCGCTCCGGCGTCGAAGAGTTGCCGGTGGAGTGCGGTGAGCTCCGGTCCGGGGCCGGTGCCCAGCCCGTCGGCGAGCACCCGGCGGACCTCGTCGTACGCCAGGAGCGCGTCGGCCTGCCGCCCCTCGGCGCACAGGCCGCGCAGGAGTTGGGCGTGCAGCGGCTCGTTGTACGGGTGTGCGGCGGTGAGCTGCCTGAGCTCCGGTACGAGGTCCGCCGTGGCGCCGCGCCGGAGGTCGGCCTCGATGCGTTGCCGGAGCGCGGTGAGCCGGTGCGCTTCGGCCTGGATCCCGCGCTCGCGCCCGGGGAGGTCGGTCAGCGCGGGGCCGCGCCAGAGGGCGAGTGCGGCACGCAGGGTGCGGGCGGCGGCCTCGGCACTGCCGGAGTCCAGCTCGGCGGCGCCCCGGCGGGCCAGCTGTTCGAAGACGTACAGGTCGATGGCGTCGGGCCCCGCCGTGAGCCGGTAGCCCCCCGGCGTCCCGGCGACCGCCTCCCGGCCCAGGGCGCGCCGCAGCCGCCCGACGAGGGCCTGGAGCGCGGCGGGGGCGTCCTGCGGGGGCTCGTCGCCCCATACGTCGTCGATGAGCGCGGCGGCCGTCGTGGGGCGGCCCGCGCGCAGGGCGAGTGCGGCGAGCAGGGTGCGCAGCCGCGCGCCGCCCACCGGCAGCACACCGCCGCGCTCGTCTCGCGCCTCGGTGACGCCGAGGATCAGATACCGCACACGGTCATTGTGTCCCGGCGGGAAGCGCCCCGTCGGGGATAGAAGAGGTGCCGCGCGGGGACGGATCGCCGGCGGCGACGTACCGGAGGGTCCGCGGGGACCGGCCGTCACGGTGGGAAGGCCCGGTGGAACGGAGACGGCGGGGGGACCCGCGCGTCGGACGCGTCACTCCGCCGCGGTCGGAGGATCCGCGTGGTCCGCACCGGTCACGGCGGGCTGCGCCCGTTACGGCTGCAAGGTGCGGCGGGCCGGGACCACGCCGCCTGCCACCGCACGCTGCCGTGGAGCCGCCGTACCGGTCCAGCAGGTGCCCCGGCGGGTGATCAGCCGGCGGAGCCACAGCTCCGTGGACGCCAGCTCGGCCAGGCCGTCCAGCGGCAGGGGCTCGCCCTCGGAGGCCGCGCGCAGCGCCTTGCGGACGACGCGGGCCTCGATCAGGCCGGCGTCGGCGAGCAGCGGGGCGTCGAACAGGGCGATCAGTTCGGGGAGGGCGGCACGCAGACCGATGCGGCCGGCCGCGGTGGACGTGGCCTGCGACGGGGTTCCCCAGCCGGGCGGCAGGTCGTGGATGCCCGCACCCGCGAGGACCCGGCGCAGGATCGCGGCCCGGGCGCCGGGCTGGACCCGCAGGGACTCCGGGAGGGCGCGGGCCGCCCGGACGACCTGGTTGTCGAGGTAGGGGGCGTGCAGCCGCTGGCTGCGGATCTCCGCGGCCTGTTCGAGGATCCGCTGGTCGGCCGCGTGCCGGGCCAGCGCCGCACGGGCCCTGGCCTCCCCGGGGCGCTGGACGGAGGCGGGCCGGATGGCCGCCTCCTGGAGGCGAACCGATACTTCCGCGAGGGCCTCCCCCGTCAGCCAGCGTGCCGCCGGCCCGGGTCGTGACCAGGTGAGGGAGGCGAGCGAGGCGTCGGCCGGGGTGTCGAGGCCGGGGGTGTGGCGGTTGGCCTCGGGCAGCAGGGAGGCGGCCGTCTCCAGACCGGTGCGGTACGACGTACGGGCCAGCCGGCGCGCGGCACGGTAGACGGACAGCGGGACGAACAGGGACTGGGCGGAGGGCCCTTCGGCCATCGCGAGCGCGGCGACGGGCCGCAGGAGATGGCGTCTGCGCCGGTCCATGAGGAGGTCCGCCAGCCGTGCCGGGTGCGCGTCCAGCACCTGCCGGGCGCCATGGCCGACGAAGTGGTCCGCGCTGCCCGCCGCCAGCCGGCGGCGATGGCGTTCGGCGACGACGAGGGAGGGGGCGGGTTCGTCGGTGAGCGGGCCGCTCTCCAGCGACGCGTACGGCAGGGCCTCCTCGCCCGCCGCCACGACCACGTGGTGCAGCCGGGGGTTGGCCGCGATGGCCCGGGCGCGCTCCATCTCGTCCTCGCGGCCGTGCGCGGAGAGGTCGTTGAAGGTGACGGCGAGGAGCCGTTCGCCCGCGCCCGTGCCGTGGCCCAGCACGGTGCCCGGCAGTCCGGGCAGCCCGGCGGCCAGCAGGGCGAGCGTGGCGGAGGCACTGCCCCCGGAGAGGTCGGCGCCGATGCCGGGGACGGGCGCCCCACGCGCCGCACGGCGTTCGGCGGGCCCCATGCCGGGGACGGGCCCGGGGTCGGGCGGCAGGGTCTCCGGGGCGTGGCGCGGGGCCGTGAGCCGTGCGCGTACGGCGTCGACGAGCGCGTCCCGTACGCCTTCGACGGCGCTCACCGGGTCGGTCTGGGGGGCCGCCACGGCGAGGGAGGCCACCGCCTCGTACCCGGTGATCTCGCGCGAGCCCTCGCGGAGGATCAGGGCGTGCCCGGGCGGGATCCGCTTCACCCCCGCGTACGGGGTGCCGTCGCCCAGCGCCTCCGGGGTCTCGGGGCAGGCCAGCAGCGCGGCGAGGTGGCCGATGTCCAGCTGCGCCTCGATGAGGTCGGCGAGCGGGAGGGCGGCGGTGGCGTACGCGGTGCCGTTGGCCCAGGGGGTGTGGAAGACGGGGCGGGCACCGGCGAGGTCCCCGACGACGGTGATCCGCCGGCCGATCTGCACGACGGCCGTGTAACTCCCGGACCAGGCGGTGAGATGGCGCAGCGCCCCGCCCCGCGCGGCCAGCAGGCCGACGCGGAGCTGTTCGTCGGTGGCCCCGCAGCAGCCGAGGACGGCGAGCCGGGTGGTGGGCGCTCCCTCGGGGGTCGCGACCGTGATGACGCGGATCTCGTCGGGCCGCCAGTCACCCACGGCCCAGAGCGGGTCCGGGTCCCCCCAGAGGAGCTGGGAGCCGACCGGATGGACGGTGCGCCCCTCCCCGTGGTGGCCGACCGCACCCACGGTGCCGAAGCTCGCGGCGATACTGCTCCACCCCACCAACCAACGCATCGCCGCCTCCACAGGCTGTGGACGAACCGGCGCCCCAGGACACGGGAAACGCCGTCGCGGGACATGCTGCCACGACAACGGCGCCCGGGAGGGGGTACGGGCGGCGCACACGGGATGCGCATGCGCCCCTGGCAAAGGCCTGACCACGGCACCGAGGGCCGTCCGCAACGGAATTGGATCTTCCGGGAGTTGGGGCGGCGCCCCCCGGGCAAGGCCCCGTCCCGCCCAGGCCGTGGAACCCACGTAATCCAGCCATAGTCGGGCGGCCGCGCGGCACGACGCCCGACCGACGCTATTCGGCCATTTTCCGGTCGCGGCACAACCGCGCGTTTCGTCCACGGCGGGACACCGGGGGCGCTCGCGTACGGTCCTTCCGCACCTCCGCGGCACCGCTCCCGCAGCACCCCTCCGGGTGCGGCGACGTGCGGTCCGGTACGTCCCCCCGGTGCGCCGGCCCGCACGTACGCCTACCCGAACCCCGCCCGTACGGCGCACAGTCCGGGAGGTGTTCATCACCTCCCGGACCGGTTCGCCGCCCGCGGGGATTGGGGCGGCGGTCTCCCCCAGCCCGCCGAGTCCAGTTCAGCGGGCCGACCCACGCAGGACCATCGAAGCGCTTGCGGACCGGCCGGGCCAGAGCGCACGGCCGGGCGCACGGCCACACATCAGGAGCACGGTCCCCACGGCTCCCACGGCACGGACAACATTCCCGCCATACGAAGGTCTGCCCCTTAACGGTGGGGATGCGGCGAACTACGCTGGGTTTACCGGCGTTCTCAGCAGAGCGGCATATTCCACGGGGCTCGGCCAAATGCGTGTGCGGCCGGAGTGCCCGGGGCCGTAGCTGGGGAGAACACGGTACGAATGCCGCGCGCCTGACGGTGACGCGGCAGCCGTCTGTGTGTCGAGGGGTGGCTATGTCCAGGGAGCAACGCGGGCCGAACGAGAAGCTCGGCACGGTTCTCGCCCTCGCGGGAATCAGCAACGCCGGCCTCGCCCGGCGGGTCAACGACCTCGGGGCGCAGCGTGGTCTGACCCTTCGTTACGACAAGACCTCGGTGGCCCGGTGGGTGGCCAAGGGCATGGTGCCGCAAGGCGCCGCGCCCCATCTCATCGCGGCGGCGATAGGGGCCAAACTCGGCCGTCCCGTCCCCCTGCACGAGATCGGGCTCGCCGACGCCGATCCGGCGCCCGAGGTCGGTCTGGCCTTCCCCCGCGACGTGGGCGAGGCGGTGCGCTCGGCGACGGATCTGTACCGGCTGGATCTGGCGGGCCGCCGGGGCGGCGGGATCTGGCAGTCGCTGGCGGGTTCCTTCGCCGTGAGCGCCTATGCGACCCCCGCGTCCCGCTGGCTCATAACCCCCGCCGATCCGTCGGTGGCGCGGGACCCGAGCGCCGCCCGTGCCGCGGTCCTCGGCCAGGAGGGCGCATCCGGGGCGCAGGGCGGCGTACCCGTCCAGCCCGGCCCGGACGCGGCGGGAGCCGGCGAGAGCCCGCTGCTGCGCGTGGGGCACAGCGACGTGACCAAGCTGCGCGAGGCGGCCCAGGACGCGCGCCGGTGGGACTCCAAGTACGGCGGCGGGGACTGGCGTTCGTCCATGGTCCCGGAGTGCTTACGCGTCGACGCCGCACCGCTCCTGCTGGGCTCCTACAGCGACGAGGTGGGCAGGGCGCTCTTCGGCGCCTCCGCCGAGCTGACCAGGCTCGCCGGGTGGATGGCCTTCGACACCGGCCAGCAGGAGGCCGCCCAGCGTTACTACATCCAGGCCCTGCGCCTGGCCCGCGCCGCCGCCGACGTGCCGCTGGGGGGATACGTCCTGGCGTCGATGTCCCTCCAGGCGACCTACCGGGGCTTCGCCGACGAGGGCGTGGACCTCGCCCAGGCCGCGGTCGAACGCAACCGCGGGCTCGCCACCGCGCGGACCATGAGCTTCTTCCGGCTCGTGGAGGCCCGCGCCCATGCCAAGGCGGGCGACGCACCGGCCGCGGGGGCCGCGCTGCGGGCGGCCGAGAGCTGGCTGGAGCGCTCCCGGACCGGTGACTCCGACCCGGCGTGGCTCGGCTTCTACTCGTACGACAGGTTCGCCGCCGACGCCGCGGAGTGCTACCGCGACCTCAAGGCGCCGCGCCAGGTCCGGCGCTTCACCGAGCAGGCCCTGTCGAAACCCACCGACGAGTTCATACGCTCCCACGGGCTGCGTCTCGTCGTGTCCGCGGTCGCCGAGCTGGAGTCCGGCAACCTCGACGCCGCCTGCGCGGCGGGCACCCGCGCCGTGGAGGTGGCGGGGCGCATCTCCTCGGCGCGCACCACCGAGTACGTACGCGACCTCCTGCACCGCCTCGAACCGTACGGGGACGAGCCCCGCGTGGCGGAGCTGCGGGAACGGGCCCGTCCGCTCCTCGTCTCCCCGGTCTAGGCGGGCCGGAACGGGGGGCCGGACGCTCGGAGCGGGCACCGGGACCGGGCTTCGGGGCCGGGCTCCCGGCCCGGGGCGGGTGCCGGACCGGGCTTCGGGACGGCGGTCCAGCCCCGTGTGCGGTCCTGGCGGCCACCGGTACGCCCCGGTTTCGCCGGATCCGCGAGCGGGGCGCTCCCTCACGCGTGCCCGGTAGCTGGTTTGAGGCCGTTGTCAGTGGGTCAGTGCACTATCGGGGTGGGAGGTGGCGTGATGATGACGCACGCGGCGTACGACTGCGACGTACTGGTGATCGGTGGCGGAATCGTCGGTCTCTCGACGGCGTACGCGATCACGCGCACCGCGCCCGGCACCCGGGTCACGGTGCTGGAGAAGGAGTGGGGCCCGGCCCGGCATCAGACCGGGCGCAACAGCGGCGTGATCCACAGCGGCATCTACTACCCACCGGGCTCGCTCAAGGCACGCTACGCGGTGCGGGGCGCCTCCGAGCTGGTGGACTTCTGCGCGGAGCACGGGATCGACCACGCGGTGACGGGCAAGCTGATCGTCGCGACCGGCAGCGGTGAGCTGCCCCGGCTGCACGCCCTGGTGCAGCGCGGCCGGGCGCACGGGCTGCCCGTCCGGGAGCTCGGCCCCGCCCAGATCGCGGAGCACGAGCCGAGTGTGCGCGGTCTGGCCGCCATCCGGGTCGGGACCACGGGGGTGTGCGACTTCACGGCGGTGGCCGTCCGTCTCGCCGCCGAGACGATCGCCGCGGGCGGGCGCATCCGTTACGGCGCGGAGGTCGTCGCCGTCGACCGGCGCCCGTGGGGTGTCGCGGTGCGCTCGGCGGACGGCCGGGTGGTGAGGGCCCGGGTGCTGGTCAACTGCGCGGGGCTGCACAGCGACCGGGTGGCCCGGCTCGCGGGCGACGACCCCGGGGTCCGCATCGTGCCGTTCCGCGGGGAGTACTACGAGCTGGCACGGCCCGAGCTGGTGCGCGGACTCGTCTACCCGGTGCCGGACCCGGCGTTCCCCTTCCTCGGGGTGCATCTGACCCGGGGCGTGGACGGCACGGTCCACGTCGGGCCGAACGCCGTGCCGGCGCTGGCCCGCGAGGGGTACGGCCGGGCGGACGTCAACCCGGGCGAGCTGGCCGCCACCCTGGCCTGGCCCGGCTCCTGGCGTGTCGCCCGGCGGCACTGGCGGTACGGCGCGGGGGAGCTGTACCGCTCCCTGTCGAGGAGCGCGTTCACCCGGGCCGTCCAGCGGCTGCTGCCGGAGGTGACGGAGGCCGATCTGCGGCCCGCCCCGGCCGGGGTACGGGCCCAGGCCGTCCTGCGGGACGGCACCCTGGTGGACGACTTCCTGATCCGGGACGCCCCGCACACCGTGCACGTGCTGAACGCCCCGTCGCCCGCGGCCACCGCGTCGCTGCCGATCGGGAGGGAGGTGGCCCGGCGGGCCCTGCTGCGGGCTCACGCGTCGGGGTGGACGCCTCCCGCCGTAGAATCGGGTCATTGTGTCTGAGCCTGTGAACCCCACCCCAGAGACGCCCGGCACCGCCCCGGAGACGCCCGGCACCGCCCCGGAGACGCCCGGCACCGCCCCGGAGACGCCCGGCACCGCCCCGGAGACGCCCGGCACCGCGCCGGAATCCGCGTCCGGCGCCGGCCCCGGCGTCTCGTCGGCCGCCTCCGCCCCGGCCTCCACCGACGCGGCCTCCACCGACGCGGACGAGGCGGCGCGCCGCGCGGCCTCCTTCGAGCGCATGCGCAGGCTGCGCCAGGAGCCCCGCTTCCCCGGCGGCCCGGCCGCCGACCCGGCCGGCTCGCACCACGAGCGCCGGATCCGCAGCTTCCAGCCGCGCCGCAGCCGGGTGACCGCCGGCCAGGAGGACGCCCTCCAGCGGCTGTGGCCCAAGTGGGGCCTGGACATCGACGGCCTCGGTGTCCTCGACCTCCCCACGCTGTTCGACGGCCTCCCGGTGGTCCTGGAGATCGGTTTCGGCATGGGCGAGGCGACGGCCCGCATGGCGGCCGACGACCCGGGCACCGGAATCCTGGCCGTCGACGTGCACACCCCCGGCCAGGGCAACCTGCTGGGCCTCGCGGACCGGGCCGGACTGTCCAACGTCCGGGTCGCCAACGGTGACGCGATCATCCTGCTCCGCGAGATGCTGGCGCCCGCCGCTCTGGACGGGCTCCGGGTGTACTTCCCCGACCCGTGGCCCAAGAAGCGGCACCACAAGCGCCGGCTCATCCAGCCGGAGTTCCTCGACCTGGTCGCACAGCGGCTGAAGCCGGGCGCGGTCGTCCACTGCGCGACCGACTGGGAGCCGTACGCAGAACAGATGCTGGACGTCCTCACGGCGCACCCCCTGTTCGAGAACACCCGGGACGACGGCGGCTACGCTCCCCGGCCCGCGTTCCGGCCGCTGACCCGCTTCGAGGGCCAGGGCCTGGACAAGGGCCACGTCGTGCACGACGTGCTCTTCACCCGTAGCTGATCAGCCATCACCCGGCCCCCCGCGCCCCGTGGCGTGGCCAGGTGTCAGTCGCCCTCGTTAGGGTCGTCGGATGTCCGAGGGGTCCGTGCAGCACCAGCAGCCGGCCGTCCCGGTTCTCGAGGAGCAGCAGCTCGACGAGTTCCTGGCCGCCGTCCCGGAGCGAGGCCAGTGGCGTTACCGGCCCCGCCGCGTCGGCCTGGTCTGGCGCAGCAAGGCGTTCCGCGCCGGCGCGGTGATCACGGTGCTCGCGCTCTGCGGTCTGGTGATCCTGGCCCTGGTCCGCGAGCAGACGGGCACCGAGGGCTTCCTGGTGGGGCTGGGTCTGGCGGTGCTGCCCGTACCGCTGCTGATGGCGGCGTTCCGCTGGCTCGACCGGGTCGAACCAGGTCCGTGGCGGAATCTGCTGTTCGCCTTCGCCTGGGGCGCGTGCGCCGCCGCGCTCGTGGCGATCATCGCCAACTCCTTCGCGACCCGGTGGATAGCGACGGCCACCGCGGACCCGGCGAACGCCGACACCCTCGGTGCCACCCTCGTCGCCCCGGTCGTCGAGGAGAGCGCGAAGGCCGTGGCGGTCCTGCTGATCTTCCTCTTCCGCAGACGGCAGTTCGGCGGGATCGTCGACGGGATCGTGGTCGCGGGCTTCACCGCGACCGGCTTCGCGTTCACCGAGAACATCCTCTACCTGGGCAACGCCTTCGGCGAGGACCAGCAGCTCGGTACGACGGGCTTCGCCTCCGTGACGGCGGGGACGTTCTTCGTGCGCGTGGTGATGTCACCGTTCGCGCACCCCCTGTTCACGGTGCTCTCCGGCATCGGCTTCGGCATCGCGGCGCTCGGCGGCGCACGCCACCGGGTGCGCCGGGTGGTCCTGCCGCTGCTCGGGCTGGTCCTCGCCATGGGCATGCACGCCCTGTGGAACGGCTCGTCGGCCATCGGACCGTACGGCTTCTACCTGGTGTACGGCGTCGTCATGATGCCGAGCTTCGGCCTGGTCACCTGGCTGGCGATCTGGGCGCGCCAGCGTGAACTGCGCACGCTCTCCGTCGAACTGCCGGTGTACGCGGCGGCCGGCTGGCTGGCCCCCGCCGAACCGCTCGCACTGACGTCGATGCGGGCGCGCGGCATGGCCCGCGACATGGCCCGGCACTGGAACGGCCACCCCGACCGCGCCCGGGGCAGGGCGGCGGCCCGCGCCGTCGCCGAGTACGAGTCGTTCGCGACGTCCCTGGCCATGCTGCGACGGCGGGCCCGCCACGACGGCGCGGGCCCCGACTTCGCGGTGCGCGAGCAGGAGTTGCTGCACCACCTGTGGCAGCGCAGGGACATCGCGGGCCCGGCACTGACGTACGCCGCCCACGCGACGGGCCGGCTGCGCGTCCACCGGCCGCCGGTGCGGCCCCCGTTCCCCCGTCAGTTCCCCCACGGCGGCCCCCCGCCGCAGCGGCTCCCCGCGCCGCACCGGCACTACGGGGGCTACAACCCGTACCTGGACGACGGCAGGCGGAGCGGACCGCCCGCCTGAGGCCTCGGGTGCGGCGCGGGTGGCACCAGGCCGGGCACGCGCGTGCCCGGTCCGGAGAATCGATCCGGCGGAAAGGCCCCGGCCCCTGGGATACCCGAAGGCCCGTGAGCGGACGGTCCGTCCGACACGGGCCTTCGGGCACCTCGGGAACGTCAGGCGGAGGCCTCGGTCAGCTCCGCGAGCTCCTGCCCGGTCAGCCGGAGGCCGGCCACCGCCACCAGGGCGGGAAGCTGCTCGACCGTACGCGCGGAGGCGATCGGGGCGGCGACGGTCGGCTGCGACGCCAGCCAGGCGAGCGCGACGGTGGCGATCTCCGCGTCGTGCTCCTGGGCGATCCGGTCGAGTGCCGCCAGCACCTTGCGGCCGCGCTCGGTGTCCAGGTGCTTGCCCGCGCCCTCGGCCCGCGCGCTCTCGACCGTCGCGCCCGGCCGGTACTTGCCGGTGAGGAAGCCCGAGGCGAGCGCGTAGTACGGGACCGCGGCGAGACCGGCGCGGGCCGCCGTGTCCTGGAGCGCGCCCTCGTAGGTGTCGCGCGAGACGAGGTTGTAGTGCGGTTGCAGGGCGACGTAGCGGGCCAGGCCCTCTCGCTCGGAGAAGTCCAGGGAGGCCTGGAGCCGTTCGGGGCTGATGTTGGAGGCGGCGATCTCCCGCACCGTGCCCGCCTTCACCAGCTCGTCGAGCGCGGCGACGATCTCCTCGACGGGGACGCTCTCGTCGTCGAAGTGCGTGTAGTAGAGGTCGATGTGGTCGGTGCCGAGCCGGCGGAGCGACGCCTCGGCCGCCGCCTTGATCGTGGAGGGCGCGAGCCCCTTGTACGAGGGGTGTGCGCCGACCTTGGTGGCGATGACGACATCGTCGCGGCGGGAGCGGGACGCCAGCCACGCGCCGATGAGGGTCTCCGACTCACCGCCCTCGTTGCCGGGGATCCACGCGGTGTAGGCGTCGGCGGTGTCGATGAAGTTGCCGCCGGCCGCCGCGTAGGCGTCGAGGACGGCGAACGTCCGCTCCTGGTCGGCCGTCCAGCCGAACACGTTGCCGCCGAGAGCGAGGGGGAAGACCTGAAGGCTCGAGGAACCGAGCGGGCGCAGAGATGTCATGCCTCGGCACAACGAGGACATAGAGGAAGATATTCCGCCGCGCACCCGCCGGGACCACACCCGGGAAGCGGACCGCCGCACCGCACGCCCGGGGACCCCGCCCTCTCCCGCCGGTCCGCGGCCGCGCCCCGATGGAGTCACCCGCCCGGACGGGCGCCCACGGGGCTCCGGCCCGACGAGCCCCGGTGCCCGGCCGCTGGGTAACCTGTCGCTCCGGTCCAGCGGGAGGGCCGTTCCAACGGGAGGGCGGGACGTGGAGACGCTGGTGGAGCGCGCCGTCGCGGAGGCGCTGGGTGACGGGGGCGGCGACGCGGTCCGCCTGTTCGTCGCCGCCGGCACCGAACGCATGACGCCGCTGTTCATGGGCTTGCGGGCGGCCGCACCGGGCCGGGAATCCGACCTGGACCTCTACGCGGAGTCCGTACACGGCCTCTGGCAGTGCGACCGGCCGCTCGCCGACGCCGCCGAGCGCCTACGGCTGCTGGAGCGGTTCCCGGAGCTTCAGCCGAAGGAGGAGGGGATCACCGATGTCGTCGGCACCTACGCGTTCTTCGCCGTCCTCACCTTGCGGTACGCCCTGCTGGCCCATGGCTCGGGACACGCTGACGACGCCGTGTCCTGCGGCCATGTGGCGCTCACCGCGACGGGGATGCTGGACCAGAACGTGGCGGGCGCCGGTTTCCTCGCCGAGGAGCGACGGCTCCAGTCCCTCTCGCTGAGCGGTGACGGAGCGGGTCTGTGGGACGCGAGCGTCTCGGCGGGGCGGGAGAGGCTGCGCGCCGTAGTGGGCCGCCTGCCCCGCCAGGCGCGCTTCTGACGCTCGCCGCAGGAGACGGCCACCGGTGGATACGGCCGTCGCGCCGGGCGGAGCCGGGAGGGACGACGCCCCGGAGGGCCGCGACGCATCCCGCCCGGTCGAGGGCCCCACGGGCCGGTCCGGCCGGACGCCTCCGCCCGGCCCCTGCCCCGCGCACGACCGCCCGGCCGGACCGTTCGCCCCGGTGGAGCGCTCTTGACCACGGAGAGAACCGACGGCCCTGACGTCGGGGGGTCGTGCGTCAGGGCCGCCGGGGTTCTGGTGCGCCGACCGCGGGCGCCAAGGGTCCTTCGTACGGATCGGGCCGGGACTCGCGCACGGATCCACCGGGACCGGACTCCCGCATCCCGAGCGCTTACCGGTGCGCCCGGCCTGCGCGGGCGTGGCCGGCCCGCGCGGGCCGGCCACGGTCAGGTCTCCCCGGCCGGGCCCGGCCCGTCACGGAAGGACCCGCGGGCTCAGATGGTGAGGCCCTTGCCGCGGAGCCAGCTCATCGGGTCGATGCCCGAGCCGTCCGCGGTGTGGACCTCCAGGTGCAGGTGGGCGCCGGTCACGTTGCCGGTCGCGCCGACGCGGCCGATGGTGTCGCCGGTGCTGACCTTCTGTCCCGCCGTCACGTCCATCGAGGACTGGTGGCAGTACCAGATCTCGGTGCCGTCATCGAGCACCAGGACCGTGCGGTAGCCGTAGGAACCGGAGTAGCCGGCCGACTTGATCGTGCCGCTGTGGACGGCCTTGACCGGGGTGCCGGTCGGGGCCGCGAAGTCCAGCCCGGTGTGATAGCCGGAGGACCACATCGAACCGGACTGACCGAACGTCGAGCTGATGTAGTACGAGGAGGTCGGGACGGCGTAACTGGCGGCGAGCTTGGCCAGCCGCTCGGCCTCGGCCTTCTTCGCGGCCGCCTCTTCGGCCGCCTTCTTCTCCGCCGCGGCCTCGGCCTCGGCGGCGCTCTGCTTCTTCGCCGCCTGGGCCGCGGCAGCCTCGACGGCCGCCTGCTCCTCGGCGGCCCGGGCGTCGGCGTCGGCCCCGGCCTGCTGCTGCTCGGCCTGCTGGAGGATGCGGGCGCGCAGCGCCTCGCCCGCGTCGGTGGCGCCCTGCTCGGCCTCGGCGGCGGTGATACCGGCGGTGGTGAGCGGGGAGGACGCGGCGACCGTCTCGTGGCCCGAGTCGGAGCCGCCGGACATGAACGCGCCTACGCCGGGCAGGGACTTGGCATCGGGAAGACTGTCCGCGATGGAATCGGGAAGGGATATGGAGACCGGCGGCTTGCTCTGCGCGGTGGCCATGCCGCCCGCTCCGACGGCCGCGATGACGCCGACGCCGAGGACGGTGGAGCTACGGGCGAGGCCGCGCTGCTTGGCCACGCGATGCCGGCCGCGGACGGGACGGACGGACTCCTCGGTGGGGTTCCATTCCTCCCACGTCCTGTCCTCATCACCGAAGCTGTCGGACCTGAAGGGTGACGGGGCCCCGGGGGCAGGCTGGTTGGACGCCACGTGGGCGCACTCCTTTCCTTCCTTCTCGCCTACCGGGTTAGCTGACGGGTTCGGAGCAGGAAGGTCTCCTACGGGCCCCTTCGTCTCTCACGAGACACAGGTGTCCGATTCACCCCATGTAGGTGGTTCCCCGGTTCCCTTGCGGAATTCGGCGCTGCGCACGGTGCCGCCTCTTGCGACGGCAGGTACAACCGCGCTGCGTTATCGAACGTTAATAGACACCCGGGCCCGATTCCAAGCCGTTCCGATAGATCGTTCACGGCTTCGGCCTGGACTTTCAGGGGTCAAACGGTCTCAAACGGGCGACTTGAGAGCCCTTCATCCGGCCAGCAGTTTCTGACGGTGCGTCAAATGTTATGCGGAGCGGGGTCCTTCGACTACCGACCGTCGCGACCGGTCATTCACTGTCCCGTCGCACGATCTTCACCGTCGTCCGCCGCCCCCGCTGACCCCGCGCGGGGCGGGCGACCGCGAGGAGGGCCATGTCGTCCGTCGACCGTCCGCGGGTGTGCAGCCGTACGTCGTCGGTGAGGGCGGACAGCAGTTCCTCGGGCCCAGGGAAGAGCCGGCCGCGCAGCCGGGCCGCGGGGTCGTAGAAGACGCCCTGCGCGTCCCGCGCCTCGGAGAGGCCGTCGGTGAACGCCAGGAACATCGCCCCGGCCGGCAGCGTCCACTCGTCCGACCGGTCCGGCCACGCGCCCAGCCCCATCCCGAGGGGCAGGGCGGGGGTGGTCGGCGCCAGCACGTCGAGATCCCCGTCCGGGTACAGCACGATCGGCTCGGGGTGGCCGCGGTTGATGACCCGCAGGGTGTCGGCGCCGACCGGGATCTCCGCCACCACCACGGTGACGAACCCCTCCATGGAGTCGAGCCCGCCCCGGCGCGTGCCCTCCCGTGCCAGTGCCCGCTCCAGCCGCTGGACCACCCCCTCCAGCGACCTCTCCTGCTCGGCCGCCTCCCGGAATGCCCCGATCACGACGGCCACCGCCGCCACGGCGTCCAGCCCCTTGCCCCGTACGTCCCCGACGACCAGGCGCACCCCGTACGGGGTGTCCGCGACGGCGAACAGGTCTCCGCCGACGAACTCGTCCGCCTGCGCCGCCTCGTACCGCGCCGCGACCAGCATGCCGCCGATCCGGTCGTCGGGCGTCGGCAGCACGGCGCGCATGGCGGTCTCCGCGATGAACCTGGCCGAGGCCAGCTGCTCGTTGCCCCGGCGCACGACGCGGTTGATGACGAGGGAGAGCACGGCGACGGTGACCAGCGTCAGCAGATCCGTGATCGGCGCGACCTCGCCCAGCACACCCTGGGAGAAGCGGATGACGAGCACCACGAGGATCGCGGCCCCCGCGACCCGCATGGTGCTGGCCAGGGAGAAGAACGGGGCGGCGATCAGCGGGGCGGCGGCGAAGAGCGGTACGGCGGTGACCGCCGTCGGCGTACCGAAGTCGAGGACCACCCCGATACAGATCAGCAGGGCGGGCAGCGCGCGCACGAATCGCCGGGAACGGGAGTTCCCGGCGACTCCGCCTCGCCGTCCGTGCCGCTTCCGCACCTGTGCGCTCCTGCCCGGTCCACCCACGGCTGCGGACGGTACCGCGCCCCACCCAGGCTGGCCGGAGCCGCGCCGAGCGGCGACTCGTCATCGGCCAAAGGGGGGAGCCCGCCGGCCCTGCCCTCCGGGGGTCGGCCGGAGAGACGGCGCCGCGCGTAGGTCGTCAGCGCGTCCCGTACGAAGACGGCGGTCCCGTCTCCGTGGCGATCGTAGTTCCTCCCGATGCGGGCGTCGGCGGCATACGTCTCCCCGAGTCCGGTCACGTACGCGCGGGTGATCCCGGTGGTCGCCGACAGCCAGTCGCAGTGGCGCCGCGCGATGTCCTGGGCCTCCTCGCCGCCGGGCTCCAGGCCGGCCGCCCCGGCCCGCCCGTGGTCCCGGGCGACGGCCTCGCGCACGCCCTGGAAGCGGGCCCGCCCGGCCTCGTCAGGCCACGCCACCACCGGTCACCCCGCTCGTACGCCTCCCGCCCCCAGCGCTCGGTGACCTCCTGCTCGTACTCCGCATGGTCGAATCAGTCGAACACTTCTTCGATCATGAGTTCCTCCCCTTCCTCCGTCCGGCGGAGAGCGGTCCGCACCGAGGCGATCTGCCGCCCGATGCGCTCCCGCTCCCGCTCCTGCTCCAGCAGGCGCAGATGGGACCGGAGCGCCGCGGCGGTGCCCCGCCGGCCCTCCCGTACGTCCCTGATCGCGGGCAGCGGGATGCGCTGGAGCCGGACCAGGGCCTCCTGGTCGTCATAGCGGTGGCCGTTGGCGCCCGTGCGGCTCCGCGCGAGGAGACCGACGCCTCCGCAGTGCCGGAGCGTGCGGCTCGTGGTGCCGGCCCGCCCGAGGATCTCCTGGACGGACCACTCCATGCCGAAGACGCTGGACCTTTACGCGGCGTCAAGGTCAAGCCCGCCACCGGCGACCGGAGGACGGCACACGACAGAGGCCCGGATCCTTGGAAGGATCCGGGCCTCTGTCTTCAGTAGCGGGGACAGGATTTGAACCTGCGACCTCTGGGTTATGAGCCCAGCGAGCTACCGAGCTGCTCCACCCCGCGTCGTTGTGAGTAGAACTCTACGCCATCCGGGACGGTGCTCCGACCACACACGACGGCCTTCCCCTCCACGCAGCGCCGCGAGCGCATCCGCCCGATCCGCCGCTGCGTCAGCAACTTCCTCCGGCAGAGCGGCAGTTGCTGACGCACGCGATGTATCCGAAGGCATTGCCCCGTCCCGCGATCCCGAATTTCGCCCGCCCGGTGAGTCCGCCCCCCCTGTCCCACACCGCACAGACCTGCCCCCGGCCGTGCCGTCGCCCCGGCGGGATCCCGGCGTCTCGGCGGACCGCTCGGCGCCGCGTCCGGTGCCTGGTCCACCGGGCTCGTGGGCCCGTACGCGTAGAACGGCCGCGGGGACGCACCGGTGCGCGGTCCGGGACGTACCCCGCAGCCGCGCGGCGGGCCGGCCCCGCGCCGTGGCCCGGCCTGGTCCGGTGCACGGCGCGCGATTGCGCCGCCCCCGCGGCGGCGGGACGCTGAAGGGGAAGCCTTTCGGTGTTCGGTCCCGTCTGCGCGGCATCCCCGGGTGCCGGCGCCGGCCCGGCAGCCTCACCCGGATGCGAGTGCCAGGGGAGGCCGGGCGCGTACGCGCGAGGAGACGACGATCATCATGGACGGCACCCTTCTCGAGACGATGAGGACCACCCTGCGCGGCCCGGTCGTCGGCCCGGAGGACCCGGAGTACGGGCGGGCCCGTACGGTCTACAACGGCATGATCGACAAGAGGCCCGCCGCGGTGGTCGAGTGCCACGACACGGCGGACGTGATGGCGGCGGTCCGCTTCGTCCACGACAACGGCCTGGAGATGGCCGTCCGGGGCGGCGGCCACAGCGGTCCCGGGCTCGCCCTGTCCGACGGCGCGGTCACGATCGACCTCTCCCCCATGCGTGGTGTGCGGGTCGATCCGGCCACCCGGACCGCGCAGGCCGACGGGGGCGCGACGCTGGGCGATTTCGACCACGCCACGCACGCCTTCGGCCTCGCCACCCCGGCGGGGATCATGTCCACGACCGGGATCGGCGGACTCACCCTGGGCGGCGGCCACGGCTACCTCACCCGCAGGTACGGCCTGACGGTGGACAACCTGGTCTCCGCCGACGTGGTCCTCGCCGACGGGACCTTCGTCGCCGCGAACCCCGGCGAGCACTCCGACCTGTTCTGGGCGCTGCGGGGCGGCGGCGGGAACTTCGGCGTGGTCACCTCGTTCGACTTCGACCTGCACCCCGTGGACACGGTGGGGGTCGCCATCACCCTGTGGCCGCTGGAGCTGTTCCACGACGTCATCCGCTGGTACCGCGACTTCCTGCCGCAGGCACCGGACGACCTGTCCGGGTTCTTCGCCGCGCTGACCGTACCGCCGGGCCCGCCCTTCCCCGAGGAGATCCACGGGCGGAAGATGTGCGGGGTGGTCTGGTCCTCGACCGCCGACCCGGACGAGCTGGGCGAGACCCTCGCCGTGGTCGGCGAACCGGGGCCGCCCGCCTTCCACTTCACGACGCCGATGCCCTACCCGGCCCTCCAGACCATGTTCGACGCGCTGATGCCGACCGGTCTCCAGTGGTACTGGCGCGGCGACTTCTTCGACCGGATCACCGACGACGCGGCCGACGTGCACGCCTCCTTCGCGGAGAAGCTCCCCACGGACCTGTCGACCATGCACCTGTACCCGGTCGACGGCGCCGCGGGCCGCGTCGGCCCCGACGAGACCGCCTGGGCCTACCGTGACGCCCGCTGGTCCGGCGTCATCGCCGGCATCGACCCCGACCCCGCCAACGCGGCGGCGCTGCGCGAGTGGGCCGTGGACTACTGGGAGGCGCTGCACCCGTACTCGATGGGCGGCGGCTACGTGAACTTCCTCGGCACCGGCGAGTCGCAGGACCGGGTCCGGGCCACCTACCGGGGCCACTACGACCGGCTCGCCGAGGCCAAGCGGACCTACGACCCGCACAACCTCTTCCACGCAAACCAGAACATCGAGCCCGCCCCGCCGCACTGAGCGTCACGCCGAGCTCGCAATACCGGGGGAAAGCCGTGCTGGGAGGGTTACAGTCTGCATGCACCGCACGATGATCCGGACGCCCCCGGAGCGGCGCGGCACCGGTAGCGGCACCTCGTAGCCGTACCGGTCGGGACCAGTCCGGCAGTTACGGCGGCGGCTCGGTCACGGGGCTCTCGACACACACCTACGTACAGGACACCTGAGATGACCGACATGCCTGCCCGCACGACCCAGCGGCGCCCCGAGGGCACCGCCACGACCACCGACGCGGGCTCCGCGGCCCCGCTGCCGACACCGCAGTACGCGGGTCTGTTCATCGAGCCGGACCTGCCCCCGGTCACCGACGAACCCGAGTGACGGCCTGCCCGGCACCGGCCCCGAGTGACCGGCCCGGCGGCACGGTCGTTGGGAGACCATGCGCATCCGTATCGGTGTGGTCGTCCTCGCAGTGGTCCTGCTGATCGCCGCGTTCATCTCGAACATCCCGTCCGAGGCCGAGACCGAGGTGGCCTGCCGGCGGGCCCTCGACAACCTGTCGACGTGGACGAACCGGCCGGACGTCTGCGTGGACGTGTCCGCGGAGACCTACCGGACGTTCCTCCTGATGTACCAGCTGCGGGAGGAGGGCCTGGACTAGTGCCCGGGGCCGCCCCCGGTACCCGGCGCGGCCTGCACGGGCATGTCCGCACGGCCCGCGCGGAGCGGCCGTACGGCCCCGGCCGCGTGGGCCGTACGCGCGATCCCGGCACCGGACGCCTCCCGGGCCCTGCGTCCCGGACCGTGCGGGGCGCTGCTGGCGCGGCACGGACCGGGCGGGGCGGGGCGCTGCTGGCGCGGCACGGTCCGGGCCCTCCTCCCGCAGCGCGGCTCAGGGAGCACGGGCTCCGGACGGTCAGCCCTGCTGTTCCTTCCACTCCGCCTGGGCCTCGTCGAGGTTCTTGGCGAACGTGTCCAGGAAGTCCTTGGCGCTGGTCTTGCCGAGCAGCACCTTCTGGAAACCGGGCTCGCTGTCGGCCTTGGACAGGGTGTTCCAGTCCGGCAGGTAGTACGGCAGCTGGACGATCTTGGTGTTGCCGGAGAACAGCGCCTCCGCGCCGAGCTTGGTGGTCTCGGCCTTGTCGAGCCAGGGGTCCTCGGCCGCTTCCTTGTTGGCCGGGATCAGGCCCGCGGACTCGCTGAACTTCGAGTTCGAGGCGTGGGAGGCGGCGAACTCGATGAACTTCCAGGCCGCCGCCTTGTTCTCGGACGACTTGATCAGGCCGAGGCCGGAGACCGGGTTGGAGACCATCACCCGGGTGCCGTCGGCCAGTTCGGGCTGCGGGATGCCCCGGAACTTCTCGACGCCGAGCGAGCCGACGTGGTCCTGGTAGGAGCCCAGGTTGTGGTTGAGCATGGCGATGCTGCCGGAGTCGAACTGGGCGACCATCTTGGTGAAGTCGTTGTTGAGGTCCGCCTCCGGGGTGTCCTTCTTGTACAGGGCGACGTACTTCTCCAACGCCGCCACGTTCTTGGGGTCGTTGACCGTCGTCCTCGTCCCGGCCTCGTCCCAGAAGGACTCGATGCCCGACTGCCCGTACATCGCGTCGAGTGCCTGGGCGATGGACCCCGGGCCGCCGCGGATGGTGTAGCCGAACTGGTTCTTCCGCTTGTCCGTCAGCTTCGCCGCGGCCTCGTAGAACGCGTCCCACGTGTCCGGCTCGCCCAGCCCGACCTTCTCGAACAGGTCGGTGCGGTAGTAGAGGACACCGTTCGTGGCGGAGATCGGCACGGTGTACATCTCGTCCCGGCCGCCGGAGCTCCTCACGTTCTCGACCATGGCCTCGTTGAGCTTGCCCTTGAGGGAGCTCGACCCGATCCGGTCGTCCAGCGGCTCCAGCGCGTCCTGCGCGGTGATCCCGGCGACCATCGCGGCACCCACCCCGCCGACGTCCGGCAGACCGCCGCCCTGGATGGCGGTGTCGTACTTGGACTGGGCCTCGGTGGAGGCGATGCCCACGTACTGCACGTCGATGTCCGGGTTCGCCTTCTCGAAGTCGGCGATGATCTCCTTCCAGATCGCCGTGCGGACGCCCCCGTTCTCGTCCCAGAACACGATCTTCCCCGTCCCCGGGCCTTCGGCGCCCTTCGCGCCGGTGATGCCGCTGCCGTCGTCACCGCAGGCGGTGGCGGTGAGGGCCAGGGCTGATACGAGGGATATGGCGGCGGCGATACGGCTGTTGCGGGGCTTGATCATGGTCGGCTCTCTTCTCTGGGTGCTCACGGCGGGCGCACGGCGACAGCGCGCCGCGACGTGAGGCCGTGCGGGATGAAGGTGCTTCGGGGAAGCGCGGGACCGTGTCGGTACCGCGGAGCCGGAGGGAACCGGTGGACCGGGGCGCGTCCGAACGCCCGTGTGCCGCCTGGTGCCCCGGGCCGGAGCCCGTCGGGCCGGCGGGGGTGGTGCCGACCCGCGTCCGGGCTGACGGGGGCTCAGCGTCTCCCGGAACGCCGGAGGCGGCGGGGGAGCGTGCTCGGGGCTGGCTGCATACGGCGCTCGGCTCTCATATCGCGTCTCATATATGACATACGAAGGGCAACGCGAAGAACGTAAGTCGGCCCACTCCCCCGGTCAATGCCCGTGCACGAGAAAGTTCCTGGGCCCGGGAACGCCGAAGCGCCCCGGCCGGTGAACCCGGTCGGGGCGCTTCTGTGGTCGTACGAGAGTTTCCGCGGTCGCGCGGAGGCGGCCTTCGCCGCGTACGGGCGTTTCCGTGGTCGCGGGGCGGCGGAACCCGCAGTGGCCGCACGGGCGGTTCCGTCATCGCGCGGGGACGGCCGTCGTGGCCGTGGGGGCGGTTCCGTCGCCGCGCGGGGACGGTCTCCGTGGCCGCACAGGCAGTTCCTTGGCCACGCGGGCGCTTTCCGTCGCCGCGCGGGGCCACTCGTGGCCGTACGGGCCGCTGGTGGTGGGTCGCGCGGGGCCCCGTCCGGCCGTACGGGGCCGGCGGGGCGCTGCGCGGTGGACCGGTCAGGCCTCGACGGTGACCTTGCCGGCCGCGGCCGTGCCGGCCTTGTCGCCGTCGGCGGCGGGCCGGACGAGACCCGGGATGAACGAGGCGACCGCCGCCGCCACGAGGGCGACACCGCAGCCGATCATCAGGCCGACGCGGAACCCGTCCTCGGACGCCAGGGAGTAGCCGCCGAGGTTCATGGTCATCTGCGCCAGCACCACACCGATGACAGCCGATCCGATGGTGGTACCCAGCGAACGCATCAGGGTGTTGAAGCCGTTGGCGGCGGCGGTCTCCGAGAGCGGGACCGAGCTCATGATCAGGGCGGGCATCGCACCGTAGGCCAGGCCGACGCCGCTGTTGATGACGATTCCGACGATCATCAGGCCCCAGGCGGAACCCATGAGGAACAGGGAGATGCCGTAGCCCGCGGAGATCACGAGGGCGCCGAGGACCAGGGCGATCTTGGGGCCTCGTGCGTTGATCAGCTTTCCGCCGAGCGGGGAGACGATCATCATCATCACGCCACCGGGTGCCATCCAGAGGCCGGCGGCCAGCATCGACTGCCCGAGGCCGTACCCGGTGGCCTCCGGGAACTGCAGCATCTGCGGCGCGATCAGCATGAAGGAGTACATGCCGACGCCGACCAGGATCGACGAGATGTTGGTCAGCAGCACGCGCGGACGGGCGGTGGTGCGCAGGTCGACCAGCGGGTCACGGGTACGCAGCTCGTAGAACCCCCAGGCGCCGAGGGCCACGACCGCCACGGCGAACAGGCCCAGCGTGGTGCCCGAGCCCCAGCCCCAGTCGGCACCCTTGGAGATCGCCAGCAGCAGGGACACCAGGCCGATGGCCAGCCCGATGGCGCCGGGCGCGTCGAACCGCTGGCCCTTGGCACCGGCCGGGACGTCCGGGACGAACGCCCAGATGAGTACGGCGATCATCACCGCGAGGACGGCGGAACCCCAGAAGAGCACGCGCCAGCTGGTGTACTCGGCGACGGCGGCGGAGATCGGCAGGCCGAGGGCGCCGCCGATGCCCATGGAGGCACTGACGAGGGCGATCGACCCGCTGAGCTTCTCGGCGGGCACCACGTCGC
Source organism: Streptomyces sp. NPDC058008 (assembly GCF_042886395.1). Taxonomy (NCBI): domain Bacteria; kingdom Bacillati; phylum Actinomycetota; class Actinomycetes; order Kitasatosporales; family Streptomycetaceae; genus Streptomyces; species Streptomyces sp. NPDC058008. The sequence continues at coordinate 381,853 of NZ_JBHVQX010000002.1, read as the reverse complement.
GCAGCAGTGCGATGCCGAGCGGCACCATGCCCATGCCCATGCCCTGGAGCCCACGCCCGACGATCATCGGAACGACGGAGGAGGCCAGCGCACACACGATCGAGCCGATGATCAGCGGGACCGCGCAGGCGAGGAGCATGCGGCGCTTGCCCAGGAGGTCACCGAGTCGGCCGGTCACCGGCACGCACACACCGGCGACCAGGAGGGTGACGGTGACCACCCAGGCCGCGTTCGAGGACGAGGTGTCCAGAATCCGCGGCAGCTCCGCGATGAGCGGGGTCACCAGCGTCTGCATCACCGCGGCGACGGTGCCGGCGAGTGCCAGCGTCGTGATCACGCCGCCGGCGCGGGCTGTGGGCTGGGGGGCATCCATATCGCGGATCCTCGGCTATCTGTTCGGTAGAAAGACTATGGCATCGTACACGTCCATTGCATCATGCACATTGTGTGGTCTATGCACTTCCCCGTAAACATACGATGAAGTCATTACGCACGACGGCACGACGACACACCGGACCCGCCCGGCAGGAAGCAGGAGGTGCCCGCGCATGAACAGGGCAACGCACGAGGTCGAGTACGAGCAGATGCTGCTCAGCCGTCACGGCCTGCTGACCCACAGAAAGGGGCGCCGCAAGGACGGCCTCCTGGAGCGCAGCGCGTACGTCCTGCTCAGCCGCATCCGCGTCCAGGGCCCGATGTCCGTCGGCGAGCTCAGTGAGGCCTTCGACCTCGACGTCTCGACCCTCAACCGGCAGACCGCCGCGGTCATGCGCGCGGGCTTCGTGGAGCGCATCCCCGACCCGGACGGCGGCATGGCCCGCAAGTTCCGGATCACGGAGGAGGGCGCGAGGACGCTCGACGCGGAACGTGAGGGCATGGTCAGCTCGCTGGAACGCGTCATGGCCGACTGGCGCGACGAGGACATCTCCGCCTTCGCCGGCTACCTGCGCCGCTTCAACTCGGACATCGAACGCATCGGCGGCCGGCCTTGGCCCCGCCCCTGAGCCGGCCCCTGGGCCAGGCCGGCCGGCCGCCGAGCCAGCCACTGAGCCGTCCCCCGTGACGGAGCACGGCCCCGGCCGCCGGGCCCGCGCCCGGCCCTGCCCCTGCCCCCCACCAGCCGGGCCCGCCTGACCCCGGCCCCAGAGCCCGAGCCCGGCCCCTGGGCCCGACCCCGTGACGGCGCCCGGACCCGCCCCCGGGGCGGCTCAGGACCCGCTCAGGGACCGGGTCGGGGTGGGCCGATCGCGGGCGCACCGCGGGCTGGTCGCGGGCGTCGCCGGCGGGTGGGCCGCGGTCAGGCGCGGCGGGCGAAGGACGCGAGGCGGTCGGCGAACGCGGCCACGAGGTCGCGGAGTTCATCGGGACGCTCGACGACGAACGGCCGGTCGAGCGCGGCCAGCGCGGGAGGCAGCCAGTCGAGCCGCTCCGCCCTGACGAGCACACGCCACCAGCGCGCGTCAGCACCACTGCCGCCCTCCCCGGGACCGCCCTCCCCGAACTCCTCTCCCTCGGCGGGCTCGTACTCCTCCAACCGCGCGACGGCGGCGGGCAGGCGGGCGCGGATCTGCCCGGCCGTTCCGTGGATCCGCACGACCACGTCGTACCGGTACGCGGCCGTGGCGAACCCCGACAGCAGGCGCCGGGCCGGATCACCGTCCGCGGGCACCTCGAACGATCCGGGGAGGGCCCGGGCGTCCGTGATGCGGTCGAGCCGGAAGGTCCGGTCCTCCCCGATCAGCGGGTCCCTGCCGGTGACGTACCACCGCCCCGCGTGGGCGACGATCCCGTACGGGTGCACGGTGCGCTCACTGCGCCGGCCGTCACCGCCCGTGTACCTCATCGAGACGGGCCTGCCGTGACGTACGGCATCGGCCAGGGTGAGCAGGACCCCGGCGTCCGGGGAGGCGAACTCACCCGGCCGGTCCGTGAAGGCGACCGACTCCAGGAGCGTGTCGAGCCGGCCGGCGAGGTGCCGGGGCAGCACCCTGCGGATCTTCGCCGACGCCGTCTCACCCGCCGTGCGCCCCGCCGTCATCAGCCCCGCCCGACGGCCGGCGACCAGGCCGAGGAGGACGGCCAACGCCTCGTCGTCGCTGAGCATGAGGGGCGGCAGACGGTACCCGGCGCCGAGCCGGTACCCGCCGTACCGGCCGCGCACCGACTCCACGGGCACGTCGAGATCGATCAGCTGGTCCACGTACCGCCGCACGGTGCGCCCGTCCACGCCGAGCCGCTCGGCGAGCTCGGCCACCGTCCGGGTGCCGCCCGACTGCAGCAGCTCCAGGAGGGTCAGTACGCGGGCGGCTGGTCGGGGCATTTTCAGAGCCTCCCACGGATACAGGGCGGATTCTGTCCACTATTTTCCCTAGCCTCCGAGACGTACGCCCCCGGAGCAAGCAGGGAGAACACCATGGACTTCGTCTCGATCCGCATCATCACGGGTGATGTCGCACGCCTCGTCACGTTCTACGAGCAGGTCACGGGGGTGCGGGCGGTGTGGGCCACCGAGGACTTCGCCGAACTCACGACGCCCGGCGCCACCCTCGCCATCGCGAGCACCCGCACGGTCCCGCTCTTCGCCCCGGGCTCGGCCCGTCCGGCGGAGAACCACAGCGTGATCACCGAATTCCTCGTCGACGACGTGGACCGCGTGCACCGGAATCTGAGCGCCTACGTCACCGACTTCGTGGCGGGGCCCACCACGATGCCCTGGGGCAACCGGTCGCTCCTGTTCCGCGACCCGGACGGCAACCTCGTCAACTTCTTCACCCCCGTCACTCCGGAAGCCGTGGAGAAGTTCGCCCGCTGACCCGGGGCTCCGCCCGTCATCGCCGTCATGCTCCTGGTCTCGGTCATCCGCGAGAGCCAGGAACACGACGAGGGGATTCGGGACGACTTGCTCGTGCGGGCCGGTGACCGGGCAGAGCTGGAGCGCTGACGGCCGTGTCGGACCGCCCGCTCACGCGAGAGGCCGGGAAAGGCGGAGCGCCTCGACCGGCCGAAGCCGATCGAGGCGCTGAGCAGCAGGTCGGAGGATCTCTCCTCGCCCTGCCTCAGGTAGGCCGTGTGGGACTCGAACCCACAACCAACGGATTAAAAGTCCGCTGCTCTGACCAATTGAGCTAACGGCCCGGGATGGATCACCCCCGAGCATAGCTGCCCCGGGCCCGGCAGCCGATCGGGTATCGGGTGCCCGGCCCTGTCGTGCCCGGGGCAGGGCCGGTCAGTCCGTGGATTCGTCCGCGATCGTGCGCTTGTGATCAGGGGCGGCCGGCTTGAGGAACCAGTGGCGGGCCGAGACCAGCCACCAGACGGCGGCGAAGCCCAGGACCACGAGCACGGCCAGCGGTGCGTAGTTGAAGCTCTCCCAGGTGACCGGGGAGACCTGGGGCAGCATGAAGAGCACCGTGATCACCCCGACCCAGCTCACCGCGACGATTCCGACGGGCCGGGACCAGCGGCCCAGGTGCCAGGGTCCCCGGACGAAGTCGTCGCCCCGCAGCAGCCTGAGCAACGTGGGGATGACGTAGGCGATGTAGAGGCCGATGACCGCGATGGACGTCACGGCGGCGTACGCCGTGACGTTGATCAGGTACGGCAGCCCCAGGGCCAGCGCGCCGAGCGCGGCCAGCCAGACCGCCGCGACGGGCGTCCGGGTGCGCGGGCTGACCGTGTGCCAGACGCGGGAGAAGGGCAGCGCTCCGTCGCGCGAGAAGGCGTAGATCATGCGGCTGTTGGCGGTGACGGAGGCCATCCCGCAGAAGAGCTGCGCCCCGATCACCACGAGCAGCAGGAGCTTGCCCGTGGTGGCGCCGAGCGCGTCCAGCAGGATCTGGGCGGGCGGGGCGCCGGTCGGGGAGTTCAGGGCGCCGTCGTAGGACTGGATGGCGAAGGTGAAGCCGAGCAGGAGCACGAACCCGGCGATCCAGGACGTCCAGATGGACCGCACGATGCCGCGCGGGCCCGCCACGGCCGCGTCGTGGGTCTCCTCCGTCATATGGGCGGAGGCGTCGTAGCCGGTGAAGGTGTACTGCGCCATCAGCAGGCCGATCATCACGACGTAGAAGCCGCTGCCCCAGCCGGTGTTGTTGACGAACTCGGTGAAGACGTACGACGCCGACCGGTGCGAGTCCGGCACGAAGGTGAGCGCGCCCACGATGACCGCGACGCCGACCACGTGCCACCACACGCTGACGTTGTTGAGGACGGCGACGATGCCGACGCCGAAGGTGTTCAGCAGCCCGTGCAGGACGAGGATCGCCGCGAAGAGCAGGATCGTCCGGCCGGGGGTGACCTCGAAACCGAACTGGAGGTTCAGGTACGCCCCGAGGAAGGACGCCGCCCCGAAGTCGATGCCGGCGGTGACGGCGACCTGGCCGAGCACGTTGAACCAGCCGGCGAACCACGCCCACGCCGCGGCCGAACGCGGCGGGGCGAGGCGGTGGGCCCAGAAGTACAGGCCCGCCGACGTCGGGTAGGCCGAACAGATCTCCGCCATCGCCAGGCCGACGAACAGCGTCATCAGCCCGACGCCGATCCAGCCCCAGGTGATGACGGCGGGACCGCCGGTGTTCATGCCGAACAGGTACAGCGTCAGGCAGCCGGAGAGCACCGAGATGATCGTGAACGAGACGGCGTAGTTGGAGAAGGCGGACATCCGGCGCGCGAGCACCTGGGTGTAGCCGAGCTCTGCCAGCCGTTCCTCGTCCGTCGTCGGGGACGGGGCGGCGGCCGCGACAGCGGGCCCGGGCCCGGGAGCGGGAGCCTGCGTGGGTCCGGAGCCCGACGGGGCATCCGGAGGAGGCACCGCGACTGCGGCATCATCATTTGTCATGTCCCCAGCGATGCCCTCGCAGGGGGCCCGGAAACGCCCCGGGGCCCGTACGGCACCGAAGTGCTGTACGGGCCCCGGGGACCTGTCGGGTGGGTCAGCCGGACTCAGCCGTTGCGCTTCCAGCGCGGCTTGTCGTCGCGGCGGCCGAAGGTGCCGGTGCCGGTACCCGTGCCGGTGCCACCGCGGTGGTCGTCACGACGGCCGTTCGGGCGGTCGCTGCCACCGGAGCGGAACCCGCCCGAGGGGCGGTCGTCGCGACGGTCACGGTTGAACGGACGGTCGCTGCCACCGGAGCGGAAGCCACCGGAGGGGCGGTCGTCACGACGGTCACGGTTGAACGCCGGGCGGTCGTTGTCACGACGCTCGAACGAACGGCCACCCCGGTCGTCACGACGGTCGCCGCCACCGGAGCGGAAACCGCCGGACGGACGGTCGCTGCTGCCCCGGAACGACGGGCGGTCGTTGCTGCCCCGGTAGCCGGAGCCGCCGGAGGGACGGCCACTGCGCTCACCGACGCGGTCGTTGCCGCCACGGTAACCGCCGCGGTCGTCACGACGGTCGCCACCGCGGTCGTCGCGGCGGCCGAAGTTGCCCCGGTCGTCACGACGGTCGTCGCGCCCGGCCGACTGCTCGGGGACGGACACGGCCGCGACGAGCGCCGCCTCGGCCTCGGCGGCCACCTCGGCCACCGCCGCCTCCGGGTCGTCGCCCCGCTCGCGGGCGGCACGGGCGACCAGGCGGTCGGCCTCCTCGCGCAGCTCGACGGCACGGCGCTGGACGCGCTCCAGCTGCTTGGTGAGGTCGGCGGCCTCGCGCTCGGCCTGCTTGGCCGCGTTGTTCGCGGAGTCGGCCTGGACCTCGGTCAGCGAACGGGCACCGGTGATCTCGGCGACCTCGGGCTCGAAGACGCCCGCGCCCTGCACGATGTGGCGCGAGGCGTCGACGCCCGCGTCCTCCATGAGGCGGAAGATCTGGCGGCGCTGGTGCGGGAGCGCCAGCGACACGACGACACCGGACTTGCCGGCACGGGCGGTACGGCCCGAGCGGTGCAGGTAGTCCTTGTGGTCGCCGGCCGGGTCCACGTTCAGGACCAGGTCGATGCCGTCGACGTGGATGCCGCGGGCGGCGACGTCGGTGGCGACCAGGGCGTTGACGTAGCCCTTCTTGAAGTCCTCCAGGACGCGGGTACGCGCGCCCTGAGTCATGCCGCCGTGCAGCGCGTCCGCCTTCACGCCGGACTCGATGAGCTGCTCGGCGATGCGGTCGGCGCCCAGCTGGGTGCGGACGAAGATGATCGTGCGGCCCTTGCGGGCGGCGATGGCGGCCGTGACCGGCGCCTTGTCCTTCGGCTTCACGACGAGGACGTGGTGGGACATGGTCGAGACGTTGCCCTGGGCGCTGTCGACCTCGTGGGTGACCGGGTTGCTCAGGTAACGCTTGACGAGCGTGCCGATCTCGTTCTCCATCGTGGCGGAGAAGAGCATGCGCTGGCCGCCACCGGGGATCTGGTCGAGCAGCTCGGTGACCTCGGGCAGGAAGCCCAGGTCCGACATCTGGTCGGCCTCGTCGAGGACCGCGACCTGGACGTTCTCCAGGGAGCAGGCACCGCGGTTGATGATGTCGCGCAGACGGCCCGGGGTGGCGACGAGGACGTCGACACCGCGCTCCAGCGCGTAGATCTGGTTGCCCATCGACGTACCGCCGCAGACGACCTTCATCTTCAGCCCGAGCACGTCGCCGTAGGGCTGGAGCGCGTCCGCGACCTGCATCGCGAGCTCACGGGTCGGCGTGAGGATGATCGCGCGGGGCTTCTTCTTCTCGGTGTGACCGCCGGCCAGCGCGGCCAGGGTCGGCAGACCGAAGGAGAGCGTCTTGCCGGAGCCGGTACGGCCACGGCCCAGGATGTCCTTGCCGGCCAGGGCGTCCGGGATGGTCGCGGCCTGGATCGGGAACGGAGCCGTCACACCGTTCTGCGCGAGCTTGCGGACGATGCCCTCGGGCAGTCCGAGCGAGGCGAAGGTGATGCTCGGCTCGGCGTCCTCGGGGGCCTCGGCGGCCTCCTCGGAAGCGTCCGCGACGGGGTTCTCGTCGGCGACGGCTTCGGGAGCCTCGGCGACCATGGCCTCGGCCGCTTCCACGACCTCGATGCCCTCTACGTCGTTCTCGGACATGACGGTGCGGTCAGAACTGGAAATTGACATGCGAAATGCGAAACCTTCCGGAGTCTCGGCACGCGCCCGTAACTCCGTGTTATCGCAATTTCGACCGCCTCAATGCGGTCCAGCCACGGCAAGGGAGAGTACGCGCCACACGGCGCTCTTCTGTGTCGGCGCCGGGCAATGGGATCAAACGATCTACTACCATACGCACCCTCCCCCACTTCGCGCAAACCGGCCCCCCTCACACGGGCGCGACCTGCGGTGATACCCGTGGAGTCGGCCACGCCCCGGCCCGCTCCGACATCCCCATCGCGTCCGTGCGGGACTGCGCCGCCGGAGAGGCCGAGGGCTCCTCCGGCGGCTGCGAGGGCTCCGGCTCGGGCGAGGGCGGCGGCGGGGGCTCCTCGGGGGTGACCGGCGGGGGCGGCGGCTCCTCCGGGCCCGGCGCACTGGGCTGCGCGGTGGGCAGCGGCCCCGCCCGGGTCGGCTCCGGCGGGGCGGGGTGGCCGGGCGCCGGGTGGACGGCCTCGGGACCGGCCGACGGGGCGCGCCCCGAGGCCTCGGCCTCCGGCTCACGCGGGCGCTCGCGGTCGGACTGGGCCTCCGCGCGGGCGCCACCGGCGCCGGAGCGGCCGGTACCGGACATGGTGGCGCCGTCCGGACCGGCGGACGCGCCCTTCTCCTCGGCGGAACGCGAGGGGGTGGGCTTCCCTGCGTCGTCACCGACGCTCATACAGCCTGTGGACGCGGCGATCGTCAGCGCGGTGACGGCTGCCCAGTGGACGCGGGCGGACAACTGGCGCACGGGGTGGCACCTCCGGGGAGGAGAGATACGGCGGGAGGGGAGAGCGATGTGTCCAACTCCCCGGCCCCCACGGGGGACACGCCCGGACACAACACCCGCACACCGAGGCCCGGCCGGGCCGGCCCCGGGAGCCGCACCGGATCGCCTTCGGCCACCCGGCCGGAACAGACCGGGCGCGGCACCGGGTTCACGCCCCGGAACCGCACCGGACCACCCCCGGAGCCCGGCCGGATCAGACCGGGAGCCACACCGGACCTCCCTCGGCCTCCCGGCCGGAACAGACCCGGCTCGGCACCGGGTTCACGCCCCCGAGCCACACCGGACCACCCCCGGCCCCCGGCCGGAACAGACCGGGAGCCACACCGGACTCCCCCCGGCCCCCGGCCGGAACAGACCCGGCACGGCACCGGGTTCACGCACCGGACCACCCCCGGCCGCCCGGCGCCGCCCGGCCTGGTCACCCCCGGCCCGTCGGGGCCGCGCTCACCCGTACCCCAGCTCGTGCAGCCGCTCGTCGTCGATGCCGAAGTGGTGGGCGATCTCGTGCACCACGGTGATCTCCGTCTCGGCGACCACGTCCTCGCGCGTCTCGCACATCCGCAGCGTCGGCCCCCGGTAGATGGTGATCCGGTCCGGCAGCACCCCGGCGTACCACTCGCCGCGCTCCGTGAGCGGTGTGCCCTCGTAGAGGCCCAGGAGCTCGCGTTCCTCCGGGTCCTCCGGCTCCTCCTCCACGAACACCGCGACGTTGTCCATCAGCCGCATCAGCTCCGGCGGAACACGGTCAAGAGCCAGGCTCACCAGCTCTTCGAACTCCTCGCGCGTCATCTCCAGCACCCCGCCATTGTCACGTACGCGGGCCCGGACGGGGCGGGCCGCACCCGCGCCCCCGGCCACCCGCCCGGCCCACACCTCCCGCCCCGCCCGCATGCCCGCCGCCCGATCGGGGCATACGCGCCCAATGGCACGCCCGTTCCACGCCGCAGCCGCCCGTGTCCGCCGACTCCTCCCCTCCGGCCCCCGCGCCGCCACCGCCTCCGGCGGGCTCGTCCCCGCCGCGCACCCCTGGAAACGCGCGCTCGGGCTGCTGGCCGTGGTCGTGCTGGGCGCCTGGCTCGGGCTGCTGGTGGTCGGCAGCGTGCGTACGCCGGTCGGGCCGATGGACACGACCATGACGCTGAGGCCGTCGGTCAGCGGCGGCACCAAGATCAACGTGTCACCGCTCGGCGCCCTGCAACTGGACTCCCACCACGCCCCGGTCCGCCTGGACGTGGACATCGACCAGCTCGACCCGGAGCGCTCGCAGGCCCTGGTGAAGCACCCCGAGCGCCTCTCCGGTCTCCAGGACCAGGTCGGTCAGGACGTCGCCTCCGGCACCCGCGAACTGGCCGTCCGCTCCTGTGTGGCCGTCGTCTCCGGCGCCACCGCTCTCGGCCTCGTCGTCTACCGGCGCCCCCGCCGCGCCCTGGCCGCCGGCGGCCTCGCCCTGGTGCTGCTCGCCGCCTCGGGGGTCAGCGCGTACGCCACCTGGAACCCGAAGTCCGTCCTGGAGCCGAAGTTCTCCGGGCTGCTCTCCAGCGCACCGTCGGTCGTCGGCGACGCCCGTTCGATCGTCACCGAATTCGACGTCTACCAGCAGGAACTGGCGCGGCTCGTCACCAACGTGACCAAGCTGTACGACGCCACGTCCACGCTCCCCGTGTACCAGCCGGACCCGGCCACCATCCGCGTCCTGCACGTGTCGGACATCCATCTCAACCCCGCCGCCTGGCACATCATCGCCTCGCTGGTCGAGCAGTACGACATCGACGTGATCATCGACTCCGGCGACACGATGGACCACGGCACGGCGGCCGAGAACGGCTTCCTGGATCCGGTCTCCGACCTCGGCGCCCCCTATGTCTGGGTCAGGGGGAACCACGACTCGAAGGAGACCCAGGCCCATCTGGCCAGGACGAAGAACGTGCGCGTGCTGGACGAGGGCGACGCGGTGAGCGTGGCCGGGCTCCGGATCGCCGGCACCGGGGACCCGCAGTTCACCCCGGACCGCTCGCGCCCCACCGGCGGCCAGGCCTCCGAGGAGCTCGCGGGCATGCGCCTCGCCTCGGCCCTGCGCGACCAGAAGCGCGCGGGAACCCCGGTGGACATCGCGGTGGCGCACGACCCGACCGCGGCGCGCGAGACGGACGGAACGGTTCCGCTGGTCCTGTCCGGGCACGTCCACCACCGGGTGAACGAGCTGCTGCCCCTGGGGACCCGGCTGAAGGTCGAGGGCTCCACGGGCGGCGGCGGGCTGCGCGCCGTGCAGAACCAGAAGCCCGAGAAGGTACGGGCCTCGGTGCTCTACCTGGACCGCCCCACCCGGCACCTCCAGGCCTGGGACGAGATCACCCTCGGCGGCCTCGGGCTCACCACGGCCGAGGTGAGCCGCCACCTCCCCGAGGAGAACCTGAAGGCCCCGAGGACCCCGGCGTCCCCGTCCCCCTCCCCGGGCACCCCCACCGGCTCCTCGGGCGCCCCGACGCCCTCCCCGTAAACCGTTTTGGCGATAGCTCCCCGCATCCCATATGCTTCTCACGTCCCCGACGCGCTGGAAAGCGCGCAGGTGGGCCCTTAGCCCTCATCGTCTAGTGGCCCAGGACGCCGCCCTTTCAAGGCGGTAGCACGGGTTCGAATCCCGTTGGGGGCACGCTTTACCGTGTGCGAGACTTGTCTCGCACATTAGCTTGGTCCTGTGGAGCAGTTTGGAGTGCTCGCCACCCTGTCAAGGTGGAGGCCGCGGGTTCAAATCCCGTCAGGACCGCTGCAGCCCGTATGAGCTGCGTGGCTGGGTAGCTCAGTTGGTACGAGCGATCGCCTGAAAAGCGATAGGTCGCCGGTTCGATCCCGGCCCCAGCCACCACCCGAAGGCCCCGTCCGATGGACGGGGCCTTCGCCGTTCTCCGGCCCCGCTCAGCCGGTTCCCTCCCGCCCGTCACGGCGCCGGCGCACCGCCTGCACGATCACCCCGAGCAGCACCACGGCCACCACGGCGGTCAGGGCCGCCCCGTCCGGCACCCGCCCGCCGAGCCGCTGGGCCCACTGCTCGACGGCGAACGAGTCGTCCACGTCCAGGAGTCCGGGCAGCGCGGTCGTCCCGTCGTACACGAGGAAGAGCGTCCCCAGACCGATGAAGAAGAAGCCGGAGAGCAGCGAGGTGCTGTGCACCTCGAAGCGGCCGGCCCGCAGCGGCCTGCCGCGCAGCCAGGCCCTGCGGCCGAGGTCGAAGCGGTCCCAGAGGAGGGCCAGGGCGAACAGCGGAACGGCCATGCCCAGCGCGTAGACCGCGAGCAGGAGTCCGCCGTAGACGGGGCTGCCGCTGACGGCCGCCACCGTGAGGACGCTGCCGAGGATCGGGCCCGCGCAGAAGCCGGCCAGCCCGTAGACCCCGCCCAGGGCGTAGACGGACAGGACCGTCGTGGGCCGGATCCGGCCACTGAGGGCGGCGATCCTCCGGGACGCGAAGCCGAGCCCGGCGATCTGGGCCAGACCGAGCCCGATGATCAGCCATCCCGCGCCGAGGACGAGTGCCTCACGGTGCCCGTAGAAGAGCCGTCCGGCGTACGAGCCCGCGGCGCCCAGCGGGACGAGGGTCGTGGCGAGGCCGGCGTAGAAGACGCCCGTCCGCGCGAGCAGCCGTGAGGCGGAGTCGACGGAGTACGCGAAGAAGGCCGGGAGCAGCAGGGCGCTGCACGGGCTGACGAGGGCGAGCAGCCCGCCGAGCAGGGCGGCGAAGTAGCCGATGTCCGGGGTCACTTCGCGGGCTCCCCGGCGTTCCCCACGTTCGCTTCCTCCGCCGCCGCGGCCTCGATGGCCTGGGTGAAGACGGCCGTGGGCTGAGCCCCTGCCAGGGGGCGGCCGTTGACGAGGAAGGACGGGGTGGACGTGGCGCCGATCCCGTAGGCCTCCTGCCGGTCGCTGCCGACCGCTTCGGTGGCGGCGGCGCTGCCGGCGTCGCGGGTGAAGCGGTCGAGGTCCTTCACCCCGGCCTGCCGGGCGAGTTCCCTGAGGCGCTCCTCGCCGAAGCCCTTCTCCTTGGCGCCCTCGGCGTAGGCGGCCCGGTGGAAGGCCCAGAAGCGGTCCTGCCGTCCCGCCGCCCAGGAGGCGCGGGCGGCCGCCTCGGACGCGTCGCCGAAGATCGGGAAGTTGCGCCACTCGATGCGCAGGGTGCCGTCCTTCACGTACTTCCTGATCAGTTCGGGCTCGGTGTCCCGGGCGAACTTCCCGCAGTAACCGCACTGGAAGTCGGCGTACTCGACGAGGACGACGGGGGCGTCGGCGCGGCCCTGCGCCAGCTTGTCCGCGGCGTCGCGCCGGGCGAGTTCCGCCAGTTCGCGGTGGGTGCCGGAGTCCGGTCCCGTGGCCGTGGCGGCCGGGGTGTCGGAGGCGGGCCGGTCCGGGGCGGTCGCCCGGTAGGAGACGAAGCCGAGCAGCCCGGCGGCGAGAGCGACGGTGAGGCCGAAGAACACCGGCTTCCTCCAGGAGGACGGCTTCTCCGCGGAGGGCGAGGGGCGAGGGGGCGTGGGCATGCGGCGCTCCGTGCGGGTGGGGGGCGAACGGGATCTGCGGGGCCGCCCGGCGGTGCGGTGATGTCCCGGGACATGGAGCCGCGTGGTGCGGGGACGGGTGACCGGTCGTCCGGAATGGTACGTGCTGTGACCGTGCGGACGCTCAGGGTGACCGCACCTGCCGCCGGGCCGCCCCGAAGCGGTCACCGGAGCCGCGGCGGGGTGGCCCCGGACGCGGGTGTGACGCGGCCCGGACGAAATACGTTCGCCACTCCTCGCGCGCGGGTGAGATCCTGGGACCCGTATGTCTACTTCCTTCGCCGATCTCCAGTCCCAGCTCGGGCAGCTCTCGCTCCGCGACGCGCACAGGCTCGGCCGCCGCCTCGAGGGTGCCCGCCGCATCCGCAAACCGGAGGCCCGCCAGTCCGTTCTGGACGAGATCTCCGCGGAGGCCGGGAAGGCCTCCGAGCGGCTCGCGGGGCGCGCCTCGCGGATGCCGGCCCTGTCGTACCCGGAACAGCTGCCCGTCAGCCAGAAGAAGGACGAGATCCTGGAGGCGATACGTGACCACCAGGTCGTGATCGTCGCCGGTGAGACCGGCTCGGGCAAGACCACGCAGATCCCCAAGATCTGCATGGAGCTGGGGCGCGGCGTCCGGGGCATGATCGGGCACACGCAGCCCCGCCGGATCGCGGCCCGCACGGTCGCCGAGCGCGTCGCGGACGAGCTGAAGACCCCGCTGGGCGAGGCGGTCGGATGGAAGGTGCGCTTCACCGACCAGGTGAATCCGGACGCGACCTTCGTGAAGCTGATGACGGACGGCATCCTGCTGGCCGAGATCCAGACGGACCGCGAACTCCTCGCCTACGACACGATCATCATCGACGAGGCCCACGAGCGGTCGCTGAACATCGACTTCCTTCTCGGCTACCTGGCCCGGCTGCTGCCCAAGCGCCCCGATCTGAAGGTCGTCATCACCTCGGCGACCATCGACCCCGAGCGCTTCGCCCGGCACTTCGGCGAGGCGCCGATCGTGGAGGTCAGCGGCCGGACGTACCCGGTCGAGGTGCGCTACCGCCCCCTGCTCGAGGAGGAGGGCGAGGACTCCGACCGCGACCAGATCACCGCGATCTGCGACGCCGTGGACGAGCTGGGCCACGAGGCCCCGGGCGACGTCCTGGTCTTCCTCTCCGGCGAACGGGAGATCCGCGACACCGCGGACGCGCTGAACAAGCGCAACCTCAGACACACCGAGGTGCTCCCCCTCTACGCGCGCCTGTCGCACGCCGAGCAGCACCGCGTGTTCCAGCGGCCCCCCAACGGGATCGTCCGCAGGATCGTCCTGGCGACGAACGTCGCGGAGACCTCGCTGACCGTCCCCGGCATCAAGTACGTCATCGACCCGGGCAACGCCCGCATCTCCCGCTACAGCCACCGCACCAAGGTCCAGCGGCTGCCCATCGAGCGGATCTCGCAGGCCAGCGCCAACCAGCGCAAGGGCCGCTGCGGCCGTACGTCGGACGGCGTCTGCATCCGGCTGTACTCCGAGGACGACTTCGTCACCCGCCCGGAGTTCACCGACCCGGAGATCCTGCGGACCAACCTCGCCTCCGTCATCCTCCAGATGACCGCCGCCGGCCTCGGCGACATCGAGAAGTTCCCCTTCATCGACGCGCCGGACCACCGCAACATCCGCGACGGCGTCCAGCTCCTCCAGGAGCTCGGCGCGCTGGACCCGCAGGAGAAGGACGCGAAGAAGCGCCTCACCCCGCTGGGCCGCAAGCTCTCGCAGCTGCCCGTGGACCCGCGCCTGGCGCGCATGGTCATCGAGGCCGAACGCAACGGCTGCGCCCGTGAGGTCATGGTCATCGCGGCGGCGCTCTCCATCCAGGACCCGCGCGAACGGCCCTCGGAGAAGCAGACCCAGGCCGATCAGAACCACGCCCGCTTCAAGGACGAGACGTCCGACTTCCTCGCCTTCCTGAACCTGTGGCGCTACATCCGGGAGCAGCAGAAGGAGCGCGGATCCTCCAGCTTCCGCCGGATGTGCAAGCAGGAGTACCTGAACTTCCTGCGCATCCGCGAGTGGCAGGACATCTACACGCAGCTGCGCACGGTCGCCAAGCAGATGGGCATCGAGCTCAACGAGCAGGACGCGCCCGAGCAGGCGGTGCACACCTCGCTGCTGGCGGGGCTGCTGTCGCACATCGGGCTCAAGGACACCGAGAAGAACGAGTACGTGGGCGCCCGCAGCGCCAAGTTCGCGATCTTCCCGGGCTCCGCGCTGTTCAAGAAGCAGCCCCGCTTCGTGATGTCGGCCGAGCTGGTCGAGACGTCCCGGCTGTGGGCACGGGTCAACGCCAAGGTCGAGCCGGAGTGGATCGAGCCGCTCGCCCAGCACCTGCTGAAGCGCACCTACAGCGAGCCGCACTGGGAGAAGGACCAGGCGGCGGTCATGGCGTACGAGCGGGTCACGCTCTACGGGGTGCCGATCGTCGCCCAGCGCAAGATCAATTTCGGCCGTATCGACCAGGAGGCGTCACGGGACCTGTTCATCCGCAACGCCCTGGTCGAGGGGGACTGGCGCACCCACCACCAGTTCTTCCACGACAACCGCAAGCTCCTCGGCGAGGTCGAGGAGTTGGAGCACCGTGCCCGGCGCCGCGACATCCTCGTGGACGACGAGACGCTGTTCGACTTCTACGACCGGCGGATCCCGGACCACGTCGTCTCGGGAGCGCACTTCGACTCCTGGTGGAAGCACAAGCGCCGCGACGAGCCGGAGGCCCTCGATTTCGAGCGCTCGATGCTCATCAACGAGAAGGCCGGGGCCGTCACCAAGGACGACTACCCGGACTCCTGGCGGCAGGGGAAGCTCAAGTTCCGGGTGACCTACCAGTTCGAGCCGGGCGCGGACGCGGACGGTGTGACCGTCCACATCCCGCTCCAGGTGCTCAACCAGGTCACCCCCGAGGGGTTCGACTGGCAGATCCCGGGCCTGCGCGAGGACGTGGTCACCGAACTGATCCGCTCGCTGCCCAAGCCGATCCGCCGCCACTACGTCCCGGCCCCGAACTACGCGACGAAGTTCCTGGACCGCGCGGTCCCGCTCCAGGAGCCGCTGCCGCTCACGCTCGCCCGCGAGCTCCAGCGGATGGTCGGCGTGCCGGTCACGGCCGGCGACTTCGACCTGACCCGGATCCCGGACCACCTGAAGATCACCTTCCGGATCACCGACGAGCGGCGCCGCAAGGTGGCCGAGGCCAAGGACCTGGAGGCGCTGAAGATCCAGCTGCGCCCCAAGGCCCGCCAGGCGCTCTCCCAGGCCGCGGCGGCCACCGCGGGGCCCTCGGGGGAGTCCGTCGAGCGTTCGGGCCTCACGGACTGGACGATCGGCACCCTGGACCGCGTCTTCGAGACCCGTCGCGCCGGCCAGCCCGTGAAGGCGTACCCGGCGCTCGTCGACCAGGGCGCGACCGTCGCCGTACGGCTCTTCGACACGGAGGCCGAGCAGCAGCAGGCGATGTGGCGCGGCACCCGGCGGCTGATCCTGCTGAACATCCCGGTGAACCCGGCCAAGTTCGCCTCGGACACGCTCACCAACCAGCAGAAGCTGGCGCTGTCCCGCAATCCGCACGGCTCCGTCCAGGCGCTGTTCGACGACTGCGCGACGGCGGCGGCCGACCGGCTGATCGCCGCGCACGGCGGCCCCGCCTGGGACGAGGCCTCGTTCAGGAAGCTGTACGACAAGGTGCGCGCCGACCTCGTGGACCTCACCGTCCGCACGATCGGCCAGGTCCAGCAGATCCTGGCCGCCTGGCAGGCCTGCGAGCGCCGGCTGAAGTCGACGAACAGCCTGGTCCTGATCAACAACGTGACGGACGTACGGGAGCACCTGGCCCGCCTCGTACCGGCCGGGTTCGTCACCGCGACCGGGCTGCGCAGGCTGCCGGACCTGATGCGCTACCTGGTCGCCGAGGACCGCAGGCTCCAGCAGATGCCGACGAACGTCCAGCGCGACACCACGCGCATGGAGAAGGTCCACGAGATGCAGGACGAGTACGCCTGGCTGCTGGAGCAGTTGCCCCAGGGGCGTCCCGTGCCGCAGGAGGTCCTGGACATCCGCTGGATGATCGAGGAGCTGCGGGTGAGCTACTTCGCGCACGCGCTGGGCACCGCCCAACCCGTCTCGGACAAGCGGATCGTGAAGGCGATCGACGCCGCCGCACCGTGAGCCGGCCCCCCGCCAGGTCGTGACCGCTCCCCCACGGTGAGTGAGTTCGACCTGGCCCTCCGACCTCCTGTACAGTCTGTCTTCGCAGCAGGCCGCAAGGCAGGCAGCGAAAACCTGGTCCTGTGGAGCAGTTTGGAGTGCTCGCCACCCTGTCAAGGTGGAGGCCGCGGGTTCAAATCCCGTCAGGACCGCAGTAGACGAAAGCCCGGATCCTCTGGATCCGGGCTTTCGCGCGTCTTGACGCCCCGCTCCGCCGCGAGTAACTCCGTAGGACGGAGTCCGCCCCTGTTTCCCTCGACGCGGGGCGGCCCGTTCCACCGGGAGGCCGCACCCATGCCTGCGCCCACGGAAAGGCACGAGACCCGCGCGCTGCTGCGCGCCCACCTGGCGGCCGCCTCCGGCGGGTACCGCCACCTCACCCGGCAGTGCCCGATCTGTCATCGTCTGCTGCGACTCGCCATGGAGCCCCTGACGGTCCCACAGGCGCCGTACGCGGCGCGGGAGTCCGGCGATGCGGCCGAGCCGCCGACAGCGCCGCAGAACGCCTCCGGGGCCCCTTCCGGCCAGACCCGGGACACGCCCCTCGCGACCCGGTCGCCGACCGTCGGTGACGGACCCGGCACCGGCCGGCGCCCGGGCCGCCCCGACGGCCTCCACCGGGACGGCGGCGGGGACGAAAGTCCTGCCGCGACATGACCATCTGCCGCTGCCGGACGCCCCCACGCGGTGGCAGGCTCGTACGTGGCAGGACCGTGCCGGTGTGACGGGAGTCACCCCATCAGTTTTGCGCAGGGGGGACTTTACGCACTTCCTACAACTGGCGAATTTAATATGTGCAATTGCACTGCCCCGGAAGCACATCCCGGACCGTTCCGCCCGAGCCGTCCCACGACGCCAGGGACCCGGGCGAACAGCCCCGAACAGGCCCGCCCACAGTCCCACACGGACTCCCCGCAAACCGACCCGTCGGCAGGTTCGGGCGGGCGCGCGGACCGCCCGGACACCCCCGGGCATCCGTCCGCCCGCCGGCGGCGGCCGTTCCGGGGCCCCCCGGACACAAAAAGATCGCGCTGGACCCGGCGGAGTCCAGCGCGATCGAACGACGTACCCGCACGTCACAGGTATGGCGCCCGTTGGGGCGGGCGCCCGTCGCATGGAGCTATGAGTGGGTCACCGGGGGTTGGGGGACCCTTCAGTGCCCTGTCTCTGGGTGCGGCGACAGGGGTGTGTCAGGCCTCGCTGCGCTGCTGCGGAATACCCGCAAGCAGTGCGCGGACCTCTGCCTCGCGGTACCGGCGGTGTCCACCGAGCGTGCGGATGGACGTGAGCTTGCCAGCCTTTGCCCAACGGGTGACCGTCTTCGGGTCCACGCGGAACATCGTGGCGACCTCAGCCGGGGTCAGCAGCGGCTCGGCATCAGGGGTGCGAGCGGTCATGAGCGGCCTCCTCGGGAGAACCGAACCATCTCGGTTCTTTCCTCTAAATTCTGCACCTTGACCCGCGTTGCCCGAAATGGCGGACGCGGGCCGAGTCGGTTATAGGACGAACGGCTTGTCCTCGGCACTACAACTACACCATCCGTCCAGCCACGTCGGCCAAACCGATGGAATTGCCCTCCCAGGTGTTCATCAGCGACGGAAGCCGATGGACCATGCCATAGCGGACAGTCACACCCCAGTAACGATCAGTCACAGGACAACCAGGAGTCGTCAGAAGTCGTCAGACCCCCCATAGCGTGCAATGCTGAGCATTCCACCCATAGTTGGGCGGACAGAGCCCTCCCCGGACTCCTTGTCCTATTTTGGCATGAGGAGTAGGGAACGGCGCAAGGGCCCCGTTAGTGCTATCCGTCACGCTTGAGGCAAAGGCCCGGTTCGGGACGTAGGTCCCGGACCTCCCTGGCTGCACCGGGCCCCACGTGTCACACGCGTCACATTGGACGCCGGTTCACGGCCCGTCAGTTCCCGTCAGTTCCCGTCGGCTGCCGCCCGTTCCTGCCGGTTCCTGTCAGAGCATCCTCCGCTCACCTCCGCCGGGCTCCCTCGGTGCCCGCGGATGCCGGACACCTCACACGATGTCTCTTCCCTGCGGATAGCGGCTCTATGCGGCGGTGCGTTCACGTTCGCACCGGTTCGGGCTAGTTGGAGGATTGTAGGTCGCGCACCGCTCGCCAGCGCTCGGCCAGGCGCCCGTAGGCCACTCCCGCGGCGTCGCTGTCCCCGGAGCGCAGCGCCGCGATGCCCTCGGCCACATCCGCGGCGGACCGGTCGGCCGCGAGCCGCTCGCCGCTGAGGGCGTGGACCAGGCCGCCGTAGTCCAGCTCGACCAGGGCCCGTGGATGGAACTCCTCCAGCCAGCGGCCCACCTCCACCAGCCCCTCGGTCAGCGGACCTTCGTCGACGGTCTCCCGCAGGGTCCGCAGCGCCCGCGCCAGCCTGCGCCGCGCCTGCACCATCGGGGTCCGGTAGCGCAGCAGCCTGCCGTCGCCCGCCGCGCCGCCGGCCACGTACTCGCGTTCCTCGTCGTCGAACAGGACGAACCAGCGCACCGGGACGTGCCACACCGTGGTGCGGATCCAGGGACGGGCGTCCGGGTTCCGCTCGGCCCACCGCTCGTGGTCGGCCGTCGCCTGCCCCCGCACCACCGGGGGCAGCACCGCGTCCAGCACAGTGGCCGGAAACAGACCCCCCAGTTCGCTCATGGCGAGCCAGCCGCGCATCCGGGTCCTCCACGGACAGACGCAGAGCACCCCGTCGAGCACCGCGACGAAGGCGTCCCCGCTCTCGTGCACCGGCACCGCCACGGGAGGGGTGGGCACCAGGTCCGCCAGCGAGCGGCGCAACTCGTCCTGGGCCGTGGGGAGGTCCGGGCGCGCGGCGTAGCGCGTCCAGTGCTCCCGTTCCGGCTCGCGGAAGGCGGCGAGCGGCTCGTACACCCGCAGGTAGGACGCGTAAGGGACGAGCACCGAAGACACCACCGACATGCAGTAAATCGTGTCACGCCCGTACTCCACAGGAGGGTGATCCCGGGGAGGGGAACAGATCTACGCGTCACGAGGACTTACGCTCTTGCCCAGTCGGACCGGCCGGAGCCGGTCCGTCCGGGACCCTCCCCACCTTCAGGAGGGTCTTCCGCCGCTTCGTACTTGGGAGTCACCACAGTGACCGATGTGACCGGCGTACCCGTCGACGTGCTGCGCACCCTGTTCCACTCGGACCAGGGGGGCCACGAGCAGGTCGTGATCTGCCAGGACCGCGCCAGCGGCCTCAAGGCCGTCATCGCCCTCCACTCCACCGCCCTGGGCCCGGCCCTCGGCGGCACCCGCTTCTATCCGTACGCCTCCGAGGAGGAGGCCGTCGCGGACGCGCTGAACCTGTCGCGCGGCATGTCGTACAAGAACGCCATGGCCGGCCTCGACCACGGTGGCGGCAAGGCCGTCATCATCGGCGACCCGGACCGGATCAAGTCCGAGGAACTCCTCCTGGCCTACGGACGGTTCGTGGCCTCGCTCGGCGGGCGCTACGTGACGGCCTGCGACGTCGGCACGTACGTCGCCGACATGGACGTCGTCGCCCGCGAGTGCCGCTGGACCACCGGCCGCTCACCCGAGAACGGCGGCGCGGGCGACTCCTCCGTGCTCACCGCGTTCGGTGTCTTCCAGGGCATGCGCGCCTCCGCGCAGCACCTGTGGGGCGACCCCACCCTGCGCGGCCGCAAGGTCGGCGTCGCGGGCGTCGGCAAGGTCGGCCGCCACCTGGTCGGACACCTGCTCAGCGACGGCGCCGAGGTCGTCGTGACCGATGTGCGCGAGGAGTCGGTGCGCCGGATCACCGACGAGCACCCCGAGGTCCTGGTGGCCGCGGACACGGAGGCGCTCATCCGCACCGAGGGACTGGACATCTACGCCCCCTGCGCGCTCGGCGGCGCGCTGAACGACGCGAGCGTGCCGGTGCTCACCGCCAAGGTGGTGTGCGGCGCGGCCAACAACCAGCTCGCGCACCCGGGCGTCGAGAAGGACCTTGCCGACCGATCGGTTCTGTACGCACCGGACTACGTGGTGAACGCCGGTGGCGTGATCCAGGTCGCCGACGAGCTCCACGGATTCGACTTCGACCGGTGCAGGGCGAAGGCCGCGAAGATCTTCGATACCACGCTGGCCATATTCGCACGTGCGAAGGCGGACGGGATTCCGCCGGCTGCGGCGGCCGACCGGATCGCCGAGCAGCGGATGGCGGACGCCCGCCGTCACTGAGAGGTCACCGCAGGTCGGGCCTCCGTCACCGGGCTGTGCGCGCAGCCCCCGTGACGGAGGCCCTGTCCTGTCGCGGGAGGGCCGGCGTCCGCCGGGGAGAGAAGACTCACTCCGGTCGGCGGGTCGGCCGTCCACAAGAGGTTAAAATCGGGGTTGACCAGCGAGGACGGGCTCCTCCACGGTCCTGCGGGCAGGCACGTGACGCGGGCGGCGTACCGTATGGCCGAGGAAGCAGGTACCGTTAAAGCCACGGGCGCGGTCTCTCTGCTGAGAGTCCGTCCTGAAACATGAACGCGTGTCAAGACTCTGGGGCCGTCGAGCCCCGTCACCGAGGGGGTCGAGCCATGGGGCGCGGCCGGGCAAAGGCCAAGCAGACCAAGGTCGCCCGTCAGCTGAAGTACAGCAGCGGCGGGACTGACCTGTCGCGTCTGGCCAATGAGCTGGGCGCATCACCTTCGAGTCAACCACCGAACGCCGAGCCGTTCGAGGACGACGACGAGGAGGATGACCCGTACGCACAGTACGCGGATCAGTACAACGACGACGAGGACGCGGACGAGGACGGCCGGTCCGGTCCGTCGTCACAGCGCCGCGGCGCTTGACCTCGCGCTGACACATCAACCCGGTCCGGGCCTGCCTGGACCGGGTTCTGTGCTGTCCAGGTGCCGGGTGGTGAAGCGCCCCGGCGGCCGTCGCCGGTCCGGTGGTGTGCCGGACCGGCGGTCATGAGGTCCTACCGTGCGTAGCCGCCGGTCAGCTCGGCGCCCGTCGCCCTGTCGCCGCGCTCGGTGATCTCACCGGCGACCCAGGAGTCGACGCCCCGGTCGGCCAGCGTCGTCAGAGCCGCGTCCACGGAGTCGGCCGGAACGATCGCGATCATGCCGACGCCCATGTTGAGCGTCTTCTCCAGCTCCAGCTGCTCGACCTGTCCGGCCTTGCCGACCAGGTCGAAGACGGCACCGGGGGTCCAGGTGCCGCGGTCGACGGTGGCGTGCAGCCCGTCCGGGATCACCCGGGCCAGGTTGTTCGCCAGGCCACCGCCGGTGACGTGGCTGAAGCCGTGCACCTCGGTCGTGCGGGTCAGCGCCAGGCAGTCCAGGGAGTAGATCCTGGTGGGCTCCAGCAGTTCCTCGCCGAGCGTCCTGCCGAACTCCTCGACCTGGCGGTCCAGGGTCCAGCCGGCCCGGTCGAAGACCACGTGCCGCACGAGCGAGTACCCGTTGGAGTGAAGACCGGACGACGCCATGGCGATCACGGCGTCACCCTTACGGATACGGTCCGGACCGAGCAGGCGGTCGGCCTCGACCACTCCGGTGCCGGCACCCGCGACGTCGAAGTCGTCGGCGCCCAGCAGACCCGGGTGCTCGGCGGTCTCGCCGCCGACGAGGGCGCAGCCCGCCAGGACGCAGCCCTCGGCGATGCCCTTCACGATGGCCGCGACACGCTCGGGGTGGACCTTGCCGACGCAGATGTAGTCGGTCATGAACAGCGGTTCGGCGCCGCAGACGACCAGGTCGTCGACGACCATGCCGACGAGGTCGTGGCCGATGGTGTCGTACACGCCCATCTGCCGGGCCAGATCGACCTTCGTACCGACACCGTCGGTGGCGGAGGCGAGCAGCGGGCGCTCGTAACGCTTGAGCGCCGAGGCGTCGAAGAGGCCGGCGAATCCGCCGAGGCCGCCGAGGCCCGCGACCTCGGGGCGCTGCGTCTTCTTCACCCACTCCTTCATCAGCTCGACGGCACGGTCACCGGCTTCGATGTCGACGCCCGCCGCAGCGTAGGAAGCACCTGTTGTCTCAGACATGGCCCGGGATCTTTCGTGTGGGAATACGGGGCTGGTGGGGAAGCGGCCGGCCGGTCCGGGTCACGGACGACGCAGTGCGTCGGCCGCCGCGGTCGCGGCGGGGCCTGCCGCCAGCTCGGTCTCCAGCAGCTGCTTGCCGAGCAGCTCCGGGTCCGGGAGCTCCATCGGGTATTCACCGTCGAAGCAGGCACGGCACAGGTTCGGCTTGGCGATCGTCGTCGCCTCGACCATCGCGTCGAGCGAGATGTACGCGAGCGAGTCGGCCCCCATGGAGGTGGCGATCTCGTCGACGGACATGCCGTTGGCGATCAGCTCGGCGCGCGTCGCGAAGTCGATGCCGAAGAAGCAGGGCCACTTCACGGGCGGGGAGGAGATCCGGATGTGGATCTCGGCGGCACCCGCCTCGCGGAGCATCCTCACCAGGGCGCGCTGGGTGTTGCCGCGGACGATCGAGTCGTCGACGACCACCAGGCGCTTGCCCTTGATGACTTCCTTGAGGGGGTTGAGCTTGAGCCGGATACCCAGCTGCCGGATGGTCTGCGAGGGCTGGATGAAGGTCCGGCCGACGTAGGCGTTCTTGACGAGTCCGGCCCCGAACGGAATTCCGCTGGCCTCGGCGTAACCGATGGCGGCGGGGGTTCCCGATTCCGGCGTCGCTATGACCAGATCGGCCTCGACGGGGGCCTCGGCCGCCAGCTTCCGGCCCATCTCCACCCGGGAGAGGTAGACGTTGCGCCCGGCGATGTCGGTGTCGGGGCGGGCCAGGTAGACGTACTCGAAGACACAGCCCTTGGGCTTCGCTTCTGCGAAGCGAGACGTGCGCAGGCCGTTCTCGTCGATGGCGACGAGCTCACCCGGCTCGATCTCGCGGACGAAGCTGGCACCGCAGATGTCGAGGGCGGCGGACTCGGAGGCGACCACCCAGCCCCGCTCCAGGCGGCCGAGGACCAGGGGGCGGATGCCCTGCGGGTCACGGGCGGCGTAGAGCGTGTGCTCGTCCATGAAGACGAGCGAGAAGGCGCCCTTGACCTCGGGGAGCACCTTCGCGGCGGCCTCCTCGATGGTGAGCGGCTTGTCGTCGCCGTCCCGCTGGCCGGCGAGCAGCGCGGTCACCAGATCGGTGTCGTTGGTCGCCGCGACCTGGGTGGCGCGGCCGTCCTTACGGGGAAGGTCGGCGACCATCTCGGCGAGCTGGGCCGTGTTGACCAGGTTGCCGTTGTGTCCCAGGGCGATCGAGCCGTGCGCGGTGGCACGGAACGTCGGCTGCGCGTTCTCCCACACCGAGGCGCCGGTGGTGGAGTAGCGGGCATGACCGACCGCGATATGGCCCTGGAGCGATCCCAGAGACGTTTCGTCGAAGACCTGCGAGACCAGTCCCATGTCCTTGAAGACCAGGATCTGGGACCCGTTGCTCACTGCGATGCCCGCGGACTCCTGTCCACGGTGCTGCAGGGCATACAGTCCGAAATAGGTGAGCTTGGCGACCTCTTCACCCGGAGCCCAGACACCGAAGACGCCGCAAGCGTCCTGGGGGCCTTTCTCTCCGGGGAGCAGGTCGTGGTTGAGTCGTCCATCACCACGAGGCACGCCACCGAGTGTAGGGGAGATCGACCACCGGTCCGAATTGGGTGAGCGCACGGTACGGGCCGGGGGCGCGACGGTGGAGCGCTCTCCACGGGCGTCCGGGCCGGGGTCGCACGATCACTCCGGGTGATCACGGTGGTCCCGCCGGACCGGCCCCGAGGGGCCGCAGGGCCGCCGACGCCCGGGATGGGGGCCGGTTACCGGCGGGTCCGGCGCGTCGGGCGCCCCGCCCCTCGACCGGCCCGCCCGCGCCGCCGGGTGGGGCACGGCGGGCGGCGGGACGGGTGGTGGCCGAACGCTCGTTTCGTGGCGAGCCTCACACCGCGCACCCCCGGCCGAAGCCCGGCGGTGCCTCCCGTCCGGTGCGGGACGGCCGGCCCGGGAGGGCGCGGCACGCCCTGTCCGCAGTACGGGACCGCCGTTGACACGCTCATGGCGCATTGGCAGGCTCCCGGCCCATGCGGCCCCTCGGTGATCGTTCGGTCACGCTCGTGGAGCGCCGCCACGCCGATCTGGGACGGGTCGCGAGCGCCCTCTGTCGCCGCGTCTGACTCCGCCGCACCCCCGGATCCACCCGCGGGGCCCTACCCCGGTCCTCTTCGCCAGCGACAGCGGCGGCGAGCGGTTCTCCTGCAACTGGCCGCTCTCCGGCGCCAGGAACTCGCTCCAGGAGGGCGGCATCCGCGTCCCCTCGGTGCTGCGCCGGCCCGCCCGCGTCGACGGTCACCAGGTCAGCGGCCTGCCGGTGTTCTCGCCCGGCTGGACGGCGACCCTGCTGGAGCTCGGCGGGGCGCGCCCCGACCCCGCGCACCCGCTGGACGGCGTCAGCCTCGCCGGATACCTGCTGAGGGACGAGGCGCCGAAGGAGCGCGACCTGTTCTGGCGGGTGCGCGGAGAGCGGGCGCTGCGGTGCGGGGACCGGACGTACTACCGGGGCAGGGGCGAGAAGGGCCAGTTGTCCAACCTGGCGGACGACCGGCGCGGGCAGGCGGACCGCTCGGCGGCCGGACCGGCGCCGCCGGCCGAGCTGCGGGCGTCAGGGGAGAGGACGGACGCCGGCCCGCTCCCGTACCCGACGGGTTCCTGAGGCTCCCGGCCGTCGCCGGTCCGGGGCCGCCGTGCGGCCGGGAGCACCGGCCCCGGCCGGTCAGCTCCCGGCCGCCGGTGCGGATGCCCGGAGGCCCTTGCCGCTCTCCGCCTCGACCGACAGCGAGCGGTGGTCGATCGCGTACGTCGCCTTCCCCGTCAGCACGCCGAGCAGCGCCCGCTCCAGCTCCATCTCGGGGCCGGGGCACATCTTCCGGGTGGAGGCGAGCGGGCCGAAGGTGAGGGTGGAGCCGGAGACCGCCGCCTTGCCGTGGAAGGAGTTGCAGCCGAGGTTCCCCTCCACCGAGCCGTCCTTGCCGAAGGTGAGGTGCGCCTTGTCGCGCGTACCGGCGGGCAGGGAGGCGGTGCCGGTGCCGGAGACGAGTCCGGTGACCTTCCAGGCGGTGCCGGTGAGCGGGGCGGGCGGCTCCGGGACGAGGGCGATGGAGTCGCCGTCCGCGGTGGTCAGGGTCAGGGTCCGCCCGTCGCCCTGCCCGGCCACGGCGGCCTCGAGCTCCCCGTGGAAGGCCTTGCCCATCGCGTCCTCGAACCGCTGGACGTCCTCCGCGCACGCCATGCCGGTGGTCGTGCTCCGCCCGACGGTGACCTTGTCGCCGTCGAGACGGACGTCGGCGGTGAACCGGTTGCAGCCGAGGCTGCCCGTGGCCTTCCCCTCCGGGTCGATCTCGACGTGGGCGCCGGCGGGGGGCGTGGTCCGCTCCCCGCCCACGGTCAGGGAGGACACGCTCCAGTGGACGCCGGTCACGGGTGGCTCGGCCCGTACGTCGCCGGAGCCGCCCGACTCCCCGGATCCCGCACCGGAGCCGGACTCCGTACCGCAGGCGGTGAGAGCGAGAAGGGCCAGGACGCTGACAGCCATACGTTGAGTGCGCATGGCCCTGGGACGGGACGACCCGCCGATCCGGTTCCCTTCAGCCCATCAGCGGCAGCAGCGGGGCGAGGTCGGCCCGCTCGCCGCTGGCGCTGACCAGCGCCGCGTCGAGCGCCTCCGTCCACCGCGTACGTCCGGTGGCCAGCCGGATCCAGGTGAGCGGGTCCGTCTCCACGACGTTGGGCGGTGTGCCCCTGGTGTGCTTGGGGCCGCCGATGCACTGGACGACGGCGAACGGCGGGACGCGCACCTCCACCGAGCCGCCGGGCGCCCTGTCCGCGAGCGCGTCGGCGAGCAGCCGGGTGCAGGCGGCGAGCGCCTGGCGGTCGTAGGGGATGACGAGGCCGGTCGCCCGGTGGAGGTCGTCGGTGTGGACGACGAGCTCGACGGTGCGGGTCACCAGGAAGTCGCCCAGCCGCATCGTCCCCGCCCGGGTCGCCACCAGCCGGTCGCCCGCGTCGGAGGGCACCAGCTCCGCGAACCGGGCCGCCGTCTCCCCGTACAGCGCGTCGAGACCGGGCCGGGCGGCGGCCAGGTCCCGGCTGTCCCCCGCGATCGTCTCCGCGTTCCGGGCGGTGGAGAAGGGCCACTCCAGCAGGGTGGTCTCCGGTCGGGGCCCGCCGCCCGGCGCCGGCAGCTCCATGGCCCGGCTGACCCGCTCCAGCGCCGTCGTCATGTGCGCCACGAGCTCCCGCACGGTCCACTCCCCCAGGGCCGGCAGACCGAGCTGCTCCGGCGTCAGGGTGCGGACGGCGTCCCGTACGTGGGCGAACTGGGCCAGGACCGCGGTCCTGGTCCGGGAGACGTCGTAGGCGCGGGGGCGCTTCCTGGCCGGTGGCATAGGGGTGAGACTAACCGGCGGGCCGCTCGGCGTCCGCGCCCGCCGGGGCGCCCGGTTCCGGCGGCTCCCCGGCCGTGAACGCCGAGCCTCCGGCGGGTACGCCGATGCCCCGCCAGGTGAACGGGATCCCCCGCGCCACGTCGAGGTCCGGATCGTCCATCAGCTGGAAGTGCAGGTGCGGCTCGGTGGAGTTGCCGGAGTTCCCGCAGCGGGCGAGGACCTGCCCCGCGCGGACCGTGTCCCCCTCCTTCACCAGGAGGGAGCCGCGCCGCAGGTGCGCGTACGCGGCGAACACCCCGTCGCCGAGGTCGAGCACGACGTGGTTGCCGACGATCCAGCGGGCTCCCGCCATGTCGCGTGCGGAGGCCTCCACCAGCATCAGATACGCCAGCGCCGGGCCGGAGGTGCGGCTGAGGTGGTCACGCCGGCCGTCACCCGCGCGCACGACCGTGCCGTCCGCCACCGCGACCAGCGGCGCGCCGAAGGCCGGGAAGTCGCTGTTGGGCCGGGCCACCGGCCACAGCGGGCGGAAGGGAGGGCGGCTCCCCTCCTCCGGCTCGGCGACGATGTCGATCGCGTAGGTCTGCCCGTAGCCGTGCGTGCCGTGGCTGGGGACCTTGTCGGCCGGGCTGTTGAGCGCCACCCAGCGTCCGGTCACCGGCGGCCCCACCTCGACCGCCGGCCGGTCCCCCGCCAGGTCCCCGCGGCTGCGGCGGCCCACCAGGAGGCCGATGACGACCGCGGCGGCCGCGGGCAGGAAGACCAGCCCGAAGGGGACCGCGGAGTCGGCGAGGACGTCGGCCGACACCAGGACGAGGAAGGCGAGCCAGCAGCACCGGTAGAGGATCATCGCGGCCTTGCGTACGGACATGGGTCCCCCTCGGTCTCGGCGTGCGGGTCTCAGGGCCGGGCGGCGGTGAGCACCACCAGCAGTGGTACGACCCGGGGCCCGGGCACCTCGTAGCGCCCGCGGCCCGTCGTGTGCAGCCAGCCGGCGCCGGTCAGCATGCGCAGGTGGTGGTAGATCTGACCGGTCGTGCCGGTGTCGTCCAGCCCGGCCAGTTCGGCGGCCGTGCGGCGGCCGCCGAGGATCTCGCGGAGCAGCCGCAGCCGGACCGGGTGGCCGAGCGCGGCCAGCGGCTCGGCGGCCTCCGCCCAGTCGGGGCGCTCCTCGTCCGTGCCGAGGAGACCCACGGTGAGCGCGCCGTACTGCCATTCGTAGCGCTCGCCGGCCGGCAGCTTCACCGCGCCGGTGAACAGCACCCCGCCGTCGGCCGCGGGGTGCCCGACCTGTGCGAGCTGTTCCTTCAGCCCGTCCAGCGCCCAGAAGTCCCCGGTCCCCAGGCTCGGCGGCGCACCGCCCGCAGCCCGCTCCAGCACCGCCAGACGGCGTTCCAGCTCTGCGACACGTTCCTCGAGGTCCACGGAACACAACCTTACGTAATTACGTAACATTCATCAATACGTGTCCGGGAGAACGCGAAGCCCCCGTCCGGTCGACCCGGACGGGGGCTTCGAGCTCAGGCGGAACTCAGGCGAACAGACCCTTCAGGGTCCCTTCGTGCGCCGTACGCAGCTCGCTCAGCGGAACGCTGAACTCGCCCTGGACCTCGATCTCGTCGCCGTCCACGACACCGATGCGGGTGACGGGCAGGCCCCGCGCGCCGCACATGTCGGTGAAGCGGAGCTCCTCGCTGCGCGGAACCGAGACGACCGCGCGGCCCGCCGACTCCGAGAAGAGGAAGGTGAACGCGTCCAGCCCGTCCGGGACGACCAGCCGGGCGCCCTTCCCGCCGCGCAGGCAGGACTCGGTGACCGCCTGGACCAGACCGCCGTCGGAGAGGTCGTGCGCCGCGTCGATCATGCCGTCGCGGGAGGCCGAGATCAGGATCTCGCCGAGCAGCTTCTCGCGCCCCAGGTCGACCCGGGGCGGCATGCCGCCGAGGTGCTGGTGGATGACCTCGGACCAGGCCGAGCCGCCGAACTCCTCGCGGGTGTCGCCCAGGAGGTAGAGCAGCTGGCCCGCCTCGGCGAACGCGACCGGCGTGCGCCGGGTGACGTCGTCGATCACACCGAGGACGGCCACGACCGGCGTCGGGTGGATCGCCGTCTCGCCGGTCTGGTTGTACAGCGAGACGTTGCCGCCGGTGACCGGGGTGCCCAGCTCCAGGCAGCCGTCCGCGAGACCGCGGGTGGCCTCGGCGAACTGCCACATGACGTCCGGGTCCTCGGGCGAACCGAAGTTCAGGCAGTCCGAGATGGCGAGCGGCTTGGCCCCGGAGGCGGCGACGTTGCGGTACGACTCCGCCAGCGCGAGCTGGGCGCCGGTGTACGGGTCGAGCTTGGCGTACCGGCCGTTGCCGTCGGTCGCCATGGCCACGCCCAGGTTCGACTCCTCGTCGATCCGGACCATGCCGGCGTCCTCGGGCATCGCGAGCACGGTGTTGCCCTGCACGAAGCGGTCGTACTGGTCGGTGATCCAGGACTTGGAGGCCTGGTTCGGGGAGCCGACCAGCTTGAGGACCTGCTCGCGCAACTCCGCGCCGTTCGCCGGACGGGCCAGCCTGCCGGCGTCGTCGGCCTGAAGCGCGTCCTGCCAGGAGGGCCGCGCGAACGGGCGGTGGTACGTCGGGCCCTCGTGGGCGACGGACCGCGGCGGTACGTCCACGATCTGCTCGCCGTGCCAGAAGATCTCCAGCTGCGAGCCCTCGGTCACCTCACCGATGACGGTGGCGATGACGTCCCACTTCTCGCAGATCTCCAGGAAGCGGTCCACGTGCTGCGGCTCGACGATCGCGCACATGCGCTCCTGCGACTCGCTCATGAGGATCTCCTCGGGCGAGAGCGAGGAGTCGCGCAGCGGCACGGTGTCCAGCTCGACGCGCATGCCGCCGGATCCCGCGGAGGCCAGCTCGCTCGTGGCGCAGGAGAGCCCGGCACCGCCGAGGTCCTGGATGCCCGCGACGAGCTTCTCCTTGAAGATCTCCAGGGTGCACTCGATGAGGAGCTTCTCCTGGAACGGGTCGCCGACCTGGACGGCCGGACGCTTGGCGGGCCCGGTCGACTCGAAGGTCTCCGAGGCCAGCACCGAGACGCCGCCGATGCCGTCGCCGCCGGTGCGGGCGCCGTAGAGGATCACCTTGTTGCCGGGGCCGGAGGCCTGGGCGAGGTGGATGTCCTCGTGCTTCATCACGCCGATGCAGCCGGCGTTGACGAGCGGGTTGCCCTGGTAGCAGGAGTCGAAGACGACCTCGCCGCCGATGTTCGGCAGGCCCAGGCAGTTGCCGTAGCCGCCGATGCCCGCGACCACGCCGGGCAGCACGCGCCGGGTGTCGGGGTGGTCCGCCGCGCCGAAGCGGAGCGGGTCGACGACCGCGATCGGGCGGGCCCCCATGGCCAGGATATCGCGGACGATGCCGCCGACGCCGGTGGCCGCGCCCTGGTAGGGCTCGATGTACGAGGGGTGGTTGTGCGACTCGACCTTGAAGGTGACCGCGTACCCCTGGCCGACGTCGACCACACCGGCGTTCTCGCCGATGCCGACGAGCATCGCGTCGTTCTCGGGGACCTTCTCGCCGAACTGCTTGAGGTGCACCTTGCTGCTCTTGTAGGAGCAGTGCTCGGACCACATCACGGAGTACATGGCGAGCTCGGCGCCGGTGGGACGGCGGCCCAGGATCTCGCGGATCCGGGCGTACTCGTCCTCCTTGAGGCCGAGTTCCTTCCAGGGCTGCCCGTCGTCCGGGGTCTCGGCCGCGTGCTTGACCGTGTCCAGGCTCATGCGTTGACCAGCTTCTTGATGATCGAGGTGAAGAAGCCCAGGCCGTCGGTGCGACCGGTACCGATCAGCGGCTCGACGGCGTGCTCCGGGTGCGGCATCAGACCGACGATGTTGCCCGCGGCGTTGGTGATGCCGGCGATGTCGCGCAGCGAGCCGTTGGGGTTGACGTCGGCGTAGCGGAAGGCGACGCGGCCCTCGGCCTCCAGCTCGTCGAGCGTGCGCTCGTCGGCGGTGTAGCGGCCGTCCACGTTCTTCAGCGGTACGGAGATCTCCTGGCCCGCCTCGTAGTCCGAGGTCCAGGCGGTCTCCGCGTTCTCCACCCGCAGCTTCTGGTCGCGGCAGATGAAGTGGAGGTGGTTGTTGCGCAGCATCGCGCCGGGCAGCAGGTGTGCCTCGGTGAGGATCTGGAAGCCGTTGCAGATGCCGAGGACCGGCATGCCGGCCTTCGCCTGCCCGATGACGGTCTCCATCACCGGCGAGAAACGCGAGATGGCGCCGGCGCGCAGATAGTCGCCGTAACTGAATCCGCCCGCCAGGATGACCGCGTCGACCTGGTGGAGGTCCTTGTCGCGGTGCCAGAGGGATACGGGTTCGGCACCCGCGATCCGCACGGCCCGCAGGCTGTCCTGGTCGTCGAGCGTGCCGGGAAAAGTGACGACGCCGATACGGGTGGTCACTTCTCCTCCTCCACCTTGACGGTGAAGTCCTCGATGACGGTGTTGGCGAGGAAGGTCTCGGCGATCTCGTTAATGCGGGCCAGGGCGGCATCGTCGACCGGCCCCTCGACCTCGAGCTCGAAACGCTTTCCCTGACGAACGTCCGCGATTCCGTCGAAGCCGAGACGGGGCAGTGCGCGCTGCACAGCCTGTCCCTGCGGGTCGAGGATCTCCGGCTTGAGCATGACGTCGACTACGACGCGTGCCACTGGCACTCCCGGTGGTGTGGTGCGGCTGTGTCTCCGAGGGGTTCCCCAGATCCCCGCGGGTCCACTCAGCCTACCTGGCCAGAAATTCTACGCGGGTAGATATGATCGGGTCCCGATCACGGCGAGATTTCGGAGGCAACGACTCCCAGGAAAAGTCCTGGAAAAAATCTTCACCCGGATTGCACGCGGGCACACGGAGGCAACACGCGGACATAATTGGCCGGGCTTCACAATGCGGCTCCTCCCGCTGTACAAATGAATACCGGGAAAGCACGATTGCCCCGGAACAGTCGACAGCAGTCGATCCGTATCCGCCCAGCCGCCGGAAGGCCGGCATCAGCGCATGTCAGGCGCGACGGTGCCGCAGGAAAGGACCGATATCCGTGGCTCAGCGCGTAGTGGTTACGCTCTCCGACGACATCGACGGGGGAGAAGCGGCGGAAACGGTCTCCTTCGCCCTGGACGGGAAGTCGTACGAGATCGACCTCAATCCCGCCAATGCAAAGAAACTGCGTAAGGCCCTGGAGCCGTACGTCGCCGCCGGCCGAAAGCAGACAAATACCGGCAAGCGCGGCAGGGTTCCGGTGTCGTACCACCACACGTCCCTCGCGCCGGACCCCGCGGCCGTGCGCGCGTGGGCCCGCTCGCACCGGATGGAGGTGCCGGCCCGCGGCCGGATCCCCAAGAAGGTCTACGAGGCGTTCAACGCCGCCAGTTGAGGGCGCGGCCCGGAATGTTCAGTTCCGTTTCATGGCCCGCCGACCGCCGGAGGGACTCCCCGGGGAGCCGAGTTGCACAACACCCCCGCAGGTCGGCTAGAGTCTGGAGCACGCCGAAGGGCAAGGCCGAAAAGCCGAGTCCGACGCAGCGTGCGGGTGTAGTTCAGTAGTAGAACATCCCCCTTCCAGGGGGAAGGCGCAGTGTGCAATTCCTGTCACCCGCTCTGCACTGCCTTACCGGACCACTCAGGTGGATCAGGTAGAGTAGTGATCGCTCCACCGGTGAAAGCCGAGTGGTAGCACATGCGGACGTAGCTCAGTTGGTAGAGCGCAACCTTGCCAAGGTTGAGGTCGCCAGTTCGAACCTGGTCGTCCGCTCTTGTTTCCGAAGGCCCCGGTTGATATCGACCGGGGCCTTCGGCGTTCCCGGCATTTCGAGGCATGACGTGTGTCACAGCCCGGAGCGGTGACGTGCGGTGCTCGCCCCGGTGATCCGCGTGAAGGCCGCTGGCCCGGACCGTACGCGCGGTGTTTTGCTGGGCGGCGCGGGTTCCGGTGGGATCCGCGTAGCCGAGCCCCGGACGGGGCCGAGGGGGAACGCGCGCTGTGTGGGCAGGGGCACGGATACGGACATGGCGGGGCCGCAGCGGCTACGACAAGATGGATCTCTACACGCGCGGCACCCTGCACTCCATGGTGTGGCTGTCGTCCGTGTGCCAGGCGGCGCTCTCGGTGACCCGTCCCGTGCGGGAGTCCGGCGCACCCGCCGCGCTGATCGCCGGGACGGTCCTGCTCGCGGTCGCCCAGGGAGTCTGTTCGGTCCCCCTGGTCCCCCGCGCCCTGAAGAGCTACATGGGGCACGGCCCCGTCGGCCGGCGACTGCCGGCGCTCGCGGCGGTCCTCCTGCTCGCGAACACGGCCGGTCTGCTGGGACTCGGCGCGTACGCCGGCCCCGGGGTGTTCCCCGAGCTGCCGCTCGCGCTGACCGCGGCGGCGGCGCCGTGCACGACCTTCCTCGTCCTGGTCGCGCCCTGGTGGGCCTCCTCGACGGTCGTGACGGTCGTGGCGGCCGGTGCGGGGGGCGGTGTCGCGCTGGCCGGCGGAAGCGGGGGTTTCGCGCTCGGGACCGCTCTCGGGATGTGCGTCACCTGCTGTTTCGTCGCCATCTCCGTACGGCTGTCCGCCTGGTGCCTGGACGTGACGGCGAAACTCCGCGACGCCCAGGGCGTGAAGACCCGGCTGGCCGTCGCGGAGGAGCGACTGCGGTTCGGCCGGGACATGCACGACGTCCTGGGCCGGAATCTGGCGGTGATCGCGCTGAAGAGCGAGCTCGCGGTGGAGCTGGCGCAGCGGGGGAAGCCCACGGCCCTGGACCAGATGACCGAGGTGCAGCACCTCGCCCGTGCCTCCCAGCAGGAGATCCGCGAGGTCGTGCGGGGCTACCGGGAGGCCGACCTCGCTACGGAACTCCTGGGGGCCCAGGGCGTCCTGCGGGCGGCCGGCATCGAGTGCGCCGTACAGGGCGACGGCGGCGGGCTTCCCGCCCCGGTGCGCTCGGCGCTCGGCTGGGCCGTACGGGAGGCGGCCACCAACGTGCTGCGGCACGGCGATCCCCAGCGGTGCGCCATCCGGCTGGAGGCCTCACCGGACGGCGTCCGGCTGACCGTGGAGAACGACGGCGCGGCACCGGGTGACGCCGTGGCCGCCTCGGGGGGCTCAGGGCTCCACGGGCTCCGGGAACGGCTGGCGGCCGTCGGCGGTTCGCTGGAGGCGGGGCCGTCGGGCGACGGCCTGTTCCACCTGACGGCGGCGGTACCGCTGCCCATGCCGAGGAACGCCGGGCCCTCCTCACCGGAGAGATGACGCCCGCACCGGGCCCCTTCCGGATCCTGCCCGCCGACGACGACCACCTCATCCGGAGCGCACCCGCCGCGCTCCTCACACCGGAGGGCGTACATGCCACCGCCTGGTCCTGGTCGCCGAGGCTGCCGGGCCGACGTCACGGCCGAGGCGGCCAGGTCGAGGTCACGGCCGAGGCGGCCAGGTCGAGGTCACGGCCGAGGCGGCCGGGCCGACGTCACGGCCGAGGTGGCCACCGGCCCCGGAGGCGCTCGCCGTGGCCCTGGCGCCCCGGCCCGATGCGGCCGTCCCGCACCTGGAAATGCCGGGCGCGGACGGTGTGAAGGTCGCCACATCGCCACGGCCCGGACGGCCGCCCGCCGGACCATGACCGTGACGGGGAACGGCCGTCCCCGAAGCCGGGGCGGGCGCCGGAGTCGGACGCCCGGGCCTTCGCCCCGGGACGGACAGCGCCCGCCGGCCGGCCGGGATCGTCCCTGCCGCGCCTGCGGGAAAACGCTCCGTGGAAACGGAGTTGGTGGCCGGCGCGACCTCCGCCGGGGACCCCCCGCCGACCGCCCCGGCGGCCGAGGTGCTGGAGCCGGCGGCGGACGGGCGCCGGTGTCGGTGCTCGCCGAGCGGTTGTCCCTGTCGCGGGGCACGGCGCGCGACCACCTGTCGGCGGCCGCCTCCACATTCGGTGCGCGGAGCCGTCGTAAGGCGGTGCGTCTCGCACGGGAGAGAGGTTGGGTATAGTAGGCAGCGCGCTGCGGCGCATGCGAACGTAGCTCAGCTGGTAGAGCGCAACCTTGCCAAGGTTGAGGTCGCGAGTTCGAACCTCGTCGTTCGCTCCACAGGAGAAGGCCCCGGTCCTCAGGACCGGGGCCTTCTGCCGTCACATCCCCTGGGCCGGCCAGTTCGTGCCCGTCAGGAGCTCGTACGCCTCCAGGTACTTGGCCCGGGTCGCGTCGACGATCTCCTGCGGCAGCGGCGGGGGCGGCTGCTCGCTGTGGCGGTCCCAGCCGGAGGCCGGCGAGGTCAGCCAGTCCCGCACGAACTGCTTGTCGTACGACGGCTGCGCCTTGCCCGGCTTCCAGGTCTCGGCCGGCCAGAAGCGGGAGGAGTCGGGGGTCAGCACCTCGTCCGCGAGGATCAGCTCCTCGCCTCCGTCCGCGGTGGGCGCGAAACCGAACTCGAACTTGGTGTCGGCGAGGATGATCCCGCGCTCACGGGCGATGTCACGGGCGCGGCCGTAGACGTCCAGCGTCGTCCGGCGCAACAGGGCGGCCGTCTCGGGGCCGACCTCACGGGCGACCACCTCGTACGAGACGTTCTCGTCGTGATCGCCGACCGCGGCCTTCGTCGCCGGGGTGAAGATCGGCCCCGGGAGTTCCGATCCGTCGACGAGGCCCTCGGGCAGACCGATGCCGCAGACCGTGCGGGTCGCGTCGTACTCGGTCAGGCCGGAACCGGTGAGGTAGCCGCGCGCCACGCACTCGACCTGGACCATCCGCAGCGAACGGCAGACCAGGGTCCGGCCCGCCCAGTTCGCGGGCGCTCCGGCGGGGAGCTCCGTGGACAGCACGTGGTGCGGGACGAGATCGGAGAGCTGGTCGAACCACCACAGCGACAGCTGGGTGAGCACGCGGCCCTTGTCCGGGATCTCGGTGGGCAGGACCCAGTCGTACGCGGAGATACGGTCGCTGGCGACCATGACGAGGTCGCCCGCCTCGTTCCGGTACAGGTCGCGCACCTTGCCGGTGTGCAGGTGGGTGAGCCCCGGCACCTGCACGGGCTCGGGCTTTTCTACGAAACCGGACACGCTGCCTCCGCGTAGGTTGATCCAGGAGTCGTTCCGATTGTCCCGCATGCGAAGGGGCCGCGGCGCCAGGGGTCGGCCCGCGGACGGGGGCGTCCTGCCGGGACGACCTGTGGACGGACAGTCCGGCGGGGGCCTGTCCGTGGACGGGCGCCCGGCCCCGTCGCCCGGGGGCCTGTCCGTGGACGGGGCAGACCCGCAGGGGGCCGCCCCGTGGCCGGGACGATCAACGGGGGCCTGTCTGTGAACGGGCGCCCTGTCGCCGGGGCTCGGGTTCCGCTTACCGGCCCCTCGTACGGATCCGGCGTCCGGAACAGGCGGTCGGCGACGTCCCGCTCGCCGATCCGGACCGGCGTGACCGGCGCTGCCCCGGACCGCATGGCCGACGCTGTACGGCTCGTCGGCCCGGTGCCGACCCGTACCGAGCCGGCCACGTCCCTGCCGGGCGCGCCCGCCCGGTCCGGCGCTCACGCCGCTCGGCCGCGTCCGCCCGTACGGCAGGGCCCGTCTCCCCCGCCGCGCCCGCGTGTACGGATCCCATCGTCTCGGCCGCCCGCCTGGACCGACGCCCAACGCCCGGCGGTGCCCGCCTCCCTGGTGCTGGTCGCGTTCAGTCCCGCTTGCAGATCCGGTCGAGGAGGTTGGCCGTGGCCCGCTGGACGCGCGGGTCGATGTGGCCCGGGCGGTCCAGGGCCGGTGACCAGGCGAAGGTGCCCGAAGCGAAGACGAGCGCGCCCGAGGGGGCGCGGTAGAGCGAGGACTCCTGGTGCCGGGTGGCCCCTTCACCGTCGGTGTACGGGGAATGCGCGAGGAGCATGCGGCTCTCGTGCTCGGGCAACGCCGTACGCGGGAAGTAGCGGTCGGCCTCGCCCGCGACCAGTCCGTCGATCTCGTCGCCCTCGGCCGCGCCGGTGGCCTCCCACAGCCAGTGGTTCGCGTTCCGGACGACCAGGGGGTGCGGGTCGGGGACCCGGCCCGCGTACTGGATACCGAGGAGCTGCTGCTCGGGGCGGTCGACCTCCCGCCACAGCGCCGACTTCCCCGGACCGCGGCGCTTGCGGCAGGTGAGCAGCCGGTCGGGCGCGCCGGAGGCCGACGGGCCGAGGCCGACCTGCCAGTACATGGTGTTGGCCGAGAGGAAGACGAGCGAGGTCCCGGTGTCCCGCGCGAGCTCCGTGGTGCGGCGCATCGGCCCCGACCAGTACTCGTCGTGGCCCGGGAAGACGAGGCCCCGGTAGCGGCTGGGGTCGACGCGTCCCGCGTGCAGGTCGCGGGCGTCGGCGTACGCGAGGTCGTAGCCGTAGCGCTCGGCCCAGCGGATGAAGTCGTAGGCGTGGCCGACGTGGAGCGGCAGCCCCGCGCCCGCGTAGGGCCGGTCGAAGGAGAGGGTGACGGCGGCGTCCTCCTCGCCCAGCAGCCGGCCCTGCTCGTCCCAGGCGTGGTAGAGACTCGCGCCCGTGCGTCCGTCCTCCGGATAGAGGTTGTAGGCCTGCCAGGTGACGTCGGGAAGCAGGAGCAGCAGGTCCGCCGGGTGGTCGTCGCGGACCGTGAAGGGGACGTGCGAGCGGTGGCCGTCCGCGGTGGTGAGCACGGCGACGTAGGCGCCCACCGACCAGTAGCTGGGGATCTGAAGCCGCCAGGAGAGCCACCAGTGGTGGCAGGAGACCGTCCGGTCGGCGGTCAGCGGTGGCGGCTGGACGATGCCGGAGAGGCGCGGGCTGGTCGTGATCTTGGCCGCGCCGTCCCCCGCGTAGTGCCCGATGCGGTAGACGT
This sequence comes from Streptomyces sp. NPDC058008, assembly GCF_042886395.1. NCBI lineage: Bacteria > Bacillati > Actinomycetota > Actinomycetes > Kitasatosporales > Streptomycetaceae > Streptomyces > Streptomyces sp. NPDC058008. The sequence goes on along the minus strand of NZ_JBHVQX010000002.1, from coordinate 343,953 downwards.
CGACGGAGAACTGCTGGGGCGGGTCCACGGTGATGTGGAAGTCGATCGCCTCGCCGGGAGCCGCGGCCCCGGGGGACACGAAGCCCTTGATCTGCTGGTGCACGTCGTCGGCCGTACGCGTGCCACCGCCGGATCCGCCGCGGCCGGCGTCGGGGTCGGCGTACCAGGGGACCACGTGGCCGGTGTCGTCGAAGTAGTTCTCGCTGCCGCGCAGCCAAGGCAGCGGGCCCTGGCCGAAAGGGTCACTCACGGCGTGCGCGAGGGCGCCCGATTCCCAGCGCCGGATCTGCTCGGCCCCCATCCCGCTCCCCTCCCTCGTCCCCCCGAAACCTCCGGTGCGCCGCGCACCGCGACGTCCGCCACAGCACATCACATTACGCACGCACTCCGTCACCGTTCGTCGCGAATTGATGTGAACGAAGCCCGATCTTCCGGGTATTGGCGTCACATTCGGAACATTTCGGCATCTATATAGACGGACGACCGTGCAACTGGGGAGGAATCCCGACCCAGGCGTCCCTCTCAGCCCAGGCGTACGGGTTTGTCCGTGCGCACTCCCACCGAGGTGAGCCAGGAGCGCAGCGGCTCCGCGTCGCCGTCCTCGACGAGGCTGAGCACGGGGGCGCCGAGGTCCGACCTTCGGCCGCCGTCGACCAGCAGCGCGGGGCCGTCGAGCCAGTCGAGCCCGGGTGCGGCGCCCGCCGTGTCCACGGCAGCGCAGCAGACCATCGCCACGACGTGGTCGGCGAGCAGCTCGGTGCCCGTGCGCGGCGGCTGGAGGGGGAAGAGGGGGAGCGGGACGGGCCCCCAGAGGTCGAGGGGATCGGTGCCCGCCCCGGACGGCGTACCGTCCGCAGGGGTGCTGCCGCCGACCCGGGGCCCCGGCGCCGCCTTCTCCTCGTCGCGGGCGACAGCGGCGCCGATCCCGGCCGCGAGGGCCTCGCTGTCGGTGCCCGGCGTGGCGAGGTGGTCGATCACCCGCGCCAGGGTGGGCACGGCGGAACCGTCGGCGCCCGAGGCGCCCGGGCCGCCCACGGAGACGCTGGTGGCCACTCCCATGGCGTCGAGCACCCGGTGCAGACGGGCGGCCTCCGTACGCCATTTCCGGTCCACGACCTCGTCCGGATACTGCTGCCAGTCCACCGGGGACCAGCCCGGCCCGGTCTCCGCCGGGCCCCCGTGGAAGAGCCGGGCGGCCAGCAGTGAGGCCGCCTCGTCGGCCGCGCCGGGCTCCTCGATCAGATCGCAGGCGGGGCGCTCCCCCAGCCGGGAGGTGAAGCCCTCGGCCAGCCGGTCGCGCCGGGAGAGCTCCGTGAGTGCCGAGACGACGCCGGCGTCGAGCCGGGACGGCCAGCGCCCCATGCGCCAGGCGGGCAGGGCCACCCGGGTCAGCAGCCGGTCCCAGCCCGCGTAGGCCAGGCCGACCTGCTCCTGAGCGACGATCCGCAGCCCGTAGTCCACCTCCTGGGCGCGCCCGGACGCGGCGGCGGCCACGCAGCGCTCCATCTCGCCCGCGTGCTGACGGCAGCCGCGCAGCAGGATCCTGGCGACCCAGCCGACGAAAGCGGTCGGGATCCTGCGTACGAACCCCTGGCCCGGTACGGCGGCGTCGGCGACGGCGGCGTCCAGGCCCCGTACGAAACGGCGGGCGGCGGCTATGTCGGGGTGGGCGGCCGGTCCGGTGCCCGCCACGACCGGGGCGAGGACCGCCCTCAGCTCGGCCACCCTCATCCACCACAGGAACGGGGAGCCGATCACCAGCACGGGCGCGGCCGGCACCCGTCGGCCCCGCCGCGTCCCGGCCTGCTCCCCGAGGCCCTTCGCCCTGGGCTGGGCGGCGGGGTGGGTGCGGTCCTCCAGCCAGCTGTCGCAGTCCGGGGTCAGCGCTATGGCCGACGGCGCCGGTACGTCGAGGCGGTCGGCGAGGTCCCGGACCAGCCGGTAGAGATCGGGGGCCGCTGCCTCGGTGAGGGGGACGGTCGGGCTGACCGCCGGACGGGCCCGCGCCACGGCGGCGGCTACCCCTGCGGCGACCAGCAGCACCACGACGGCGCAGGCCGCCACCACCCAGCTGACCGTGGTCCACACCCCGGGGCCGATGTGCCCCTGGGCGACCGCGACGAGCAGCACGACCGCCGCGGCCGCGGGCAGGATCGCCAGGCCCGTGGCTCTGCTCCGGATGCGCAGCAGGGCCAGAGCCCTGGCCCGTGCCGCGTGCGCACCCAGCTCCTCAACCGAACCGGTACCGGTCACGGTGTACCTCACCCCCTCTGCCCCCGCGACGGTTGGGTCACTCCCCCACTGTGGCACCCGCCACCGACATCGCAATGCCGGTGGGCCAAGTGCCGGAACGCCTGCGCCGCACCCTAGTTGGGGCCTCCGCAGGCGTCATCCGGATGGCCGAGTCGTCACCCGATGGAATGGCTTTGGGTAAAGCTGCTGACGGGCCGGTGCCCGGCCGTTCGGCGATACGGCGCCCCTGGTCCGGGATGCGCGGGGCGGGGGGTGGTGGAGGTGGGGCGGAGCAGGTCCGGGCGGGTCCGGGCGGGGGCGGGAGTGGGTCCGGGAGGGGGCCGGGCGGGGCTGGGCGGGGCTGGGGCTGGTTTCGGGCGGGGGTGGGGCTGGTTTCGCCTGGGGCCGGGGCAGGCGCGGGCACGGGGGCTGGGTCCGGGCCGGGCTTCCGGGCCCCGAGCGGGGGCCCGGGGTCGGGGGCCCAGGGCGGTCCGGGCGCGGGTTCAAGGCACGTGCGGGGCGGTCCGGGCGCGGGTTCAAGGCGGGTGCGGGCCTCTTGGCCGGGTGCGGTCCGGGTGCGGGTGCGGGTTCAGGCCGGGTGCGGGTTCGGGCCGCGGGTTCGGACACGGGCCGGGGTCCGGACACGGGCCGGGGTCCGGACGCGCTCGTGGGCCGACGAGGCGCCGAGGCGCCCCGCACACGTCTGGGTCCGGCGCCGCCGCGCCCCGCACACGTCTGGGTCCGGCGCCGCCGTGGCCCCGTACACGCCTGTGCCCGGCGCCTCCGTGGAGGGCCGGGCACAGGTGACGCGGCAGGACCGCAGGGGCTGCGGCGGCGGGCGGGCCTCAGGCCTCCGCGGCGGCCTTGCGGGCGATGTCCGTACGGTGCTGGGAGCCGTCGAGCCGGATCCGGCCGACAGCGGCGTAGGCGCGCTCACGGGCCTGCGTGAGGTCCTTGCCCGTCGCGGTGACGGAGAGGACGCGGCCTCCCGCGCTGACGACCTTGTCGCCGTCCTGCCGGGTGCCGGCGTGCAGGACGAACGCCTCCGGCGCATCCTGCTCCACGACATCGGCGAGGCCCTCGATCGGGTCGCCCGTGCGGGGCGTGCCCGGGTAGTTGTGCGAGGCGACGACCACGGTGACGGCCGCGTCGTCGCGCCAGTTCAGCGCTGGTACGAGGTCCAGGGTGCCGTTGGCGGAACCGAGCAGGATGCCGGCGAGCGGCGTCTTCAGCCGGGCCAGGACCACCTGCGTCTCGGGGTCGCCGAAGCGGGCGTTGAACTCGATGACCCGTACACCGCGCGAGGTGATCGCGAGGCCCGCGTACAGCAGCCCGGAGAACGGGGTGCCGCGGCGGCGCAGCTCGTCGACGGTCGGCTGCAGGACGGTCTGCATGACCTCCTCGACCAGCTTCGGATCCGCCCACGGGAGCGGGGAGTAGGCGCCCATGCCACCGGTGTTGGGGCCTTCGTCGCCGTCCAGGGCGCGTTTGAAGTCCTGGGCGGGCTGGAGGGGCAGCACCGTGGTGCCGTCGGTGATCGCGAAGAGGCTCACCTCGGGGCCGTCGAGGAACTCCTCGATGACCACCCGGTCGCAGGCCAGGGCATGGGCACGCGCGGCCTCGACGTCGTCGGTGACGACGACGCCCTTTCCGGCCGCGAGACCGTCGTCCTTCACGACGTACGGGGCTCCGAAGGCGTCCAGCGCCGCGTCGATCTCGGCGGGCGTCGTGCAGACGTAGCTGCGGGCGGTCGGGACGTTGGCACCTGCCATGACGTCCTTGGCGAACGCCTTGGAGCCCTCCAGCTGAGCCGCCTCACGCGAGGGGCCGAAGCAGGGGATGCCGACGGCGCGGACGGCGTCGGCGACACCGGCGACAAGCGGTGCCTCCGGGCCGACGACCACCAGCTCGGCACCCAGCTCGGTGGCGAGGCGCGCGACGGCGTCGCCGTCGAGTGCGTCGACCGGGTGCAGTTCGGCCACCTCTGCGATACCGGCGTTGCCGGGTGCGCAGTACAGAGCGGTGACGTCGGGGTCGAGGGAGAGAGAGCGGCACAGGGCGTGTTCGCGGGCGCCGCCGCCGATGACGAGGACCTTCACGGGATGCAGCCTAACCGCCGGGGACCCGGCACCTCGACGGGCGCCGGTCCGTGGACAGCGGGAGGGGCGGGTGGAGCGGCCGGGGCCGGAAGCCCGCACCGCGCTACTCGTTGGTGAACTCCTCGACGACCGTGGCGCCCAGCTCGCGGACGATCAGGTCGTGCCCGGAGAGCGCGGAGTCGACCAGGTCGGGGTCGTCCGCCTCGGCGGTGTCGTCCTCGGGCGCGACCGCCCGCGGCGGCTCGGCGGCGTGATCGTACGAGGAGGGCTGCTCGGGCCGCCCCGACTGCTGCGTCGGCGGCTGCTGGGCGGGGGGCGGGGTCTGCTGGACGGGGGCGGCCTGCCGGGGTTCGTACGACGGGGCCGCCGGCGCGGGCTGGTACGGAGCGGCCGGAGGCCTGCCCCCGCCGCCACCGCCGCCCTGCTGGGGCTGGCCGCCACCGCCGGACGGGTCGACGACCGATTCGACCCGCCACTTGGCGTTGAACTGCTCGGCCAGCGCCTGCTTCAGCACCTCTTCGCTGCCACTGCTCGAAAAGGTGTCGCGGGCACCGGAGTTGAGGAAGCCGATCTGAAGGGTGCTGCCGTCGAAACCGGTGACCTGGGCGTTCTGGCTGAGCAGGATCCAGGTGAACCGGCGGCGGTTCTTCACGGCCTCCAGGATGTCCGGCCACATGTTCCGCACCTGGGCGGCACCCTGCGCCATGCCCTGCCCGCCGGGCGCGGGCGCCGGCGGGGCGGGGGCGGGAGCCGGGGCTGCCTGGGCCGGGGCGGGAGCGGGCGCCTGCGGTACGCCGGCTCCGGGCGCGGAGGCCGTCGGCCAGCCACCGGGCCTGCGCGCCTGTTCCGCACCACCGGGCCCGCTTCCGGCTCCGGCCGCCGCGGGCCAGGCGCCGGGGCGCTGGCCGGTGGGAGCCTGGGGCTGCTGGGGCGGGGCCGCTTCCTGCGGGGCTGCCTGCTGGGGCTGGTGGGACGGCTGGGACTGGAACTCCGGAGCGGCCACGGCCTCCGGCACCACAGGGGCGGCCCGGGGCTCATCGGCGGGGGCGCCGCCCGGGGCCTCGCCACGGACCGCCGCACGGGCGGCGGCCGGGCCGCCCGCGCCTCCGGCGGGCATCGCGACACCGGCCCCGTGGGCCTCCGGCCCCGGGACGTACCCCACGGCGGGGCCGGGCCCGGCCGCCGCGGAGGAGGCGCCGCGCTCCAGCCGGTCGAGCCGCGCCTGGAGCGACCGCTCGTCGTCGAAGGCGGCGGGCAGCAGGACACGGGCGCAGATCAGCTCCACCTGGAGCCGGGGCGAGGTCGCCCCGCGCATCTCGGTGAGCCCCTCGTTGACCAGGTCGGCGGCGCGGCTCAGCTCGGCGGCGCCGAAGACGGACGCCTGGGCCTGCATCCGCTCCACCACATCGGCGGGCGCGTCGATGAGCCCCTTGTCCCCGGCGTCCGGCACGGCGGCCAGGATCACCAGGTCCCGCAGCCGTTCGAGCAGGTCGGCGACGAAGCGGCGGGGGTCGTTGCCGCCCTCGATCACCCGGTCCACGACCTCGAAGGCAGCCGCCCCGTCGCCCGCCGCGAAGGCGTCCACGACGGAGTCCAGCAGGGACCCGTCCGTATAACCGAGGAGCGAGGTGGCCATGGCGTATGTCACACCGTCGTCGCCCGCGCCGGCCAGCAGCTGGTCCATGACGGACATCGAGTCCCGCACGGATCCCGCACCGGCCCGCACCACCAGCGGCAGCACACCGTCCTCGACGGTGCTGTCCTCCTTGCCGCAGACCTCGGCGAGGTAACCACGCAGCGTCCCGGGCGGAACCAGCCGGAAGGGGTAGTGGTGCGTACGCGACCGGATCGTGCCGATGACCTTCTCGGGCTCGGTGGTCGCGAAGATGAACTTGAGGTGCTCCGGCGGCTCCTCCACCACCTTCAGCAGGGCGTTGAACCCGGCCGGGGTGACCATGTGCGCCTCGTCGATGATGTAGATCTTGTACCGGCTCGACGCAGGCCCGAAGAACGCCTTTTCCCGCAGGTCACGGGCGTCGTCCACGCCACCGTGCGACGCGGCGTCGATCTCGATGACGTCGATCGAACCCGGCCCGTTGCGCGCGAGGTCCCGGCAGGACTGGCACTCCCCGCAGGGAGTCGGCGTGGGCCCCTGCTCGCAGTTCAGACAGCGGGCGAGGATGCGCGCGCTGGTCGTCTTTCCACAGCCACGCGGCCCGCTGAACAGGTACGCGTGATTGACCCGGTTGTTCCGCAGGGCCTGCTGCAACGGGTCAGTGACATGCTCCTGACCGATGACCTCGGCGAAGGACTCGGGGCGGTAGCGGCGGTAGAGCGCAAGGGACGACACACATACGAGGTTATCGGGGCGGACCGACAACCGGTCCCGCCCGGGACCGCGACGCCCGGCGGGACACCACACCCCGGACACGCAAGGGCCCCCCACGCACCCGCCAGAGCCAACCTACCCTTGCTGCCTTCCGGCCCTGGGGGAGTTCAGTCAGATAGCGCCACGTGAGGGGCTGACGCCCACCTTAGCCGATCCCAGCCCCCCTCCGTCCACCCGCTCCCCGGCCCGACCCCTCCGGAAGGACGGTCCGGAACGATCTCCGGGGAACGTGTTCGCGAGCACCCTCCAACGTCTTGTATTGTTTGCCGCGGAGGATTCGCCTAGTGGCCTAGGGCGCACGCTTGGAAAGCGTGTTGGGGGCAACCCCTCACGAGTTCGAATCTCGTATCCTCCGCCATTGCTCTCACCGGGCAATACGTCGAAGGCCCCCGCAGCTTGCTGCGGGGGCCTTCGACGTTGCCTCGGCCCTCGTTGTTCTGGTCTTTGTCCACAGGGGCGCTCGGCGCGGGCCCCAGATAGCGTCCGCGAGCTTCTGTGCCACCTCCTTCAGCATGGCGTCGGGCATGTGCAGGTACCGGGCGCGCATCCGTGAAGACGTGCCTGCCTCCCAGCCCATGATCTGGTCGATCACACGGTCCGGGATGCAGAGCAGCATGAGGACGGTGGCAGCGGTGTGTCGGGCGGCCGCGTATCACGCACACCAGCGTTCTACAGCAGCCTTCTTCCGGCCGGGGTAGTCCGTGTTCGGGCTGAGCGAGCCACCGAGCGGCTTCGTGAACGCGTAATCCGACTCGGTCCACAGGTTGCCGGCGGTCTTCCCAGGCTTGTACCTCCCTGTGCTTTCGCAGCGTCACGACCAAGGGTCCGGCAGGGGCACCGCACGACGGCCGGCACGCGACTTGATGTTCTTCGTCTCGCGCCGTGCCTGCTTGCGGCCCGGGCAGCAACTCGTGGGCCACGTCGACCCGGCCTGCGCCCTGCCGCCGAGTGAGGAACGGGCTGCAAGGGGCACAGACGGACAAGCCCAGGGCTCCCGGCCTCGGCGGTGGCGAGGTTGGTCAGCCTCGACAGCAGATCGATGCCCTCGCTGTCCCGGACAGGCATCGGGAGTTCTCCGGCGAGCTGGGTGAGAGGGCCTGCGGCACAAGCGGGAGTTGAGTCACCCGTCGGGCGGGCCCGGCGACAGGGCATACCGCGACGGAGCGAAAGGGCTGCGCCTCGACGCCTGGACGACGAATCAGGCACGACAGCGACAGCGGTACTACCTTCGACGGGTTTTGAGCACGTGCGCACCGTCCGGGAAGGCCGTGCTGTGAACGGCTGGCCCTGGGTTCATGGTGTCTCACGCAGCACCACACCGCGCCTGCTGGCCATGGCTCTGACGACCACACTGATGAACGCCGGCTGCCTGGACAGCGTTTAGGAGTCCTTTCCCTTCGATCTTGCTGAGGATCTACGGGAGGCACTGGCCGAACGGTACGCACTGGTTCGAGGTCGAAATGTTGGCTCCCACAGTTCAGCACTGTAGTAACGGGCCGCATGATCGAGCTCTTGACGTTCGGGAACTTGACCGTTGACCCCAGTTCCCCATTTCCCGGTTCGGTCAGGTAAGTCGCGCACCGACGGCCGGGGTGCGACATCGACGCGACTGCGGCCCGAACGACAACGTGAGGACTAAAGGGCCTTGAGCAGCCTCAACGACTCCGTATGATGAGATTCATCGTCCCCGTTCGCGGGGGGGGCGTACGAGACTGTTCCAGTAGGAGTTTCGGTTCGAGCCCTTTGATAAGAACCTGATGCCGTTCGGATCGCCGCAGTCACTCCTGCACACGCATGAAGCAGTCGGCGCCAATCCCATGTCGATATCCTCCCGGCACAGGGAAACCATAGGTGCCGGGCGTTGTCGGCGTCAGGGGCTTGGTCACACTTTACGTGCGGCTCCATCGAGTTGCTCTGAGGCTGCGGCCGCTCCAACGCCTTGAGCCCGCTCGAAGCAAGCGCGCAGGGAAGGAGGGGGGAGGGACATAGCCCCTCGGGCTACCAGCGTGAAAGGACTTGATACCGCCGCTGACGACTCAACTGGCGGCGACAGCGCTCTCGCCTGCCCAGCCCCCGGGCCACGGCCAGTTCGGAGTACCCCGATGGGCAAACCGCCAGTCCAGCAGCAGAGCGCGGACTTCAGCGCCTCCGTGCAGGGCCGTTTCCATCTCCCATCGAGTCCACTCGGTCCTCAGGTAGTGCGTGGACTGCACAGCGAGAAAGACATCAGCGCGCATAAGCGCGTCGACGACCGCCTTAACGCGATCAGCGTCAGGACTGTGGTGTTCCAGGTCGTCGATGTAGATATGGGAAGCATCAGAGATGGTCGATGCTATCCTCTGCAGCCTCTCGGTCGAATTATCCCGCCTTGCATAGCTAACAAAATAGCGCAACTGTAGGGTCCTATCCACTGAACAGACCAGCCGTGCGATCCCCTGCCGTCACTCCGAACAGCAGGCTGAGAATGAGCAATACACCGTCGATGAGTTGAGTGCGGCGAATGAAGCTCAGGGGGTTGGTGATTCCAATTCGGCGGCGACGCGCAGGGTGATTCGCAGAAGGGGGCGCAGCAGAAGCAGCTGAAGCTATCCGCCAGCCAGAATGCAGCAACCGCGAGGTATCAAACCAAAGATGGCGGCGGCCCGAGTCCCTTGTCACGGAGGCGGCACCCATAAGCCCGGCTGGAACAGGGACTACGGCGCACATTTTTACCTCCAGGCAGGCCGTCCAGCCACTCGTGCGCCACTGGCTGTCGTCGGCGCGGCCAACGGCAATCCCACCACGCGGGGACGGGTGATCGCTCGCGAACAGCGGAGTTGGCCGGATGGGCTCACTATCCGTGTCGTGGAGGGGTGCGTCGAGTTCGGACTCGTCACCCCCTGATGGCTCAGGAGGGCCAGCTGATTTGTGGGTGCAACCACCTCGGGATCAGGAGGTTGGGTCCCGACCCTCAAGAGGTACGCCAGAGCCGCCAGGACGAACCGCATGTGTAGATCACAGTTTGTACAAGGGGCCGCATCTCGGACGGGTCTTGCACTCCGCTACGTCGGGCGGGCGGCCGGGTGGGACGCTCCGAACAGTTGCTGAGCTGAACTCGGCTCCCGAGCCGTTCACGTTCATCGCTGCGCGGTCATGGTCTCCGCCGCTTCCACTCGCCTGTCGTCGATCATTCGGTCACCGCGGTCCGGCCCGGCCCGGCAGTAGTACGGCCCGGAGGCCGGCAGATGAACGTCCGCACGTCCGCGTCACGGCCGATTCCGGTCTCGCTCACCGATGTACTCGCCGATTCGGCCGACGACCACGCCGCCGGCCGTGATGCCGGTGAACAGCCCTGAGCCGGTGATGGGCAACGGCCCCGCCACGGCCGACTCGGCGTCACCCCGCTGCGGGACGGAGCTGGCACGGGCACCTACGCCACGAGGCCGGGCTCCGTGCGTCGCACGTGGGCCGTGTCCTGTGGGCTCCCGTCCGCCGGTCCTTCACCGTCGCCTGCGCCGTCGCCGTGGAGCCAAGCCCCCGCCGTGACGGGGCCGCCGCTACGATCGCCGGTCATGGACTGGGTCGAGCGCACCGCGGAGTTGAGGCAGTGGACCAGGAGCGGGGTGCGTGCGCCGCACAAGCCGTTGCTGTTCCTGTACGCGCTCAGCCGGTTCCGGCGGGATGCCGACGACGAACTGCGGTACAGCGCGGTGGAGGACGATCTGCGGCGGCTGCTCGCCGAGTACGGGCCGGCCAACCCGACGACGCCCGCGTACCCCTTCCACCACCTGGTCAGTGACGGCGTGTGGGAGGTACGCACCGAGCGCGGGCCGGGCAGCCCCGGGACCGGGGTCAGGGCGCTGCGTGCGACCGGAGCCGCGGGGCGGCTGACACCGGAGCTGCGGGCGGCGCTGCGGCGCGATCCGTCCCTGCTCGGCCGTATGACGCGCGTACTCCTCGACCTGAACTTCCCGCCCTCGCTCCACGGCGAGCTGTGCGAGGCCGTCGGCCTGGAGCTGGAGGAGGCCGAGACCGAAGTGGTCGCGGCCGGCCGCAGGCAGCGGGACCGGCGCATGCGGGAGCTGGTGCTGACGGCGTACGAGTACAGGTGCGCCTTCTGCGGTTACGACGGCAGGATCGGCACGGTGCCGGTCGGGCTGGAGGCCGCCCATGTGCGGTGGTGGGCGTTCGACGGGCCGGACGACGTCGAGAACGGGCTGTGCCTCTGCTCGCTGCACCACAAGCTGTTCGACAAGGGCGTACTCGGTCTCGGCGAGGGCCGTGATCCGGGCGTGGACCACCGGATCCTGGTCTCGCAGAGCTTCGTCGGACACAGCGCCGCCGCCCGCGAGCACGTCGTCGCGCTCGCGGGCCGCCCGCTCATCGGCCCCCAGCCGGGTGTCCGGCCCGTCGCCGCGACCCACCGTTCCTGGCACACCGGCCAGGTCTTCCACGGCAGCCCGCGCCCCGCGACGGCCGCCTGAGTCAGGCCGTCCGTGTCAGGCCGGCCGGTGGAGGAGCAGCGGACCGCGGCTCCTCCTGTACGGGCGCAAGGCCGGTCGCGCGGGCCCGGGTCCTACGCGTCCGAGAGCAGCGGGTCGTACGGGGTCGAGCGCCGGCGGCCCGACATGAAGGCGAGGAAGTCCCGTACGAACGCGCTGCGGGAGTAGCGCCCTTCGGCATCCGCCACGGACCGTTCGAAGCCCCTCCTGAACAGGACGCGGTACTCCTCGGCGTCGATGTACTGGTCACCGTCCGCGTCGGCCGCGTCGAAGAGGACCTCGGCCACCCGGATCAGTGCCGGTCCCGCCAGGGACGGTGCCGCCGCCGCGTACTCCTCCTCGCTCACCCGGCCGTCGCCGTCGCTGTCCAGGGCGCCCTGGAGTTCCTTCCACCACGCGGCGAACGCGTCGTACAGCCGGGTCTCCTTCGGCTCGTCCAGGTCCAGACGCGAACAGAGTTCCCGTGCCATGGCCGCGAGATCGGGCCAGTCCACATAGCCGTCCCCGGTCTGGTCCAGCACCTCGTGGAAGAACTCGCGGGCACTGCGGAGGTTCTCGGGGTTCCCGCTCGTGCGCGTACCGTCCTGCTGGGCGGGGACCGGTGTGATCAGACGGATCAGGGCGCCGGCCCGCTTCATCCGGGCGCGCAGCGTGCCGAGCGCCTCGGCGCCGGGGCCGTCGCCGGCTGGGGACAGGTCGAGCAGACCGACGAAGTTCTCCGTACGGATCCAGTTGTCCGGCAGGGTGCCGGCCAGCCTGGCGGCCATGTAAGCACTCTGCATCAGGGCCTGGGCGCCGAGGACATCCGGCAGCCCCGCCCGGCGGCGGAAGGCCTCGGGGAGGGAGGCCACGGTGATGGTGCCGATGACCGGGCCCGCGAGCGCGCGGCCGGTCGCCCAGACAGTGGGCAGCCCTGCGAACAGGGGCGGTGCCGGCAGGTGTTCCAGGAGCTTGAAGAGGATGATGCGGAGCGCCTCCGTGTTCTGCAGTTCCTCCGTGACCATGCGGTCGTAGTACTGCCAGAACTCGGGCAAGGTGGGCGGGAGATGGCCTGCCTGGTCCCCCAGGGCGGCGAGGAAGGCCTGGAACTCTGCGTAGAGCTGCTCCATGGTGACCTGGTCCAGGGGCTGGCCGCTCAGCCGGCACATGGTGACGGAGCTCTCGAAGAGCGTCGCGACCACCCAGGCGCGCACCTCGGGGTCCATCGCGTCGTAGGACTGGTTCCGCGCGTCCGTGCCCCTCAGCCGGGTGTGCAGGCGGTTCAGCCGCGCTGCCTCCCGCTGCCTGGTCTGCTCGTCGGCCCCGAACATGCGCTGGAGGCTGACCAGTGTGTTGCGCAGCCTTCGCCAGGGGTGCACGACGAAGGCGGAGTTGTCGGCCAGGGCCGCGCCGATCTGCGGGTGGGCGGCTTCCAGGACCGTGGCCCTGACGACGGCGAGCGCCCAGCGGGGGTCGTTGAAGAAGCGGTCGAACTGGGCCCCGGGGCCGAACAGGGACTCGGCCGGTGCCTGCGTGGACGCCCGGCCGGGGGCTTCGTACGGGCCCGGGGTGCCGGGTCCGGTCCGTGGGGAGTGGCTGGTGCCGTCCGTGTCCTTCACTGGTGGGACTCTCCGTTCGCTTGCTGTGTCAGGCCGCCGAAGCGGCGGTCGCGGCTCCGGTAGTCGTGCAGGCATTCCAGGAAGTGCGGGGCGCGGAAATCGGGCCAGAGCACCGGTGGGAAGACCCACTCGGCGTAGGCCACCTGCCAGAGCATGAAGTTGGAGATGCGCTGCTCGCCGGAGGTACGGATGACGAGGTCCACGTCGGGCATGTCCGGGACGGGCAGGTGCGCGGCGAAGCGCGCTTGGTCGACGGCGTCGGCGGACACCCCCGCGCGGATGAGGGAGCGCGCCGCGGACACGATGTCCTGGCGCCCGCCGTGGTCGAACGCCACCGTCAGCGTCATCCCCCGGTTCGCCTCGGTGAGTGTCATGAGGTCGGCGAAGTCCTGGGCGAGGGGGGCGGGGATCCGCGGGTCCTCGGCTCCCAGGAGTCGGCAGCGGATGCCTCGGGCGTGCAGCAGCGGCGCGTGTTTGCGCACCACCCGGCGCACGAGGCGCATGAGGAAGTCGATCTCCTCGCCCGGGCGCCGCCAGTTCTCGGTGGAGAAGGCGTACAGGCTGAGCCATTCGACGCCGGCCGAGCGCGCCGCTTCGATGACGTCGATCACCGTTGCCTCGGCCGCCGAGTGCCCCGACGTACGCGGCAGAGAGCGCTGTTGCGCCCACCGGCCGTTCCCGTCCATCACGCAGGCGACGTGGCGAGGCACGGGGCGGCGCCGATCCTCACCGGGCGGACGGCGTGGTTGTACGGGGACCGCCGGTGAGCGGGCAGGGCCGGGGGTGGGCCGGCCGAGCCGGTCGGACCGCGCGGGCTGCTCGGAGTACGCGGGCTGCCCGGGATGATCGGGGTGCTCGGGCTCTCTGCGCTGCCCGGACTGGTCGGGTTGCTCGGGGTGCTCGGGGTTCCTGCGCCGCCCGGATCGTTCTGGGAGCCCGGGCTGGTCGGGACCCTCCGGCTGCCCGGACTGGTCGAGATCCTCAGGCTGTCCGGACTGGTCGGGACCCTCCGGCTGCCCGGACTGGTCGGGTTGCTCAGGCTGTCCGGAAGGGCTGGGCTGCTCGCGCGGCCTGGGGTGTGCGCCGACGCTGCCGGGTGGCTTGTCCGTCGCAGGTGCCTGATCGCATGGACGTGCCGCACCGGATGTCATTGAAGCGCCCCCTCGACCCGCGTCCATGGACGTCGCCGGGACCGTGGCCCCGTCGCGGAGGAAGCAGGCCGCCGACCGGCGCCTCCCCCGCAGCTCCGCACCTTCAGCAGAGTGCCGGTGCCTGGCTCCCGGCGCACCGCGATGCCCGCTTATTCACCCGTAGCACGTCAGTCGGAGGGCGTGGGGCGCGGTGCCCGGGGGCTCCCGGGGCTCCCTGGGCGCCCGTGGCTCCGGGCACTTCGGAGACGGCGTTGGGCGGGTACCTCCCGATCCCCCGGGCGCCTTCGGGAGGGGTCCGGGGCTCCCGGGCCCTTCCGCGTGAGACGGGGCTGCCGCCGAACCGCTCCGCTGCTCGCGGGCGCCCTTCGGTTCGGCGGCAGCCCTCTGGGACAACGGGCCCGGGCAGGGACCAGGCGACGGGGAAGGTGCCAGAGGACAAGGAGGGCCGGACCACCGGGGGCGGAATCCGGGGGTCGGGTAGCGGCCCGGTCCGGGAACCAGCGCCGGGAAGGCGGCCCGAACCAGGTGGACGGGGCCGCCCGGTCAGGTGGTGGGGCGCCAGTCCGCGTCGCGGCCGAGGTAGTTCAGCAGGGCCGCCGCGTCGCCGGCTCCCGGTGCCGGTTCGATGGCGGGGGCGAAGGCGAAGCCGCGCAGTGGCTCGGCCAGTTCGCGGGCCGCCAGGGCGAGTTGACGGGCCAGTTCATCCGTGAGCGGGGAGCGTTGGCCCGTCGCGGCCGCGATGTCCCAGGCGTGGATCGCCGCGTCCAGTGCGGCCGCGCCTGCCGCCGTGGCCGCGCCGACCTCGAAGGGAGGCAGCGGCACCGGCACCGCCTTCCTTGCCGGGTCGAGCGTCGCGAACGCGTCCGCCGACGTCTTCAGGGCGATGTCGAGCAGAACGGCCAGGTCGCCGTCCCAGCCGGCGGAGGGGGCGAACGGATCCTCGGTGGGACCGGGGCCGCCGGTCAGGGCCGAGGCGTAGGCGAGTTGGTCGCCGGCCGAGTGCTGGGCGACCTGGACGACGTTCCACTCCGAGGCGGGGGTGGGCAGCCGTCGGCCGTCGGCGGGGATCGAGGCGACCGCCTCACGCAGGAGGTCGTGCGATGCCACCAGAAGGGGCCACGTGTGCATGCCTGTCATGCGGCGATCGTAGCGAATATGAACGAAATGCCCCATTTGACACCTGCTGGGTGACGGCCCCTGCTGGTCGGCGGCCGCCGGTCACGGCCTCCCGCCCGGTCACCGGACATGGCATCGCTCCCCCACCGCCCCGGACACCCATCTGCCCCGCGTCACGGCCCAGGGTTCTCCGGGATGTCGTCCGCTGTGGCATCGATCGGCCGTTGGAGGGTGCCGCAGAGCGCTCGGGAGGGAGCCGGGGTGCCGGTCTCCCTCCCGAGCGACGGTTGGCGGGGGCTCCGCAGCACGGGGGCTCCGCAGCGGGGCCGTTGGAGGGTGCCGCAGAACGCTCGGGAGGGAGCCGGGGCGCCGGTCTCCCTCCGAGCAACAGTTGCGGGGCCCGCCGCAGCACTGGGGCTCCGCAGCACGGGGCTCCGGCGAGCGGCGCCCGCTCACCGCCGCGGGGCACCGCCGCGGGGCACCGCCGCTGGTCGCCTCAGCTGATCGCCCCAGCTGATCGCCGCCCCTGGGCACTGCCAGAGGCCACCGCCCCGGATGCGGCCGGGACTCAGCGCAGTTCTTGCAGGCGGATCAGGTTCCCGGCGGGGTCGCGGAAGGCGCAGTCGCGTACACCGTACGGCTGCTCGGTCGGCTCCTGGACGACCTCGGCGTCACCGGCCTGGAGCCGCTCGAAGGTGGCGTCGAGGTCCTTGGTGGCCAGGAGGATCCACCCGTAGGTGCCCTTGGCCATCATCTCGACGACCGTGCGGCGCTCGTCCTCGGTGATGCCCGGGTCGACGGCCGGCGGTGCCAGCAGGATCGAGGTGTCGGGCTGGCCGGCGGGGCCGACGGTGATCCAGCGCATCGCGCCGGATCCGACGTCCTTGCGGACCTCGAAACCGAGGGTGTCGCGGTAGAAGGCCAGTGCGGCGTCCGGGTCGTCGTGCGGGAGGACGCTCGTGTGAATGGTGATGTCCATGGACGTCACGCTAGCGGCGGTTCGACGGCAGGGGCTTCTCGATTCCTGACCGGCCTGGTCACCTGTTTCGCCACGCACGCCGGGAGTCCGGGCGCCCCGTTCACGGCCTGGCGCCGGTACGCGCTGGGTGGCATCCCGACCAGTTCCGTGAAGCGCGTGCTGAAGGTGCCGAGCGACGAGCAGCCGACCTCGAAGCAGACATCGGTGACGCTGAGGTCGCCGCGCCGCAGCAGCGCCATCGCCCGTTCGATCCGCCGTGTCATCAGATAGCCGTACGGCGACTCGCCGTAGGCGAGCCGGAACTGGCGGCTGAGGTGTCCGGCCGACATGTTCACGCCCCTGGCCAGTGCCTCCACGTCCAGCGGCTGCGCGTACTCCCGGTCCATCCGGTCACGGACACGGCGCAGCCGTGCCAGGTCACGCAGGTGCCGGGCCTCGGCGGGTGTGCTGGTCACGTGAGCGATCGTGCCACGGGGCTTCGGCGATGCCCAGCGCGTTCGGCTTCGTGGGGTCGACGCGCAGGGGCCGCCGCGTACCCCTCAGTGGGACGCCTTCTCCCACTCGAACCCGTCCGGGTCGGTGAAGGGGCCGCTGTCGCTCCCGAGCACGATCCGGTGCGAACCGGTGCCCTCGGGCGGGACCCCTGCGTCCTTGGCCAGGGCGGAACGGCCGTAAAGCGCAAGGGTGACGGGGCTCGACGGCAGGTCGAACTCGACGTACTTCCGGCCGAAGCTCTTTCCCACCTTGAGCCCGTGGTCGACGTAGAACCGCTTGCTCGCGAGCACGTCCTCGGCCCCCAGGAGGAGCACGACGCGGTCGATCTCCCGGGTGGCCGGACCCTTGTCCTTCTTCGCCGAACTCGCGATCTTCCAGAGCGTCCCGTCGGGAGCCTGTACGACGCCGCCGTAGCCCCAGAAGGACTTCGTGACCGGCTTCACGCTCGACGCACCGGCTTCGAGCGCGGAGTCGACGAGCGCGTTGACGGTGGACGGCTGGGAGACCGTGAGCGACAACGTGAAGCCGCGGAAGCCGGTCGTCGGCTCCTCGGAGCCCCGCACACGGAGCTCGGGGCCGAGCCCGAAGGCGGCGGCGTAGAAGTGTTCGGCGGCGGCGGGGTCGGCCACCTCGAGGGTGACGGATGTGATGGAAGCCATGGAACGAAGCTATGGCGGCAGCGCGCCGGGCGCTTCTTGATTCCTGACCGGTCCGGAGGTGCGGCGGCACGGGTGACCTGGCTGCACGGGTCGCGTCGCCGATACCGCCGCCCGGCGGCCGACGTGGCCGGTCCCACAGGCCGGTGGCGATCGTGGGCCGTCCCGCCGCCCGGTGGCAGTCGTGGGCCGTCACGCACGCCCCCCGGCGGCCGACGTGGCCCTGCCCCGCCGTCCGTGACGGACGAGGCCGAGCCGGTCGCTTGCCGGCAGACGCAGCCGGTACGCCCCTCCGGCGGCGTGCGTCATGAGCCCTGCTGTCCTGGGCTACGCGTAACGGGTTCGCCTGTGCGGCGCCACGCACACCCAGTACGACCGTCCGGCGCCACGCACACCCAGTACGACCGTCAGGCGCCACGCACACCCGGTACAACCGTCCGGCGCCACGCACACCCGGTACAACCGCCCGGTGCGACTGTCAGCCGTTGGACACGACCAGTACGACCGTCCTGCGTCGGACACGACCGGTCAGCCCTGCGGCGGCACGCCTGACCCGTCCCGCCGTCCGGTGGCCGACGTGATCGGCACACCCCTGCGGCGGCACACATGACGGGTTCAGCCCTCCTACGGCACGCGGAACTCGTGCGACTGTCCGGAGTCAGGCACAGCCGGTCCAGCTGTGCGGGTGACTCCTCCGGCCGTCAGCAGTGGGCGTGGTCCGGCGCCGCTGGAGTACGGACAAGCCGATGCAGGGCGTGGAGGCACGGGGCCGTACGGCTGTACGCGTACTCCCGGCCCCTTCGGGGCTCCGGCGACGCGAGGGCCGCGCACCTCGGCGCCCCACCTCGTCGGTCGTGGCGGCGAGGCGGGGCACGACCTCGGCGCCCCACCAGCCCGCCCGCCCTGGGCGGAGCCCGGGCCCGCCCGGCACCGTCGATGCCGTGTCACTGTCGTCGCCGAACCCTCGGGCTCGGGGTCGCCAGGCCCCCCGTCCGCTGCGGGGGCCCCGCCCGTCAGGACGGGGCCCGGCCCGGACGCCGCCCGTCAGGCGTGGGCGGAGGAGTCGGGCGCGGCGAAGTAGTGGCCCTTCTCCAGGTCCTCCAGGAGACCGGGCCGGGTCGGCGTCCACCCCAGCAGTTCGGTGGTGAGGGCGTGCGACGCGGGGGCGTCGAGGCTGAGGAAGCCGCCCAGCCAGGAGAAGTGCTCCGCCGCGTCCTCCGGAGCCACGGAGGCCACCGGTACGTCGAGGTGGCGGCCGATCACTTCGGCGATGTCGCGGACCGCGACGCCCTCCTCCGCGATCCCGTGCAGCACCGATCCGGCCGGAGCCTTCTCGACGGCCAGCCGGAACAACCGCGCGGCGTCGAGGCGGTGCACCGCGGGCCAGCGGTTGGCACCGTCACCGATGTAGCCGGAGGTGCCGTGGGCGCGGGCCATGGCGACCAGACTCGCCATGAAGCCGTTGTCCCCGTCGCCGTGGCAGGTGGGGGCGAGCCGCACCACCGAGGAGCGGACGCCACGCGAGGCGAGTCGGAGCACCGCTTCGGAGGTGGCCGCCCGCACCGAGGTCGGCGAGCCGTCGACCGTCGGCCTGTCCTGCTCGGTGGCCACCCGGCCGGTGACGAGACCGGCGACGCCCGAGGCGATCACGAAGGGACGGCCGGTTCCTTCCAGCGCGTCGCCGAAGGCGTCGACCGCCCTGCGGTCGGCCTCCGCGGCGCCCCGGAAATCGCCCGAGAAGGCGATGTCGTGCTTGAAGGCGAGGTGGATCACGCCGTCCGACGCTGCGGCCTCGCTCCTCAGGACGTCGAGGTCGTCGACGGTGCCCCGGACCGCCTCGGCCCCGGCCGCGGTGAGCGCGGCGGCGGACGCCTCGGAGCGGGCGAGTCCGGCCACCTGGTGACCCGCTTCGATGAGTTCGGGCACGACGGCGGAGCCGATCCAGCCGGACGCGCCGGTCACGAAGATACGCATGGGAAACTCCGGAACTATCGATGTCATTGACTGACATCAACCGTAACACCTGATGTCAGCGACTGCCATCACGTAGGATCGGCCGTATGGGTAGATGGGAGCCGAACGCGCGCGGGCGCCTCGCGGAGGCGGCGTTGGAGCTCTACAGCGAGCACGGCTTCGAGCAGACCACCGTGGCGGAGATCGCCAAGCGGGCCGGGCTCACGGAGCGGACGTACTTCCGGCACTACGCCGACAAGCGCGAGGTGCTCTTCGGTGGTTCCGAACTACAGGATCTGCTGGTCGAGGCGGTCGCGGGCGCTCCGGAGTCCCTGGCCCCGATCGACGTGCTGGCGGTGGCGCTCGACGCGGCCTCCGGGATGTTCGAGGACCGCCGTACGTATGCGCGCCGACGGCAGGCGGTGATCGTGGCGAACGCCGAGCTCCAGGAGCGTGAGCTGATCAAGCTGGCCTCGCTGTCGGCCGCGCTCGCCGACACCCTGCGCCGGCGCGGCGTACCGGAACCGACCGCCAGCCTGACCGCGGAGACGGGGATCGCCGTCTTCAAGGTCGGCTTCGAACGCTGGATCGCGACGTCCGAGGAACGCGGGATGTCGGTGGTGATGCGCGAACTGCTGGCCGAACTCAAGAACGTGACCGCGGGCGCCGCGCACCCGTAGACGGACAGCCGTCAGCAGGGACGAGGCCGGTCCGCGAGCAGCGCCGAGGTGATCGGCCGCCACCGGCACCGGCCCCACCCGAGAACCGGGCCGCCACCCGCACCCGCCCCACCCGAGAACCGGGCCGCCACCCGCACCCGCCCCACCCGAGAACCGGGCCGCCACCCGCACCAGGCGCACCGGAGCAGCAGGCCCACCGGAGCACCAGGCGCACCGGCGGACAGCGCGCGACGTCCCCAGGCGGGCCCCCGGGCGGAAAGCCCTCGCAGGCGTGCCCCCGGGCCCCTCCTGGGCGCCCTCCCCTGGGCGCCCCCTCCCGCCCGTCCTCGTGCGCCGGACGACGGGCGGCCGGGACAGCCGCTTCCCGCCGCCGCCCTCACCGGCCGAACAGGAGGCCCCTGGTCAGCCGGTCCGCCGATGCCAGCAGGCTCTCGCGGACCCGGCTTGCGCGGTACATCCGGTCCGCCCGGAACGAGATGCCGAGCGAGCCGAGCGTGGCGCCGTCGTACACGGGCACCGCGATGCACACCGTCCCGAGGTCGTACTCCTCCCGGTCCATGACCACCGGGGCCGGCGATTCGAGCTGCCGGATCAGCTCCTCCCGGTGCGTGATCGTGCGCGGAGTGAGGTCGGCGAGGGTGTGCCGGGAGAGGTAGTCGGCCCGCGCGTCGTCGTCGAGCTCGCGCAGGACGCACTTGCCGAGGGCCGTGGCGTGCCCGGCGTCCTCGAACCCCACCCGGAGATCGACCTTGGGCGTCTGCGGGCCGTCGACGATCTCGGCGATCCTGATCTCGCCGTCCTCGTAGAAGGTGAGGTAGGCGGCGGCCGACAGCTCGTCCCGCAGCGCGGCGAGGGCGGGGCGTACACGGTTGACCAGGTCCCACGCGGCGTGGCCGCCGTCCGGCTCGCCGCCGAGGACGAGACCGCCGTCCTCCAGCCTGTGGAGGGAGCCGTCCCGCGTGAGGGGCCGCAGCAGCCGGCGGGCCTCGTCGAAGGGCAGCCCCGCTGTCCGCGCCAGCCGCTCCAGGGTCGCGCCGCCCTCGTGGGCCGCAGCGGCTTCCATCAAACGGAACGCATGCTTCAAGGGAGGGGTGGGCCCGTGGCCCGCTCGGTCACCCATTCCCCCAGCGTGAACCCGCTCCGGAGAGGCGGCAAGACAGGGCCGGACGGCACCGGCCGGGGGCCTCCCCCGGCCGGTGCGCGGCTCAGTCCTCGCCCTCCAGGTCACCCTCGGTCTCGAGGAACACCTGGCGCAGCGCTTCGAGCACCGCAGGGTCGGGCTTCGCCCACATGCCCCGGGACTCCGCCTCCAGGAGGCGCTCCGCGATGCCGTGCAGGGCCCAGGGGTTGGCCTGCTGGAGGAACTCGCGGTTGGTGGGGTCCAGGACGTACGTCTCGGTGAGCTTGTCGTACATCCAGTCCGCGACCACGCCGGTCGTCGCGTCGTACCCGAAGAGGTAGTCGACCGTCGCGGCCAGCTCGAAGGCGCCCTTGTAGCCGTGGCGGCGCATCGCCTCGATCCACTTCGGGTTGACCACCCGGGCGCGGAAGACCCGGGACGTCTCCTCGACCAGCGTGCGGGTGCGGACGGTCTCGGGGCGCGTCGAGTCGCCGATGTACGCCTCGGGGGCGGTGCCCTTCAGCGCGCGTACGGTCGCGACCATGCCGCCGTGGTACTGGAAGTAGTCGTCCGAGTCCGCGATGTCGTGCTCGCGGGTGTCGGTGTTCTTCGCCGCCACCGCGATCCGCTTGTACGCGGTCTCCATCTCGTCCCGCGCCGGGCGCCCGTCCAGCTCACGGCCGTACGCGTAACCGCCCCACACCGTGTACACCTCGGCGAGGTCGGCGTCCGTACGCCAGTCGCGGGAGTCGATGAGCTGGAGCAGCCCCGCTCCGTACGTACCGGGCCGGGAGCCGAAGATACGGGTGGTGGCGCGCCGCTCGTCACCGTGTTCGGCCAGGTCGGCCTGGGTGTGGGCGCGTACGAAGTTCCGCTCGGCCGGCTCGTCCAGGGAGGCGGCGAGGCGTACGGCGTCGTCCAGCAGGCCGACGGTGTGCGGGAACGCGTCGCGGAAGAAGCCGGAGATGCGCAGCGTCACGTCGATGCGGGGACGGCCCAGCTCCTCGTACGGGATGGCCTCCAGGCCCGTGACACGGCGCGAGGCGTCGTCCCAGACGGGGCGGACACCGAGCAGGGCGAACGCCTCGGCGATGTCGTCGCCCGAGGTGCGCATCGCGCTGGTGCCCCACAGGGAGAGGCCGACGGAGGTGGGCCACTCGCCGTTGTCGGCGCGGTAGCGCTCCAGGAGCGAGTCGGCGAGTGCCTGGCCGGTCTCCCAGGCGAGCCGGGAGGGGACCGCCTTGGGGTCGACGGAGTAGAAGTTGCGGCCGGTCGGAAGGACGTTGACCAGACCGCGGAGCGGGGAGCCGGAGGGACCCGCGGGGACGAAGCCGCCGTTCAGCGCGTGCACCGCGTGGTCGAGCTCGTCGGTCGTGGCGGCGAGGCGGGGCACGACCTCGCGGGCGGCGAAGCCGAGGATGTCGGCGACGGCCTGCGGGAGCCCCTCGGCGACACCGGCGACGGCCGCCGGGTCCCAGTCGGCGTCGTCCATGGCCTGCACGAGGGCGCGGGCGCGTTCCTCGGTCTCGTCGGCCGCGGTGCGGGTGGCCGCCGACTCGTCCAGGCCGAGCGCCTCGCGCAGGCCCGGCAGCGAGGACGTGCCGCCCCAGATCTGGCGGGCGCGCAGCACGGCGAGGACCAGGTTCACGCGGTCCTTGCCTGCCGGGGCGCCGCCCAGGACGTGCAGGCCGTCGCGGATCTGGACGTCCTTGATCTCACAGAGCCAGCCGTCGAGATGCATGATGAACTCGTCGAAGCCCTCGTCCTCGGGCCGGTCCTCGAGTCCCAGGTCGTGGTCGAGCTTCGCGGCCTGGATGAGGGTCCAGATCTGGGCGCGTACGGCCGGCAGCTTGGCCGGGTCCATGGCGGCGATCTGGGCGTGCTCGTCCAGCAGTTGTTCGAGGCGGGCGATGTCGCCGTAGCTGTCGGCGCGGGCCATCGGCGGGACGAGGTGGTCCACGAGGGTGGCGTGCACGCGGCGCTTGGCCTGGGTGCCCTCGCCGGGGTCGTTGACCAGGAACGGGTAGACCAGCGGCAGATCGCCCAGCGCCGCGTCGGGGCCGCAGGCGGCCGAGAGGCCGGCGTTCTTGCCGGGCAGCCACTCCAGGTTGCCGTGCTTGCCCAGGTGGATCATCGCGTCGGCGCCGAAGCCGTTGTCGTCGGCGGAGGCGGCGATCCAGCGGTACGCGGCCAGGTAGTGGTGCGAGGGCGGGAGATCGGGGTCGTGGTAGATCGCGATCGGGTTCTCGCCGAAGCCGCGCGGCGGCTGGATGAGGATCAGCAGGTTGCCGCGGCGCAGGGCGGCGAGCACGATGTCGCCCTCGGGGTTGCGGGACCGGTCGAGGAACATCTCGCCGGGCGCCGGGCCCCAGTGCTCCTCGACCGCCTCGCGGAGTTCGGCGGGCAGGGTGGCGAACCAGCGGCGGTAGTCGGCCGCGGGGATCCGGACCGGATTGCGGGCCAGCTGCTCCTCGGTGAGCCACTCCTGGTCGTGGCCGCCGGCCTCGATGAGCGCGTAGATCAGCTCGTCGCCGTCGCCGGAGACCAGGCCCGGGATCTCCTCCTCGGGGCCGAAGTCGTAGCCCTCCTCGCGGAGCCTGCGCAGCAGCGCGACGGCGCTGGCGGGGGTGTCGAGGCCGACCGCGTTGCCGATGCGGGAGTGCTTGGTCGGGTACGCCGACAGGACGAGGGCGATCCGCTTCTCGGCGGCCGGGATGTGGCGGAGCCGGGCGTGCCGCACCGCGATCCCGGCGACCCGGGCCGCGCGCTCGGTGTCGGCGACGTACGCGGGCAGGCCGTCCTCGTCGATCTCCTTGAAGGAGAACGGCACCGTGATCAGACGGCCGTCGAACTCCGGCACCGCGATCTGGGTGGCCGCGTCCAGCGGGGAGACACCCTCGTCGTTCTCCTCCCAGGCGGCCCGGGGGCTGGTGAGGCAGAGCGCCTGGAGGACCGGTACGTCGAGGCCGGTGAGGGCGCCCGCGTCCCAGGACTCGTCGTCGCCGCCCGCCGACGCGGTCGCCGGCTTGGTGCCGCCCGCGGCGAGGACCGTCGTCACGATGGCGTCCGCGGCGCGGAGTTCGTCGATGAGTTCGGGCTCGGGCGTGCGCAGGGAGGCGACGTACAGCGGGAGGGGGCGGGCGCCCGCGTCCTCCACGGCCGTGCAGAGCGCGTCGATGAACGCCGTGTTCCCGCTCATGTGGTGGGCGCGGTAGTAGAGCACCGCGACGGTCGGGCCGGTGACGTCCCGCGCGGTCCGCTCCAGCGGGCCCCACGCCGGGGCCGGGGCGGGCGGCTCGAAGCCGTGGCCGGTGAGCAGCACCGTGTCGGAGAGGAAGCGGGCCAGCTGCTCCAGGTTGGCGGGGCCGCCGTGCGCGAGGTAGGCGTGCGCCTCGGCGGCGATACCGATCGGCACCGTCGAGGCGGCCATCAGCTGGGCGTCGGGGGCCTGTTCACCGGTGAGGACGACGACCGGGCGGCCGGTGGCCAGCACCTGGTCCAGCCCCTCCTGCCAGGCGCGGACACCGCCGAGGAGGCGTACGACCACGAGGTCCGTGCCGTCCAGGAGCCGCGGCAGGTCCTCGACGGAGAGCCGGGAGGGGTTGGCGTAGCGGTAGCTGACCGGGCCCTGCGCGGCACGTGCGCTCAGCAGGTCGGTGTCGGACGTCGACAGGAGCAGGATCATGCGGCGTCAGCCCTCCTCGGGGTGTCCACGCCCCGGGCAGTGTCGGACGGCTGCTCGGGCGGGACCGAGAGCCTGAGGGAAGGGAGTTCCTGACTCGCCCGGCCGGGTGGGGCCGGGCTCACAGTGGCGGGACCGCGCCGGAATCTCACCGGGCTTCCTCCCATGTCGCCGTATGGCGATGGCGGACCGAACGGACCGCCGCTAGGCATAGTAGGCGGGGGGAGGGGGGTCCTGACCAGACGGCCCCCGCCCTGACGGGACGGCGGGGGCGGACCGGGGCAGGACGGCGGGCTGCGGGGGCGGCTCGGGACGGGGCAGGACGGCGGGCTGCGGGCTGCGAGGGCGGGGCAGCAGGACCGGGCCCGGGCGGCTGTGGGGCTGTGGGGGCCGGGCAGCAGGACCGGGCCCAGGGACTGTGGGGCTGGACC
Organism: Streptomyces sp. NPDC058008; assembly: GCF_042886395.1. NCBI lineage: Bacteria > Bacillati > Actinomycetota > Actinomycetes > Kitasatosporales > Streptomycetaceae > Streptomyces > Streptomyces sp. NPDC058008. Next base: position 318,891 of record NZ_JBHVQX010000002.1, on the reverse strand, counting down.
AGGCGCTGGGCCGGTTCAGAAGGAACCGCCGGGGCGACGGCTGCCGCACCCTTACGTTCGGGGCCGCACCGGCACGGAAGCGCTGCACAGGGATGCCAGCGCTGCACAAGGCGGCGCGGCCCCCGACGGGCACCCGCGCCTCCTGACCAGGTCGGCAGAACTCGGCCGCGACGACAGGGACGACAGAGCGGAACCGGCCCCGTGAAAGGGCGGCGCCCTGAAACCTGACCGCGACGGCACGGACCGGTCGGGACGGCGGCGCTCGACCGGCGCGGCCGACCCCGACCCGGACGGCAGGGCCGGTGCGGAGCGGCAGCGGGTGTCCCGTAGGTCACAGTGACCGTAGGGGTGCGCCACGGTCACGGTCGGTATGCTCGCCGCCATGTCCGCCTCCCCCCTTCCGCCGCCCTCTCCGGACGGCGCGCACGCCCGGAGCAGCGGTGACGCCTGCCCCGGTGCACTGCGTCTGCACCGGGCGGACGACGGTGCGCTGGCGCGGATCCGCATACCCGGCGGGGTGCTGACACCCCACCAGGCCGAGGCGCTGGGACGGGCCGCCGGGCGCCTCGGTGACCGTGAGCTGCATCTCACCTCACGCGGGAACGTACAGCTGCGCGGGCTCCCGCCGGACTGCGGTGCCGAGCTGGCCGCGCTGCTGGACGCCGCGGGGCTGCTGACCTCCGGACGCCACGAACGGGTGCGCAACGTGGTCGCGTCCCCCCTCTCCGGCCTCGACGGCCTCGGCACCGCCGACATCAGACCCTGGCTGACCACGCTGGATCGGCTTCTGTGCGGAAGTGACAACGCGACGGCGCTCTCCGGGCGGTTCCTGTTCGCTCTCGACGACGGCCGGGGTGATGTGGATGCCCTCGGTGCCGACCTCACCCTCCTGAGCCATGCCGACGGCAGTGGTCTGCTGCGCGTCGGGGACAGCGACGCCGTCCTCCGCGTTTCCGCCTCCGACGGGCCCCGCGCCGCGCTGATCGCCGCCGAGGCCTTCCTCGAATCGGCCCGTGACACCGGCGCCTGGCGGGTCAGGGACCTGCCGGACGAGACCGCGGCCGCGCTGCCGGCCGCCGTCGTCCGACGGCTGTCGAGGGCGGGCGTCGCCGTCACCCCGGGCCACCGCCCCCGTGCCCTCGAAGCCGTTGCCCCCGGCCCCGGCCCCCTCCCGGGCGGCCGCCACGGAGCCGCGCTGTCCGTCGGCGTACCGCTGGGCCGGCTGGACCTGGACCAGTGGCGGCTGCTGTCGGGCGCGGGGGAGCTGCGCCTCACCCCGTGGCGGGGAGCCGTCGTCACCGGCATCGGGTCCGACCGGGCGGACAGCCTGCTGGACGAGCTCTCCGGGGCCGGTCTGATCACCGGCCCCGGCTCCCCGTGGGCCGGGGTGGGAGCCTGTATCGGGCAGCCCGGCTGCGCGAAGTCGCTCGCCGACGTGCGGGCCGAGGCAGGGGCCGCCGTCGGACCGCCCGGACGGCTCCCTGTGTACTGGTCCGGGTGCGAACGCCGCTGCGGCCATCCGCACGGGGAGTGGATCGACGTGGTCGCCACCCCCGACGGACACCGCGTCTCCCACGTGCGGGGGGACACGGCCACCGCTGCGGCGACCGTACGGAACGACCCGGTGGCGCTCGCCGCCACCGTGGCGAGCGCCCGGGGCGCGCGCACCTGAGCACCACGCGTCACCCGCTCCACCTGGCCGACCGGCTCGACCCGTTCAGTCTTTCGGCCCGTCCGACCTGTTCAACCTGTTCAACCCGTTCGACCTGTTCGATGAAGAAAGCGACAGCACTGTGCATCAGTACGAGAAGGACGGACCGGCGATCTACCGCCAGTCCTTCGCCACCATCCGCGCGGAGGCGGATCTGGCAGGGCTGCCCGCCGACGTGAGCCAGGTCGCCGTCCGCATGATCCACGCCTGCGGCATGGTCGACCTCGTACGCGATCTCGCCTTCTCACCGAACGTGGTGGCCGATGCCCGCGCGGCCCTGCGCTCCGGCGCGCCGATCCTGTGCGACGTGGCCATGGTCGCCAGCGGTGTCACCCGCAAGCGGCTGCCGGCGGACAACGACGTGATCTGCACCCTGTCCGACCCCGCGGTCCCCGGGCTGGCCGCGGAGCTCGGCACCACGCGCAGCGCCGCCGCGCTGGAGCTGTGGCGGGACCGGATGGAGGGCGCGGTCGTCGCCGTCGGCAACGCGCCCACCGCGCTCTTCCGGCTGCTGGAGATGATCGAGGCGGGCGCCCCGCGCCCCGCCGCCGTCATCGGCGTGCCCGTCGGTTTCATCGGGGCCGCCGAGTCCAAGGAGGCCCTGGCCGCCCACCCGTCCGGGCTGGAGCACCTCGTCGTGCGGGGCAGGCGTGGTGGCAGTGCCATCGCCGCCGCCGCCCTCAACGCGATCGCCAGCGAGGAGGAGTGAGCGTGCCCGAGCAGCAGCACGACGGAAAGACCGAGGAGCCCGGGAGCACCGGACGCCTGTACGGGGTCGGGCTCGGCCCGGGCGACCCCGCTCTGATGACCGTGCGGGCCGTGCAGATCATCGGCGAGGCCGATGTCGTCGCGTACCACTCCGCCCGGCACGGCCGTTCCATCGCCCGCTCGATCGCGGCGCAGTACATCCGCGCCGACCACATCGAGGAGGCGCTGGTCTACCCCGTCACGACGGAGACCACCGACCACCCCGGCGGCTACCGGGGTGCGCTGGACGAGTTCTACGCCGAGGCCGCGGCCCGCCTCGCGGTGCATCTCGACGCCGGGCGCACGGTCGCCGTGCTCGCCGAGGGGGACCCGCTCTTCTACGGTTCGTACCAGCACATGCACAAGCGGCTGGCGGACCGTTACGACACCGAGGTCATCCCCGGTGTCACGTCGGTCAGCGCCGCCGCCGCCCGTCTCGGCACCCCGCTCGTGGAGGCCGAGGAGGTGCTGACGATCCTGCCCGGCACCCTGCCGGAGGAGGAGCTGACCGCACGTCTGGCGGCCACCGACTCCGCCGTGGTGATGAAGCTGGGCCGGACGTTCCCCACCGTGCGGCGGGCGTTCGAGGCATCCGGGCGGCTGTCCGAGGCACGGTACGTCGAACGCGCCACCATGGCCGGGGAACGGACCGGCCATCTCGCGGACACCGACGCGGACTCCGTGCCGTACTTCGCGGTCGCCGTGCTGCCCAGCCGGATCGACGCGCCCCGGCCCGAGCGCGCGCCGGGTTCCGGCGAGGTCGTCGTGGTGGGCACCGGCCCCGCCGGACCGCTGTGGCTGACACCCGAGACACGCGGCGCGCTGGCCGCCGCGGACGACGTGGTCGGCTACACGACGTACCTGGACAGGGTGCCGGTACGGCCGGGGCAGCGGCGCCACGGCTCCGACAACAAGGTCGAGTCGGAGCGCGCCGAATTCGCCCTCGACCTGGCCCGCCGCGGACACCGGGTGGCCGTGGTCTCCGGGGGCGACCCCGGGGTGTTCGCCATGGCGACGGCCGTACTGGAAGTGGCCTCGCAGGAGGCGTACGCGGACATCCCCGTACGCGTCCTGCCCGGGGTGACCGCGGCCAACGCGGCAGCCGCCAGGGCCGGTGCGCCACTGGGACACGACTACGCCACCCTCTCGCTCTCCGACCGGCTGAAGCCGTGGGAGGTCATCGCCGCGCGGCTGCGCGCGGCGGCCGAGGCGGACCTGGTGATGGCGCTGTACAACCCTGGTTCCCGCACGCGCACCTGGCAGGTCGGCAAGGCGCGCGACCTGCTCCTGGAGCACCGCTCCCCGGACACGCCCGTGGTGCTCGGCCGTGACGTCGGAGGCCCGGCGGAGAGCGTACGGACGGTACGGCTGGCCGATCTGGACCCGGCCGAGGTGGACATGCGGACGATCCTCATCGTCGGCTCGTCCCAGACCCGCTGGGTACGCCGGGGCGACGGCCGGCAGATCGTCTGGACGCCACGCCGCTACCCGGAGGACTGACACCGCCCCGGCCCGCCGGGCCCGGAGAACGGCTCGGACAGCCGCCCGAGCCGTTCGAGGCCTGGCGGGCGGGGGCCTTGCGGTCGGGCCCGACGGGCGCATGCCGCACGCACCCGGGCCTACGGGCGCATGCCTGAGGCGCCTGGGCCTACGGGTCGTGACGAAAGAGCCGGGCCCGACGGGCGCATGCCGCACGCACCCGGGTCTGCGGGTCATGACGAGAGAGCCCAGGCCGGGCGGACGCGTGCCTCAGACGCCCGGGCCCCCAAGCCCGGCGGTCGCGCCCGGCGAGCATGTCGTCCTGTGGCAGGTCGCCACCGCCCGGCACCGTGAAGCCCTCAGCGCTCGATGAGCGCCTTGCCGTTCATCAGCACGTCGAGCGTGGCGCATCCGGGGGCTCTGCCCAGCCTGGAGACCGGCACCGTCGCTTCGAGGGTCGCCTCCACGACGGTCTCCTGACCTGACCGTCCACCCTCGAAGTCCCGCTCCGCGCTCGCACGGGCGCCCATCGTCAGGTGCGAGGACGCCCCACGGAAGTTCCGGTGCCCGATCACCCTGTGCGGCGCGCTGAGCGGCGTGGCGGAGCAGTGGGCGGACGCGGCGTTCGCACGGAAGGCCACTGCGTCCGCGGCACGCCCGTATCGAGCGCCGGCGGGTGCGTCTGCCGAGAACGCGCGACGGCCGCTGACCTCGGTACGCGGCGCGGGTTTCCGCAGGCCACGGCTCCGCGGCCGACACAGCCCGATCCCGCGAGCCGAAGCCCGCCGGAAGGGTCAGGCACCCCGCCCCCGCAACCAGGCCGCCGCCTCCTCCGGCGTCCCCGCCACCGGTACGCCGTCGGGGGCCGGCGGACGGCGGACCACGACCACCGGGATACCGGCCTCGCGCGCGGCGGTGAGTTTCGGAGCGGTCGCCGCACCCCCGCTGTCCTTCGTGACGAGGACATCGACACGATGCCGCCGGATCAGCTCCCGCTCGCCCTCCAGGGAGAACGGTCCCCGGTCCAGCAGGACCTCCATCCGCGCCGGATGCGGGGCGTCGGGCGCGTCCACGGAACGCATCAGGAACCACAGCGCGTCCAGCGGGGCGAACGCCGCCAGCCCCATGCGCCCCGTGGTGAGGAACACGCGCGACCCCAGCCCCGGCAGCAGCTCCGCCGCGCCGCCGAGGGAGTCGGTGACGTGCCACCGGTCACCCGCCACGGGCACCCAGCCGGGCCGTCGGAGGGCCAGCAGGGGAACATGGACAGCGGCGGCAGCCGAGGCCGCGTGGAAACTGATCGTTCCGGCGAAGGGATGGGTGGCGTCGATGACCGCATCCACATGGTGTGCGCGGAGCCACTCGGCCATGCCCTCGGCTCCGCCGAAGCCTCCGACCCGCACATCGCCGGGCGGCAGTTTCGGCCGGGCGACACGGCCGGCGAGTGAGCTGGTCACCCGGACCCCGTCATCGGACTCCAGGGACTCCGCCAGGCGGCGGGCCTCCGTCGTGCCGCCGAGGACGAGTACGTGCAAGGACATCGGATCGGTCCATCCATGAGCAGTGAGGCGCAGGGCGGGCGCACCGCCCAACTCAAGCACACCGGTCTGCGGCCGGGATGGACGACCGGTGCCTGCGCGACGGCGGCGACCACCGCCGCGTACACAGCCCTGCTGACCGGCGAGTTCCCCGATCCGGTGACCATCACCCTGCCCCGGGGCCAGACCCCCGCCTTCGCGCTCGCGGTGGAGGAGCTCGCCGACGGGCGGGCCACGGCGGGCGTGGTCAAGGACGCGGGCGACGACCCGGACGTCACCCATGGCGCGCTGGTGCGGTCCACCGTACGGCTGCTGCCGACCGGGTCCGGAGTGGTGTTCCGGGCCGGTCCCGGGGTGGGGACGGTCACGCTTCCCGGGCTGCCGCTGGATGTCGGGGAGCCGGCGATCAACCCCGTCCCCCGTCAGATGATGCGGGACCACGTGGCGCGGGTGGCGGCGGAGCACGGCGGCACCGGCGATGTCGAGATCACGGTCTCGGTGGATGACGGCGAGGAGATCGCACGTTTCACGTGGAACATCCGCCTGGGCATCCTGGGCGGGATCTCCATCCTGGGCACGACCGGCATCGTGGTGCCGTACTCCTGCTCAGCCTGGATCGACTCGATCCGCCGAGGGGTGGACGTGGCGCTCGCGGCCGGGCACACGCACGTCGCGGGGTGCACGGGCTCGACCTCCGAGAAGACGGTGGTGGCCGAGTACGGGCTGCCGGAGATCGCCCTGCTGGACATGGGGGACTTCGCGGGGGCGGTCCTGAAGTACGTACGCCGGCATCCGGTCGAGCGGCTGACCGTCTGCGGCGGGTTCGCCAAGCTGTCCAAGCTGGCCGCGGGCCATCTCGACCTGCACTCCGGCCGCTCCCAGGTGGACAAGCCGTTCCTGGCGCGGCTGGCCCGGCAGGGCGGTGCGAGCGAGGCGCTGGCTGCGGAGATCGAGGTCGCCAACACGGGCCTCGCGGCGCTGCAACTGTGCACGGCGGCCGGCGTACCGCTCGGCGACCTGGTGGCGGTGGCGGCCCGGGACCAGGCACTGTCCGTGCTACGAGGCGCACCGGTGGCGGTGGACGTCATCTGCATCGACCGGGCCGGGGCCGTCGTGGGGCGCAGCGAGACGCGGTGAGCGAGGGCGGGAGAGCAACGGCCCCGCCCGCCAGGACCGCCCCGCCGACCTGGCCGCCCGTCGCCGGGGACCCGCCCACCGTCGGCAGCCACGGCTGCCCGCCGGCCCGCCTGTCCGGCCCGCCTGTCCGACCCGTACGACCGTCAGCAGGTGTGGCGGTCCCGCGCCGGGGAGTACAGGTGGCTGTCGCGGAACTGCTCCGCGCCCAGCGTCCGGCCGACCATGATCACCGCTGTCCGGATCACCCCGGCCGCCTTCACCTGCTCCGCGATGGAGTCCAGCGTGCCGCGCAGGATGATCTCGTCCGGGCGGGAGGCCATGGCGACCACGGCGGCCGGGCAGTCGGCCCCGTAGTGCGGCAGCAGTTCGTCGACCACCCGGTCCACGTACCGTGCCGCGAGGTGCAGCACGATCAGCGCCCCGCTGCGGCCCAGCGTCGCCAGGTCCTCGCCCTCGGGCATCGCCGTGGCCCGCTGGGCGATCCGGGTGAGGATCACGGTCTGGCCGACCGTGGGCACCGTCAGTTCCCGCTTGAGCGCCGCCGCGGCCGCGGCGAACGCGGGCACTCCGGGGACCACCTCGTAGGGCACGCCCGCCTCGTCGAGCCGCCGCATCTGCTCGTTCACCGCGCTGAAGACCGACGGGTCGCCGGAGTGCAGCCGGGCGACGTCGTGGCCCTCTCCATGGGCCCGGACCAGCTCGGCGGTGATCTGGTCGATGTCCAGCTGGGCCGTGTCCACGAGCCGGGCGTCCGGCGGGCACGCGGCGAGGAGTTCGCGCGGCACCAGGCTGCCCGCGTACAGGCAGACCGGGCTGGCGGCGAGGACACGGGCGCCACGCACCGTGATCAGGTCGGCGGCGCCGGGGCCCGCGCCGATGAAGTACACGGTCATCTGTCGTCTCCTGGAGCGTGCGGGGATTTCTGTACGGACCACTGGGTGACGGGCATGGCCTGGCGCCAGCCGGTGAACCCCCCGACGGGCACGGCGTGCGCCACGGCCAGCCGGACCAGCTCACCGCCGAGCCGCCGGTACCACGCGGCGAGCAGCGCCTCCGACTCCAGCGTCACCGTGTTGGCGACCAGCCGGCCGCCGGGGGGCAGCGCCTCCCAGCAGGCGTCGAGCAGCCCCGGTGCGGTCAGCCCGCCGCCGATGAACACGGCATCGGGCACGGGCAGCCCGGCCAGGGCCTCCGGCGCGCGGCCGGTGACCACGCGCAGCCCGGGGACACCGAGCCGGTCGGCGTTCCGGGCGATACGCCGGGCGCGCGCCGGATCGCGTTCCACGGTGACGGCGCGGCAGGACGGATGCGTCCGCATCCACTCGGCCGCGATCGATCCGGAGCCGCCGCCGACGTCCCACAGGAGCTCCCCGGGGGCGGGCGCGAGTACGCCGAGCGTGGCGGCCCGGACGTGGCGTTTGGTGAGCTGGCCGTCGTGCTCGTACGCCTCGTCGGGCAGTCCCGGTACGGCGCCGAGGCGCAGGGCCTCCGGGGTGCTCCGGCAGTCCACCGCGATCACGTTGAGCGGGTCCCCCGGCGGGTGCTCCCAGGTGTCGGCGACGCCGTCGAGGCAGTCCTCGGCCGTGCCGCCGAGCTGTTCGAGCACGCGCATCCGGCTGGGCCCGAAGCCGTGGTCCCGCAGCAGGGCCGCCACGTCGGCGGGCGTGGAGGCGTCCGCCGAGAGCACCAGCAGCCGTCGCCCGTCGTGCAGCGCGCCCGCCAGCCGGGCCGTCGGGCGGCCGACGAGGGTGACGGTCCCGGTGTCCTCGACCGGCCAGCCGAGCCGGGCGCAGGCGTACGACACCGAGGAGGGGTGGGGCAGCACCCGGAGGGCCCCGGCGCCCAGCTCCTCGGTCAGGGCCCGGCCGATGCCGTAGAACATGGGGTCCCCGCTGGCCAGGACGGCCGTCCTGCTGCCCGCGTGCGCCGCGAGCAGACCGCGCACGGCGGGGCGCAGGGGCGAGGGCCAGGGCACGCGTGAACCGGCGCACTCCGGCGGGAGCAGCCGCAGCTGGCGCTCACCGCCGATGAGGACCTCGGCGTCCACGAGCACCGCGCGGGCGCTCTCCGGCAGTCCCGCCCAGCCGTCGGCTCCGATCCCCACGACACTCACGGCGGGCGCGGGCGCCGGGACGGGGGGCGGGGGTGGTGCGGGGGTCACGGCCGGTACCTCGGGGTTGGTGGGACGACGCAGCCGAACTCTACGGGGGGCGCGTCAGGGCCCGTGCGGCGGAGTGACATCAGGAATCCTCCCCGGTGGCGCCGCCCGCCGGCCGGAGAAGCCGGGAGGTATCGGGCCGGGGAAGGGCCGGGGGGCGCGAAGACGCCGTCGGCGGGAGGGGACCACACGCCCGGCCCACCCGGAGCCGGCCGTCCGCCGGTGCGTGCGGCCCGCACGCCACCGCCTCCCACCGCGCCGCACGGCACCGCACCGGCGCCTCACCGAGTCGCCGACCCCGCTCCCCCTCGCGATCATCGAAAGCATGACCAAGAGCGACAACGGCGAGGCCAGGACCGTACGGATCGCCCAGGACCCCGCCGCGGACGAACTGCTGGGCCGCAGCCCGCTCGCCGCCCTCGTCGGCATGCTGCTGGACCAGCAGGTCCCGATGGAGTGGGCGTTCACCGGCCCGTTCACGCTGGCGCGGCGCATGGGGTCGGACGACCTCGACGCCCGGGAGATCGCCGCGTACGACCCGGACGCCTTCATCGCGCTGTTCACCGAGAAGCCCGCCCTGCACCGGTACCCGGGCTCGATGGCCAAGCGGGTGCAGCAGCTCTGCCGGCACCTGACCGCCGAGTACGACGGGCGGGCGGACGCGGTCTGGGCGGACGCCGGCACCGGGGCCGAACTGCTGGAACGCCTCAACGCGCTGCCCGGGTTCGGCAAGCAGAAGGCCCAGATCTTCCTGGCCCTGCTGGGCAAGCGGTTCGACGTGCGTCCGGCCGGCTGGCGGGAGGCCGCCGGAGCCTACGGCGAGGAGGGTTCGCACCGTTCGGTGGCCGACATCACCGGCCCCGACTCGCTCGCCGAGGTCCGGGCGTTCAAACAGCGGGCGAAGGCGGCGGCGAGGGCGGGCCGGACCGCATGAACGCCCGCGCCGGGCGGGCACCGGCCCCGGACACGCCCTGAGCCGGACCGGACCGCGCGCCGGACCGAAGGCGCCGCCCCGGAGACACCGGCAGGCCCACCGGCCTCCCCCGACCGCCCGCACCGGAAGGACCCCCGTGTACGCAAGCCGCCGCAGAGCCGTGACCGCCGTGGCCGCCGCCGCCCTGGCCGCGCCGCTCCTCCTCGCCGCCTCCCCCGACCACCGGCAGACGCCGCACGGCCCGGCCGGGGAGGCCGCCGCACTCGCGCGGCACCTGGTCGAGAACTCCTCCGCCAGGAGCGCGTACCGGCACCTGGAGCGCTTCCAGGCCCTGGCCGACTCGGCGGACGGCCACCGCGCGGCGGGCACACCCGGGCACGACGCCTCCGCCGCCTACGTCCACGGGCTGCTCGGCAGAGCCGGCTACCGGGTCGGCTACCAGGCGTTCGACTTCATCCGCACCGAGACCCTCGCCGAGAAGCTCTCCGTGGTCTCCCCCGCGCCCCGCGACATCGCGGTCCGGGCGATGACGTACAGCCCCTCCACCGAGGAGGGAGGCATCACGGCGCCCCTCGCCGCCGTGCCCGCCGACGGCACGACCGGCTGCGAGGCGGCCGACTACGCCCCGGCCTCCTACACCGGGACGATCGCCCTGATCGAGCGGGGCGGCTGCTCCTTCGCCGAGAAGCAGGCAGCGGCCGCGGCGGCCGGCGCCACCGGCGCGGTGATCTACAACAACACCGAAGGGGCCCTCGCCGGCACCCTCGGGGGCGCCGACGCCGGCAGGATCCCCACCGGCGGTCTCACCCGGGCCGAGGGACAGAAGCTGGTCGCGGACCTGGCGAAGGGCGAGGTGAAGGTCTCCCTCGAGATCCGTCAGTCCCGCGAGGAGCGCACCACCCACAACGTCGTCGCCGAGACCCCGGGCGGGAGCGCCGCGCACACGGTGATGCTCGGCGCGCACCTCGACTCGGTCACCGACGGCCCCGGCGTCAACGACAACGGGTCGGGCTCCGCCGGGCTCCTCGAAGTCGCCCTGCGGCTCGCGGAGTCCGGACGGACACCCGCCAACAAGGTCCGGTTCGCCTGGTGGTCGGCGGAGGAGAACGGCCTGCTGGGCTCGGAGGCGTACGTCGCGAAGCTCTCCGAGGCGCAGCGCGGGAGGATCGCGCTCTACCTGAACTTCGACATGATCGCCTCGCCGAACGGCGCGCAGTTCGTCCTCGACGGCGACGACTCCGACGGTACGGGCGCGGGGCCCGGCCCCGAGGGGTCCGCCCAACTGGAGCACGACATCAACGCGTTCCTCGACAGCACGGGCAGGCCGCACACCGGTACCGACTTCACCGGACGCTCCGACTACGGCCCGTTCGTCGAGGCCGGCATCCCGTCCGGCGGCACGGACACGGGCGCCGAGGGCATCAAGACCGCCGCCCAGGCCGAGACGTACGGCGGCACGGCGGGCGTCGCGTACGACCCCTGCTACCACGCGGCCTGCGACGACCTCGGCAACATCGGCATGGGGCACTTCGACACCAACATCGACGTGATCGCCCACGCGGTGGGCACCTACGCGCACGATCTGGGCCCACTGGCCCGCCCCGCGCCGTCCGCGACCGGCGAGTCCCGCGGCCACGGCCTACCGCGCGCGGGCCACGCGCACGGCGTCACGGAGTAGCGCCGGGCGCCCCGCCGGTGCGGTGAGCCGCGCCATGCCGGTGCGCGACCCCCGGGGCGCCACCCGGCCGCCACCACGGGGCCGCCGGACGGCAACCCCCCGCACCGGCGCGGACGTGCCGCACCGACATGACGGACCACTCAGCGCTTTACCAGAGTTCATACTGTTTTGTACGGCATCGGAGTCCTCTCCCGTGGCTGCGCCGGGAGCCGCTCGCCCGGTAGGCTTTCCGTGTGATCTTCAAGCGCATCGGAAATGGGCGGCCATATCCCGACCACGGCCGGGAAAGCACCCGACAGTGGGCGGATGTCGCGCCGCGTCCGGTCCGCCTCGACCAGCTGGTGACCACCAAGGGCCAGCTGGACCTCGAGACCCTGCTCGCCGAGGACTCCACGTTCTACGGCGACCTGTTCGCCCACGTCGTGAAGTGGCAGGGCGACCTCTACCTCGAGGACGGGCTGCACCGCGCCGTACGAGCCGCCCTGCAACAACGCCAGGTGCTGCACGCACGCGTGCTCGAACTGGGCTGAATCCGCCACTCCCACCCCTGGAGCATTTCAGGCCTTTCGGGTGTTTTTATGCTCGTACGGGTGCCATAGGCTGATCGTTTAGTAGGCATCATCACCAGGTCGCACTACGCTGCGGCCATGAGCATGCTGACCCCTCCTGGCATGGGCGGAAAATACCGCATCACGGGTAACACGTACCCCCGCATGCGCCGCCCCCGTCACCGCCGCAAGCTGGTCCTCTCGGCGGCCTCCGCCGTGGTGGCCCTCGGCCTGGCCGGTTGGGGCACGCTCCAGATCGTCGACGTCTTCACCGGCGGCGACAAACAGGCCAGCGCGGCGGACCGGCCGAAGGCCTGCCCCTCGCCGAGCGCCTCCGTGGCCGCCAAGGTGCTCCCGAAGCCGGCGGCCATCAAGGTCAACATCTACAACGCGACGCCCCGCAGCGGCCTCGCGAAGGCCGCCGCGGACGAGCTGAAGAAGCGCGGCTTCGTCATCGGCAAGGTGGACAACGCCCCGGCCGCGTACGACAAGAAGGTGCCCGGCACCGGAATGCTGCTCGGCGGCCCGACGGCCATGAACGGCTCGTTCCCCGTGCTCTCCACCCAGCTGCCCGGGGCCACGCAGAAGACCGACGCCCGCAGCACGGCGGACGTCGATCTGATCATCGGTACGAAGTTCCAGGCGTTCAGCACCCCGGCCGCGGCCGCGACGGCGCTCACCGCCCTGACGGAACCGGCCCCGGCACCCCCCACCTGCTGACGCCCCTCGGACCGGCCCGGAACCACCCGGCCGGTCCGGGGCCCGCCGGGAATCAGTCGGCGGTGCCGTACATCCGGTCACCGGCGTCGCCGAGCCCCGGCACGATGTAACCGTTCTCGTTGAGCCGCTCGTCCACCGAGGCCGTGACCACGGTGACCGGCGTGCCGGCCAGCTCGCGCTCCATGACCTCGACGCCCTCGGGCGCCGCGAGCAGCACGACCGCGGTGACGTCGTCGGCGCCGCGCTTGATCAGCTCACGGATGGCCGCGACGAGCGTGCCGCCGGTGGCCAGCATCGGGTCCAGGACGTAGACCTGACGGCCGGAGAGGTCCTCGGGCATCCGTGTGGCGTACGTCTCCGCCTGGAGCGTCTCCTCGTTGCGGATCATGCCCAGGAAGCCGACCTCGGCGGTCGGGAGCAGCCGCACCATGCCGTCCAGCATGCCGAGCCCGGCCCGCAGGATCGGGACGACCAGGGGGCGCGGGTGCGACAGCTTCACACCGGTCGTGGGCGTCACCGGGGTCTCGATGTCGACCTGCTCGGTCCGCACATCCCGGGTGGCCTCGTACGCGAGGAGGGTGACCAGCTCGTCGGCGAGCCGCCGGAAGGTCGGGGAGTCGGTGCGCTTGTCGCGCAGGGTGGTGAGTTTGTGCGCCACCAACGGGTGGTCGACGACGTGGATCCGCATGCCGTCAACAGTAACCGGGCCCCGGACAGGCTTCCCGCCAGTCCGCACTGGCATCAAGCACCTGTTCGGAGGGAAGGTGGGTCCATACGGACCCAGGCTTGGGGTGGTGTGTCGATTGCCCGACGGGGAGCAGCGGAATCAGCGGCAGGCCGGACGCGACGCGCGCGACCTGCCCGACGCTCAGGAGAACGCGCCGGACGCGCAGGAGAGTGAAGCGGCGCGCCGGAGGCGCAGGGCGCAGTTCCTCCGTGAGCTCCACGAGGCGAAGCAGCTGCGCGACCGCGTGCAGCCGCGACGCGCCCGCGCGGCCCGTATGCGCCAACAGATGCGGATGCGTACGTTCCGCTGGTGAGAGCCCCCTTCCGGGGTGGCCGGGCCCCCGGCGCGGGAGTGCGCGGGAGCACCATCGGCGGACACGCACTCGGGTAACTGATGCCGACGCAACGGCCGAAGAGGTCTCGCATCGCGCTCGTTTCTGCCACGATGCCGATTGGGCGGGGCGCAGAGCAGCCGGACGACCGGCTGCCCTCCCGTCGGACCGATTCGCTAGGGACTTCCGTTCGGATCACGCGAGCAGCCCAGCATGATCCGGACGCGATGCCCTGAGACCAGTGGGAGAGTCACGGTGTACTTCGCCGCACTGCTCGCGCGCACCGAAGACGGGTGGGAAGCGAGCGACACGGAGCTCGACGATGTGGAGACCCTGTCCGACCTGACCGATCTGGCCCGTGAGGCCTCGGTGGACGAGGACACGGTCCTGGTCTACATCGAGCAGGAGGACGCCTGGTTCGGCGTCGTCCGGGTGGACGGTGAGGAGGACCCCCGTATCTACGTCTCGGACGCGTCCGCAGCCGCCCGCTCCTCGTACGGGGAGATCCTGCTCACCGATGAGATGCTCGGCCGCGAACCGGGGGCCGAGGACGAGATCGCCGCACTCGAGGAGCTCGTGGACCTCGACGGTACGGAGGACGGCGAGCCCGACGGAGCCCAGGACAGCGCCGGCACCGCTGTCACCGAACCCGATCCGGATCACGACCCCGACGCCGTACCGGCGGGGCCGCTCGGCGATCTCGGGGTCCTCGCCGACCTCGGACTGTCCGAGAAGGATCTGCTGACCCTGCGCACCGACGCACTGGTGGAGATCGCGGACGCGCTCGGCGCGGCCGAGGTCCTGGAGGCCGTCCGTTAGGGTCCGCGGGTGAACCAGCCCTCACCCGGACCCTCCTCACCGCCTCCCTCCGATCCCGTGCGGGACCCGTGGCAGGCATCCATGCGCCAAGCCCTGGACGAGGCCGCGCAGGCGGCGTCGGCCGGCGATGTGCCGGTCGGCGCCGTCGTCCTCGGCCCGGACGGCTCCCTGATCGCCGCCGGGCACAATGAACGTGAGGCGACCGGCGACCCGACCGCCCACGCCGAGGTGCTCGCGCTGCGCCGCGCCGCCGCCGCCCTCGGCTCCTGGCGGCTGACCGGCTGCACCTTGGTCGTCACCCTGGAGCCGTGCACGATGTGCGCGGGCGCACTCGTGCAGTCCCGGATCGGCCGGGTGGTCTACGGGGCGCGCGACGAGAAGGCCGGCGCCGCCGGTTCGCTCTGGGACGTCGTGCGCGACCGCAGGCTCAACCACCGCCCCGAGGTGATCCACGGCGTCCTGGAGGACCTCTGCGCGGACCTGCTGACCAGGTTCTTCCGCGAACGCTGAGGCCTCCGAGCGAGCGCTGCGGCCCGTCGCAGGGAAACGGATTTCGGACCAGGGCCCGGCATGGTCTAAGCTCTCTCTCGGTAGCGTGTCCGAGCGGCCGAAGGAGCTCGCCTCGAAAGCGAGTGTGGGGAAACTCACCGAGGGTTCAAATCCCTCCGCTACCGCAGATGGATGAAGGGGCAGACCGGAGACGGTCTGCCCCTTCTCTGCGTTCCGGGCCGGTTTCCGCGCCCCGCGCCCCGCGCCCCATTCATCAAATAATTTTGCAGGGTGTGCATCTTTGCCTACTATGCACGATGTGGCGAAGACGACGACCTCCGGACCCGGGCTGCGGGAGCGCAAGAAGCAGGCCACCCGCAGGGCCATCGCCGAGGCCGCCGTCCGGCTCGCCGCCGAGCACGGTGTCGAGAACGTCACCGTCGAGAGCATCAGCGAGGCAGCCGGCGTCTCACCCAGGACGTTCTTCAACTACTTCCCCAGCCACGACGACGCGTTCGTCATGGTCGACGACGAAGTCGGCGAGCGGATCAGGGAGTCCGTGCGCGGTGCCCCCGCCGACCGGCCGCCGCTCGACGCCGTACGTGACGCCCTCGTCGCCGAACTCGACGGATTCGAGAGCCGCAAGGAGCTGTGGACCCTCCAGTCCAAGGTGCTCCAGCGGTCCCCGCACCTCATCCACCGCGGCCTGAAGGCGCATGTGGCGGAGGAGCGGGCCCTCGCCGACGCCATCACCGACCGGCTCGACGCCACCCGCCCGGACGCCCACGGGCCGCCCGGGGCCGGCGTCTTCCCGCGGCTTCTCGCCGCCGTCGCCCAGACCGCCCTGCGGGTCGCCGTCGAGCACTGGTGCGAGCACCCCGGCGAGACCGTACTCGCAGAGGTCTTCCAGGACGTCTTCGCCCAGCTGGCGCAAGGCCTCCCCCGGCCGCCTGCCTAAACCCGCGCGCCGCCGGTGGCCGTTCCGCGCACCGATCCCTGTTCTGCTCCAGTACCGAAGAAGGACACCGTGACCGCAACCGAGGCGTCCGAACAGACGCCCACCTCCATGTCGAACAAGCAGATACTCCAGGCCATGTCCGGCCTGATGGCCGGCATGTTCGTCGCCATCCTCGCGGGCACGGTCGTCGCCAACGCCCTGCCGCGGATCATCGCCGACCTGGGTGCGAGCCAGTCCTCGTACACCTGGGTCGTGACGTCCGAGCTGCTCGCCATGACGGCCACCGTGCCGCTGTGGGGCAAGCTCGCCGACCTGTTCAACCAGAAGCTGCTGCTCCAGCTCTCGCTCAGCCTGTTCGTGGTCGGCTCCCTGGTGGCCGGCTTCTCGCAGGACGTCGTGACCCTGATCGTCAGCCGCATCATCCAGGGCGTCGGCGCCGGTGGTCTGACGGCGCTGGCCCAGATCGTGATGGCCGCGATCATCCCGCCCCGCCGGCTCGGCAAGTACGCGGGCATCTTCGGCGCGGTCTTCGCCGTCGGCACGGTCGCCGGTCCGCTGATCGGCGGTGTCCTCGTGGACACCTCGTGGCTCGGCTGGCGCTGGTGCTTCTTCATCGGTGTCCCGTTCGCTCTGGCCGGGATCGTGCTGCTCCAGCGCACCCTGAAGCTGCCGACCGTGCGCCGCGAGGTCAGGATCGACTGGCTGGGCGCCTTCCTGATCGTCTCCGGCGTCTGCGCGCTGCTGATCTGGACGTCCCTCGCGGGCAACAGCTTCGACTGGGCCTCCTGGCAGACGGCCGCCCTGGTGATCACCGGTGTGGTGCTCCTGGGAGCGGCGGTCTTCGTCGAGTCCGGGGCCGCGGAGCCGATCATCCCGCTGGACATCTTCCGCAACCGCACGGTGTCGCTCACGACCCTGGCGAGCTTCTTCGTCGGTATCGCGATGTTCGCCGGAACCGTGTTCCTGTCCCAGTACTTCCAGATCTCGCTGGGCAAGACCCCGACCGTCGCGGGGCTCATGAGCCTCCCGCTGATCGGTGGCCTGCTGGTCTCCTCGACCGTCGCCGGGCAGATCATCTCGGCGACCGGCAAGTGGAAGATCTACCTCATCTCGGGTGCCGTCGTCATGACGGCGGGCCTCGGCCTGCTCTCCACCATCGACGCCGACACGCACTTCGGGCTGCTCAGCGTCTACATGGCGTTCATGGGCATCGGCGTCGGCATGCTGATGCAGAACCTCGTGCTCGCCGCGCAGAACGACGTCCCCGCGCACGAACTCGGTGCCGCGACCTCGGTGCTGTCCTTCTTCCGCAGCCTCGGCGGCACCATCGGCACCAGCGTGCTCGGAGCGATCCTCGCCAACCGGGTGGCCAGCGAGATCTCCAAGGGCCTCACGGAGAACGGGATTCCGGTGTCCGGCGGCGGACACGGCAGCGCCGTGCCCGACATGACCAAGCTGCCCGAGCCGATGAAGACCATCGTCGAGCAGGCGTACGGTGTCGCGACCGGCGATCTCTTCCTCATCGCCACCCCGTTCGCCTTCCTCGGGCTCATCGCGGTGCTCTTCATCAAGGAGAAGCCCCTCAAGACGACGAGCGGCATGGAGCGGCTGGCGGCGGAGGACGCCGCGGTGGCGGACGCCGTCACCGTCCCGGCGTCCCGCAGCGGCGCGGCCACCGCCCCTGAGGACAGCGCCCCCGGCACCACCGGCACCACAGGCGCCACCGGCCTGCGGAAGGACTGACCTCCCGGAACGGCACGAAGGGCCCGGCGCGGGGAAGCGCCGGGCCCTTCGGACGTGAGGTCGGGGGAAGCGGCATCGGGGGGACAAGCCGCTTCCCCCGGTGAGAACGGGGACCGGAGGTCCTCTCCGCGGTCAGGGGGAAGTCACGCGGTGGGGACCTCGTGGAGGTCCCGTTCCTCGGCCCGCGCATTCCTGCCGGTACGGCGGGTCCACCCACCATCCTGCCCCCTGGCGTAAGCCGCGCCCACCGACAAAGGGCCCGAATCGACGGGTCCTTCGACCCTAAAAGCCGCATCAGTGATCGGAAACGGCCAGCGGACACGGGCGTACGTGCGGCTAGAATCACCCGACTGCACAGGTGATCGAAGGGGAGGGGCGGGGCTGTGGTGCAAGCGAGGAAGATCGCGCTCTACATGATTGTGGTCTTCGTGCTGTACACGATCATCACCTCTCCCGAGCGGAGCGCCGACCTCGTCCAAATAGGGTTCGAGGGTGTCTCGAGCGCCGCTCAGGGCGTCGGGGACTTCATGTCCGAGCTCGTGAAGTAGGAGAACCGCCCATGATCCGCCACCTGGTCCTGTTCAAGCTGAACGACGGTGTCGAGCGGGACGATCCGCGGGTCGTCGCGGGCGCGGAGGCCTTCCGGGAGCTGGGCGGGAAGATCCCCGAGCTGGAGTTCTGGGAGTGCGCCTGGAACATCACCGACCGGCCGATCGCGTACGACTTCGCCATCAACTCGGCGGTCGCCGACCAGGACGCGCTCAAGCGGTACGTCGAGCACCCCGAGCACCAGGCCGCGGCCGGCCAGTGGCGCGCGTTCGCCACTTGGGTGATCGCCGACTACCCCTTCTGATCCCTCCGGGCCTCCGGCCCGTCGGCCCCTCCCCTACAGGAGAGGGGCCTTTTTTGCATGTTTAAACCAAAACACCCCCAACACGACACTATGCGGTGCTTGCACACAGTGGACATGTCTTGTGATGCTATGACCGCTTTTGACGGATGAGTTGACCGTAGTTGACCGCAAAGGGGTGGCGACACCGTGCCGGCCAGTACAGCGCCTCAAGTCCCGCCCCAGAACGTCCAGACGGACGACATCCAGACCGAGACCCCCGACCCCGCGGCGCCCGCCAGGACCCGGGGCGCGGACACCAGGGCCCTGACCCAGGTGCTGTTCGGGCGGCTCAAGGACCTCGAACCGGGCACCTCCGAGCACCACAGGGTGCGCACCGCGCTGATCGAGGCGAACCTGCCGCTCGTACGGTACGCGGCGGCCCGCTTCCGCAGCCGCAACGAGCCGATGGAGGACGTGGTCCAGGTCGGCACCATCGGCCTGATCAACGCCATCGACCGCTTCGACCCGGAGCGGGGCGTCCAGTTCCCCACGTTCGCCATGCCCACCGTGGTCGGGGAGATCAAGCGCTACTTCCGGGACAACGTACGGACCGTGCACGTGCCGCGGCGGCTGCACGAGCTCTGGGTGCAGGTCACCGGGGCGACGGAGGACCTGACGACCGCTCACGGGCGCTCACCCACCACCGCCGAGATCGCCGAGCGCCTGAAGATCTCCGAGGAGGAGGTGCTGGCCTGCATCGAGGCCGGGCGCTCGTACCACGCGACCTCGCTGGAGGCGGCCCAGGAAGGTGACGGGCTGCCAGGACTCCTGGACCGGCTCGGCTACGAGGACCCCGCGCTCGCCGGGGTCGAACACCGCGACCTGGTACGGCATCTGCTCGTCCAGCTGCCGGAGCGCGAGCAGCGGATCCTGCTGCTGCGCTACTACAACAACCTGACGCAGTCCCAGATCAGTGCCGAACTGGGCGTCTCCCAGATGCATGTGTCAAGGCTTCTGGCCCGAAGCTTCGCCCGACTGCGGTCAGCAAACAGGATCGAAGCGTAATCAGAACGGGTAGACCCCGAAAAGAGCGAATCCGGGAGCCCAAAAGGCGTACACCCCCTGTTTCCTGCGCGGTTCCGGCGCTGACTTGTCGACTTGTCACTACAGCGTGTTGCCGACATGTGACATTCTGCTGGAACCGCGTTTGCCGCAGCCCCACCTCCGGTATTCAGGTGGAGGCTGCGTTCCTCCGATGGTCGTGGCCACCGCGACCGTCCGCGACCTCAAGGGGGTGGCATGTCCGCAGAACAGGGCAGCTCGAAGGTGCTCACGCTCACGAAGAGCGTGCCGGCACCTCCCGTGCTCACCAGCTCGCCGGAAGCCATCGATACCCGCACGCTGTCCCGCTCCCTGTTCCTGCGGCTCGCCGCTCTGGGTCCCGCCCCGGGCCCCGGCGTCACGGACAGCCCCGAGCGGGCCTACGTGCGGGACACGCTCATCGAGCTCAACCTCCCGCTGGTGCGGTACGCGGCGGCACGTTTCCGCAGCCGCAACGAGCCGATGGAGGACATCGTCCAGGTCGGGACGATCGGCCTGATCAAGGCGATCGACCGCTTCGACTGCGAACGGGGCGTGGAGTTCCCCACGTTCGCCATGCCGACGGTCGTGGGGGAGATCAAACGCTTCTTCCGCGACACCTCGTGGTCGGTGCGGGTGCCGCGCCGGCTCCAGGAGCTGCGGCTCGCCCTCACCAAGACCAGCGACGAGCTCGCCCAGAAGCTGGACCGCTCGCCGACCGTTCCGGAGCTGGCCAAGGCGCTCGGGGTCTCCGAGGAGGACGTGGTCGACGGCCTGGCCGTGGGCAACGCCTACACGGCCTCCTCGCTGGACTCGCCCTCCCCCGAGGACGACGGCGGCGAGGGATCGCTGGCGGACCGCCTGGGGTACGAGGACGCGGCGCTGGAAGGCGTCGAGTACCGCGAGTCGCTGAAGCCGCTGCTGGCCAAGCTCGCCCCGCGCGAGCGGCAGATCATCATGCTGCGCTTCTTCGCCAACATGACGCAGTCGCAGATCGGCGAGGAGGTCGGCATCTCGCAGATGCACGTCTCCCGGCTGCTGACCCGGACGCTCACCCAGCTCAGGGAGGGGCTCATCGCCGACTGACCCCGAGGGGTCCGGACGGCCACGGCTCGCCGGCCGCCGGGGCGGCACGATCGCACGCCCCGGCGGCCTCGCCGTGTCCGGCCCTCTCGCCGCGCGGCAGGGGCGCCCGGGCGGCCTCCGGGGAGCACGCGGACGCTCCCGCACCGGCGGGCGGTACGGGAGCGGTGGGCGGGGCGGCGTACACGCGCACGTGGACGCCTGGCGGGCCCCAGGCCCCCGGGAAGGGGGCGGCGGGGCCGGCCGGTGACGCGGGACGGTCAGCCGAGCGCGAGCCAGGCGACCGCGCCCAGGACCACGATGACCGCGACGACGGCCACGATCACCCCGGTCTTGGGTCCGGACGAGGTCGCGGCGGGCTGCTGCCTGCGCTGCGGCTCGCCCTCGTCGACAAACGCGCGGAACATCTGCGTGCTGCCCGCCGGGTCGTGAGTGCCCTCGGGGCCCGGCTGCGGGGCGTGGGGGTTGTGTGCCATGGTCCAGGACCCTAGCGAACCCCGGCGTTCCGCCCAACCCCCGGGCCTGCGGCGGGCGATGCCGCTCCCGCCCGCACGGGTGCGCCCCACCGCTCCGCCGGGGCGGCGGGCACCGCCTCCACCGGCCCGTTCCCGGCCCCGGGCCCCGTGACGAGGAACACACCCAGGGCGGCCCACCCGCCCTGCGCTGCACGCTTGACCGGGCCCCTACGCAGGCTTTTGCGTTCCTTTACTTCTGCAAGCCCCATTTCGTTTGCCTGCGGCAACCAACTGCTTCTATCGTTGCCCTAAGCAACAAGATGACCTCGCGAGACGCCTGGAGGGTCGGTGGCAGCACGGAGCCAGTACGAAGAACTGGCCCGGCAGCTCAGCGCCGTCGGAGCCGTCAAGCGGGGGCTCGTCCGCATCCTGCCCGCCGAGTGCCCCGGCGGCTCGGCCGGCGTGCTGACGCTGCTGGCCAAGTACGGCGAGATGCGGATCACCCGGCTTGCCGAACTCCTGGCCGTGAACATGTCGGTGACCAGCCGTCATGTGACGCACGCGGTGGAGAACGGCTGGGTCGAGCGGTTCCCGGACCCGGCGGACAAGCGGTCCCGCATCCTGCGGCTGACCCCCGCGGGTGAGCAGCTGCTCGACGAGCTGACCCGGCGGACCACCGAAATGTTCGCCCACAACCTCATCGACTGGTCCGACGAAGAAGTCGGACAGCTCAACTCGTTGTTGTCCCGGCTGCGCGACAGCTTCTCCTGCCGCGGCTCCGGAGGGTGCGCCCCCGGGAAGCACAGCGGCGACTGCCGCGCCGGGCACTCCGACGATTCGCACACCCGTACACCCGTGTAACAGAAGCAAAGACAAGGATTTAAATGGCTACGACCACACCATCCGGTGTGCGGGGCGGCCACGCCAAGCACGGGGCTGTCGAAGCCCCCGCAGGCACGCCGATGACACACCGGCAGATCATGGAAGCGCTGACCGGGCTGCTGCTCGGCATGTTCGTCGCGATCCTTTCGTCGACGGTCGTCTCCAACGCCCTGCCGGAGATCATTTCCGACCTCGGCGGCGGTCAGAGCGCCTACACCTGGGTCGTGACGGCCTCGCTGCTGGCCATGACCGCCACCACCCCGCTGTGGGGCAAGCTCGCGGACCTGTTCAGCAAGAAGCTGCTGGTCCAGATCGCCCTGCTCATCTACGTCGGCGGCTCCATAGTCGCCGGCCTGTCGACCAGCAGCGGCATGCTCATCACCTGCCGCGTGGTGCAGGGCATCGGCGTCGGCGGTCTCTCCGCCCTCGCCCAGATCGTCATGGCCGCGATGATCTCCCCGCGCGAGCGCGGCCGCTACAGCGGCTACCTCGGCGCGGTCTTCGCCGTCGCCACCGTCGGCGGCCCGCTGCTCGGCGGTGTCATCACCGACACCAGCTGGATGGGCTGGCGCTGGTGCTTCTACGTGGGTGTGCCGTTCGCGGTCATCGCCCTGATCGTGCTCCAGAAGACCCTGAAGCTCCCCGTGGTCAAGCGCCAGGTCAAGGTCGACTGGTCCGGCGCCTTCTTCATCAGCGCCGCGGTCTCGCTGCTGCTGCTCTGGGTGACCTTCGCGGGTGACAAGTACGACTGGATCTCCTGGCAGACCTGGACCATGCTCGGCGGCACCGTCGCGCTCATAGGGCTGTTCCTGCTGATCGAGTCGAAGGCCAGCGAGCCGATCATCCCGCTGCGCCTCTTCCGCAACCGCACCATCACCCTGGCCTCCGCGGCCTCGCTGTTCGTCGGTATCGCGATGTTCGCGGGCACCGTCTTCTTCAGCCAGTACTTCCAGCTGGCGCGGGACAAGTCGCCGACGATGTCCGGCGTCATGACCATCCCGATGATCGCCGGCCTCTTCCTGTCCTCGACCGTGTCGGGCCAGGTGATCACCAAGACGGGCCGCTGGAAGGCCTGGCTGGTCACCGGTGGCTTCCTGGTCACCGCGGGCCTCGGACTGCTGGGCACCATCCGGTACGACACCGAGTACTGGCACATCGCGATCTTCATGTTCGTGATGGGCCTCGGCGTCGGCATGATGATGCAGAACCTGGTGCTCGCCACGCAGAACCAGGTGGCCCCGGCCGACCTGGGTGCGGCCAGCTCCGTCGTGACGTTCTTCCGTTCCCTCGGTGGTGCGATCGGCGTCTCGGCGCTGGGCGCCGTCCTGGGCAACCGCGTCACCCACTACGTCAAGGAAGGCCTCGCCGACCTCGGCCCCGAGGGCGCGGCGTTCGGCCACGGCGGAACGGGCGGCGGGGGCATCCCCGACCTGGACAAGCTCCCCGCGCCGTTCCGCACCGTCATGGAGGTCGCCTACGGCCACGGTGTCGCCGACGTCTTCCTGTACGCCGCGCCCGCCGCGCTGGTCGCCTTCGTCCTGACCCTCTTCATCAAGGAGGTCGCCCTGAAGACGAGGGCCGGGAACGACACCGCGCCGGCCGAGGTGGCCGCCGCGACGGAGTCCGTCGAGGCCACCACCGCCACCGCGCTGGTCGCCGAGGGCACGGCCGGGGTCACCTCGGTCGGCACCCCCGACGGGACCACCGCCACCGGGGAACAGACCGTCCAGGGCACTCCCGTACGCGGTGTGGTGCGGGGCGCCGAGGGCGCACCCGTCGCCCGCGCCGCCGTCACGCTGATCTCGCTGGGCGGCCGGCAGCTGGGGCGCTCCGTCGCCCAGGCCGACGGCGGCTACGTCCTGGACGCCCCGGGCTCCGGCTCGTACGTCCTGATCGCCTCCGCCGACGGCTTCCAGCCGCAGGCGTCCACGGTGGTCGTCGGCGACGAACCGCTGGCCTTCGACATCCTGCTCGCCGGTACGAGCGGTCTCTCCGGGACCGTCCGCACCTCCGAGGGCAGCACCCCTGTCCAGGGCGCCATGGTCGTCGTGACCGACGTGCGCGGCGACGTACTGGCCACGGGCGTCTCCGGCGACACCGGTGAGTTCACCTTCGGTGAGCTGATCCCCGGCTCGGTCACCGTCGCCGTCACGGCCGCGGGCTTCCGCCCGCTGGCCCTGCCGGTGGAGGTCGCGGGCCAGGGCGTCACCCGGATCGACGTGGCCCTGCAGTCCGGCGCGCTGCTCCAGGGCGTCATCAGGGCCGGCTCCGGCCGGGCACCGCTGAACGACGCCCGGGTCACGCTGATCGACGCGGCCGGCAACGTGGTCGCCACGTCGACGACCGGGGAGGACGGCGCGTACGCCTTCGCCGACCTGGACGCCGGTGAGTACTCCGTGATCGCGACCGGCTACCCGCCGGTGGCCGGCTCGCTGACCGTGAGCGGCGGCGGGGTCGACGGTCACGACATCGAGCTCGCCCACCCGGGCGAGTAGGACCGGCCGGAAGATTCACAAAGACCCCTGGCGGGACAGCGCTTCGAGCGGAGAGGCTGTGTCCGCCGGCGGAAATGGGCCCCGTGGCGGGAACGGCAGGCAGGGGACGGCCTGCCGATCCCGCCCCGGGGCCCGACTCATTGAGTCGCTGGAGCACCAGTGATTCGAGCAAGGAGAGAACACGGATGGGACTTCGCGCACAGGTACGGACGCGGGACGGCTGGGCCGTCCAGCACGCGGTCGTGACGGTGACCGACATGACGGGCACCCAGGTGCTCCGTGCCGCAGCCGACGAGGACGGGGCCGTGCGCACCGACGATCTCCTCCAGGCCGGTGCGTACACGGTGATCGTCACGGCCGTGGGCTACGCCCCCGCCGCGTCCACCGCGCTCGTCACGGCCAGCGGCCGGGTCGAGGCCGGGACCGTCGTACTGGCCAGGCAGGGCGGCGTGGAGCTGCCGCCTCCGGGCACCTGGTCGCTCGACCCCGTGCACTCCTCGGTGGCCGCCGTCGCACAGCACCTGGGCATCTCCAGCGTGCACGGCCGGTTCACGGAGTTCGGCGGCCGTATCGAGATCGCCGAGGACGTCCGGAACTCCCGCGTCGAGGCGCTCATCTCCGCCTCCAGCATCGACACGGGCAACGCCATGCGGGACAAGCACCTGCGCTCGGCGGACTTCCTGGACGTGGACACCCACCCGGAGCTCAGCTACCGCTCACGGGCGCTGACCCCCGCCGGGCCCGACCGCTGGACGGTGCACGGTGTGCTCACCATGCGCGGCGTCGCGCGGGACATCGACCTCGACCTCAGCTACCTGGGCACCGGCCCCGACCCGTGGGGCGGGGTGCGCGCGGCCTTCCACGCCACGGCCGAGCTGCGGCGCGACGACTTCGCCATGAACTACAACCAGGTGCTCCAGGCGGGCATCTCCGCCATCGGCACGACCCTGCGCGTGGAGCTCGACATCCAGGCGGTCCAGGGCGACGCCCTGCCCTCGTAGGCACGTCCGGCACCGGCGGAGCGCCTCCGCCCCGGGAGGGGGCCGGGGACGGAGGCGCACCGGGCCCGCGCGGGCCGGGGGCCGTCCCCGAACCGGCCCGGTGCCGGGGAGAGACCCTAGGGTTGGCCGTATGGCACCCAACATCGCGACCAACACCACCGTGGAACTCGGCGAACTGCTGGACTTCGTCCGGCCCAGGCACCGGGCGATCCTGCTGACCACCCGGTCCGACGGCCGCCCCCAGGGCTCCCCGCTCACCTGCGGCGTCGACGACGCCGGGCGGATCGTCGTCTCCACCTACCCCGAACGGGCCAAGACCCGTAACGCCAAGCGGGACGAGCGGGTGAGCGTGATCGTCCTGTCGGACGACTGGAACGGCCCCTGGGTCCAGGTCGACGGCTCGGCCGAGGTGATCGACGCACCGGATTCCGTCGAGCCCCTCGTCGAGTACTTCCGCACCATCTCCGGTGAGCACCCGGACTGGGACGAGTACCGGGCGGCGATGCTCAAGCAGGGCAAGTCCCTCATCCGGATCACCCCGGAGCGCTGGAGCCCCGTCGCCACCGGGGGCTTCCCCGCCCACCTGGCCGGCGGCAGCTGACCGCACCGATGACGCCGCCCCGCCCGGGCCCGCTCACGCGGGCCCGCCTCGTCGTCTCCCCGTCTGTGGGCCCCGCCGTGGTCCGTGAGCTGGAACGGATCACCGGGCGACCGGCCGGACCGGCCGGGGCCGACGGCCCCTTCGTGTACGTGGGCGACTCCCTGCCGGAGCCGCTGCGGACGCCCCGGCTGCTGTGGTTCCACAGCGTCAACGCCGGTACGGACGCGCTGCTCGCCGCCGGTGCCTGGCCCCGAGAGGCCCTGCTGACACGGACCGTGGGGCGGATGGGCGAGCGGATCGCCCAGTACACGCTGGCCTGGGTGCTCGCCGAGTGCCAGTCCGTCCCGGAGCACACCGCACAGCACTCCAGAACACAGTGGCAGCGGCTTCCGTCCGAGCTCGCCGCGGGACGGACCGCCGTCGTCCACGGCACCGGACGCATCGGTTCCGCGGTCGCCGGTCTGCTGAGCGCCTGCTCCCTGCGCACGGTGGGCGTGGCCCGCACCGCCCGTGCCGCACCGGCGGGCTTCGACCGGGTGGTCCTGGCCGGTTCACGTGAGGAGACCGCGGAGCTGGGGCGCGCCCGGTGGGTGGTGTCCACCCTGCCCCTGACGGACGCGACGGAGCGTTTCTACGACGGCCCCAGGTTCGCCGCGATGCGGGGCGCCACCTTCGTCAACGTGGGCCGCGGCGCAACCGTGGACATGACGGCGCTGGAGACCGCCCTGCGCGACGGGGCGGTGCGCGGGGCCGTGCTCGACGTCCTGCCCGACGAACCCGCAGGACCCGCCGACCGCGCCTGGCGGCTGCCGCGCACGGTGATCACCTCGCACTCGGCCGGCATCACGGCCGACGAGGACGTCGTCACCGACTTCGCGGCGTGCTGGGAAGCGGTCTCCGAAGGGCGTACGCCCGCGCTGGCGGTCGACGTCGGGCGCGGGTACTGAGCCCTGGGCACGGGCTGGGCGCCGGGCCGGGAGGCGCCTGCTACGCGTGGCGCTCCGCGCGTTCGCGCATCGCTTCGATGCCGGCGATCAGGAGGTCCAGCGCGAACACGAAGTCCCGCTCGCGCATCTCCTCCACCGTGTCCCCGCCGCGCGCCTCCATCAGGCTCTCCGAGGGCCGCATCATCCTGCTGAGCTCGGGGTCCGCGCGGATCGTGCCCATCGCCTGCCGGAAGTACTCGTCCTGGGTGAGTCCGGCCTCGGCGGTGCGCTGCACGAAGTGGCCCTCGATCGTGCCGAACCCGTAGACGAACTGGAAGACGGCCGACGTCGCTCCCGTCCGGTTCGCCAGCGGCAGCCCGGTGGCCCGGACGGCGTCCTGGACGGCGTACGAGAAGAGCATCGAGTGCGGGCCGATGTTGAGGAAGCCGCCGATCAGCGTGGACACCCAGGGATGACGGACCAGCATCCTCCGGTAGCTGGTGGCCAGTGCGCGCAGCCGGTCACGCCAGCCGGCGTCGTCCGGGGCCGCCGGAATCTCGCCGAAGACCGTGTCCAGGGCGAGTTCCAGCAGGTCGTCCTTGGTGTCGACGTACCAGTAGAGGGACATGGCCGTGACGTCGAGCTCGGCGGCGAGGCGCCGCATGGAGAACTTCGCGAGGCCGTCCGCGTCCAGGAGCCGGACGCTCGCCGCCGTGATCCTGTCCCGGTCGAGACCGGCCGGCTGCTCGGCCTTCCGGGAGCGTGAAGGGGTGCGCCGGTCCAGCCACACACTGCCTCTGGAAGGGTTCTTCACCCGGTCTGCCGCGGACCCCATGGCACACGCTCCTTCGCTTGCGGTGGCACTCCTGCGTACCGGCACCCCTGTCCGATGCTATGCCCGTACCCCGGGGGCGCGGTCCGCTCGCGCGCGCTCCGCCCTCCTCAGCAGGAACGCGGCCAGCAGCCCGCCGGCCAGGACCGCGACCGCGCCCACCAGTTGGCTGGTCTCCAGGCCCGCCGCGAAGGCGTCCCTGAGGTGAGCGCGCTCCACCGCCCCGTCCGCCGCCGCCAGTGCGGCGGGCAGCGATGCCGCCCCGACGGCGGCCGGCACGAGCGCGGTGAAGCGGGAGTTGAGCACGGCGCCCAGCACCGCGACCCCGAGCCCGTTGCCGAACTCGGCGAGCGTGCCGTTCACCCCGGCTCCCACCCCTGCCTTCTCGGGCGGGATGGCACTCATGATCGCGTTGGCCATCGCGGGCATGGCGAGGGCGATCCCGGCACCCATGACGACCAGTCCGAGCAGCATCCCGCCGTATCCGCGTCCGCCCAGCAGCGCGATGGCGCCGAGCCCCGCCGACAGCAGGCACATCCCGACCGCGATGGTCGCGGGCGTCCCCATCCGCGGGATCAGGCGCGCGCCGAGGCCGGTGAGGTTGAGCGCGACGACGGTGAGCGCGAGCGGAGCCGTGCGCAGCCCCGCCTCCAGCGGCCCGTATCCGAGGACGAACTGGAGGTGCTGGGTGAGCAGGAAGAGCGAACCCGTCATCCCGAAGGCGACGAGGACGGCGCCGGCCACCGCGCCGGTGAACCGCTGGTCGCGGAAGAAGCGCATGTCCAGCATGGGGTGGGGGACATGGAGCTCCCACAGGACGAACCCGGTGAGGACGGCGGCCCCGGCGAACGCGGTCAGCAGGACCTGGCCGGAGCCCCAGCCGTGCTCGGGGCCGGAGATGATCGCGTAGACGACGGCGGTCATACCGAGCGTGGAGAGCAGCGCGCCGGCCAGGTCGGGGCGGTCACCGCCGGCGTTCTTCGACTCGGGGACGAGCCGGACGACCGCGATCAGTCCGACGACCGCCACGGGGATGTTGACCAGGAAGATCGCACCCCACCAGAAGTGGTCGAGCATCGCCCCGCCGAGCAGCGGACCGGCCGCGAAACCCAGGGAGCTGACGGTGGACCAGATACCGATGGCCTTCACGCGCTCGGTGTCGTCGAAGATCTGCACCACGACCGCGAGGGTGGTCGTGATCAGCAGCGCGCCTCCGACGCCCATACCGGCGCGGGCGGCGATCAGTTGCCCCGAGGTCTGCGAGAGCCCCGCGACCAGCGAGCCGGCGCCGAACACGGCGAGGCCCGCGACCAGCATCCTCTTCCGGCCGTAGCGGTCGGACGCGCTGCCCGCGGTGAGCAGAAGTCCGGACTGGACGAGGGAGTACGCGTTGATCATCCACTGCACATCGGCGGTGGAGGCGCGCAGTTCCGTGGTGAGTGAGGGGATCGCGACGTTCAGGACGGTGTTGTCGAGCAGCACGGTGAGCTGGGCGAGGCAGATGACCCCGAGGATCAGCCAGCGCCGCGCGTGGGCGCCTCCGGGGGCGAGATCGTTCTGCTCGGCGGCGGTCGCCGTCATGCGGACTCCTGGTTCCGGTGCGCTCGTACGGTGTACAGGACATGTCCCGTACACCGTAAGGCATCCCTTGTACGTCGTACAGCAGGCGCACGCCGGGAGTGCGGCAGGGGGGGGGGGGGCCCGGGAGGCCGACGCGGCCCCCCGCCCGCCCCCCCCCGCCCCCCCGCCCGCTTCCGTGACGGGAGACAGCTGACGGGAGGCAGCTGACGGCGGGCGCCGGGTCCGACGGCTGAGGCGGACAGCCGGCGGACGTGGCTACTGGACGGGTTCCGGCTCCGGCCGGCCGGCCCGCTCCTCGTCGCCCGTGGGGTCCGCGGGTGTCTTCACCGACTCCAGGAGCAGCTGCGACACGTCCACGACCTGCACCGACTCCTTGGCCTGGCCGTCGTTCTTCTTGCCGTTGACCGAGTCCGTCAGCATGACGAGGCAGAACGGGCACGCCGTGGAGACGATGTCCGGGTTGAGCGAGAGGGCCTCGTCGACGCGCTCGTTGTTGATGCGCTTGCCGATCCGCTCCTCCATCCACATCCGGGCCCCGCCGGCGCCGCAGCAGAAGCCGCGTTCCTTGTGGCGGTGCATCTCCTCGTTCCGCAGACCCGGGACCTTGGCGATGATCTCGCGCGGGGGCGTGTAGATCTTGTTGTGGCGGCCCAGGTAGCAGGGGTCGTGGTACGTGATCAGGCCCTCGACCGGCGTCACCGGGATCAGCTTGCCCTCGTCCACCAGGTGCTGGAGCAGCTGCGTGTGGTGGATGACCTCGTACTCGCCGCCGAGCTGCGGGTACTCGTTCGCGATGGTGTTGAAGCAGTGCGGGCAGGTGGCGACGATCTTCTTCGCCGACTTCGCCTTCCTGGCCGGGCCGCCCTCCTCCTCGTCGCCCGGGGCGGGCTCGCCGAACGCCATGTTCAGCATCGCGACGTTCTCCTGGCCGAGCTGCTGGAACAGCGGCTCGTTGCCGAGGCGGCGGGCGGAGTCACCCGTGCACTTCTCGTCGCCGCCCATGATCGCGAACTTGACGCCCGCGATGTGGAGGAGCTCCGCGAAGGCCTTCGTCGTCTTCTTGGCGCGGTCCTCCAGGGCGCCGGCGCAGCCGACCCAGTAGAGGTAGTCGACCTCGCTGAGGTCCTCGACGTCCTTGCCGACGATCGGGACCTCGAAGTCGACCTCCTTGGTCCACTCGACGCGCTGCTTCTTGGCGAGCCCCCAGGGGTTGCCCTTCTTCTCCAGGTTCTTGAGCATCGTGCCCGCCTCGGATGGGAACGCGGACTCGATCATCACCTGGTAGCGGCGCATGTCGACGATGTGGTCGATGTGCTCGATGTCGACCGGGCACTGCTCCACGCACGCACCGCAGGTGGTGCAGGACCACAGCACGTCCGGGTCGATGACGCCGTTCTCCTCGAGCGTCCCGATGAGCGGGCGCGCGGCCTCCGCGAGGGCGGCCGCGGGGACGTCCGCGAGCTGCTCCGCGGTGGCCTTCTCCTCGCCCTCCATGTCCTTGCCGCCGCCGGCCAGCAGGTACGGGGCCTTGGCGTGCGCGTGGTCGCGCAGGGACATGACCAGGAGCTTGGGCGAGAGCGGCTTGCCCGTGTTCCACGCCGGGCACTGCGACTGGCAGCGTCCGCACTCGGTGCACGTGGAGAAGTCGAGGATGCCCTTCCAGGAGAACTGCTCGACCTGGGAGACGCCGAAGGTGTCGTCCTCGCCCGGGTCCTCCCAGTCGATCTCCTTGCCGCCGCTGGTCATCGGCTGGAGGGCGCCGAGCGCGACCTCGCCGTCGGCGTTCCGCTTGAACCAGATGTTCGGGAAGCCGAGGAAGCGGTGCCAGGCGACACCCATGTTGGTGTTGAGGGAGACCGTGATCATCCAGATCAGCGAGGTGCCGATCTTGATCATCGCGGTGAGGTAGACGAGGTTCTGGAGCGTGCCGACCGCGAGGCCCTTGAAGGCGAGCACCAGGGGGTACGACACGAAGTACGCGGCCTCGTAGCCCTGGACGTGGTGGATCGCGCCCTCGAGGCCGCGCAGGGCCAGGATCGCCAGGCCGATGACGAGGATGACGTACTCGACGAAGTACGCCTGCCAGGCCTTGGAGCCGGCGAAGCGTGACTTGCGGCCGGCGCGGGAGGGCAGGTTCAGCAGCCGGATGGCCATCAGCGTGACGATGCCGAGCACGGTCATGATGCCGATGAACTCGATGTACATCTCGAACGGCAGCCAGCCGCCGATCACCGGCAGGACCCAGTCGGCCCGGAAGAGCTGTCCGTACGCCTGGAGCAGCGTCGGCGGCAGGGTCAGGAAGCCGATGGCGACGAACCAGTGGGCGAAGCCGACGATCCCCCACCGGTTCATCCGGGTGTGGCCGAGGAACTCCTTGACCAGGGTGATCGTGCGCTGCTTGGGGTTGTCGGTGCGGCTGCCTGCCGGAACCGGCTGTCCAAGGCGGACGAACCGGTAGATCTGCGCGACGGCTCGGGCGATGAGCGCAACGCCGACGACAGTCAGCACCAGCGACACGATGATCGCGGCGAGTTGCATGTGGGGCTCCTCGGGCCTGCGAGGGTGGGATCCAGCGCGTACAAGCGATTACTAAGCAGTAACTTAATCAGTCTGTGCTGACACTATCCACTTATTCCGCCACGCTGAAGCCGGGCAGTCGGTGATCTGTGTCGCTCAGGTGAGCCTTTCCCGGGCGTCGCCGTCCACGCACCGCCGCCCGCAGGGGGATGCGTACGGATTGCGCCAGGATCACCAGGTCGAGCCGCGTCCCATGATGCTCTGCGTAGTGCGCGTCGAGGAGGGCGGGTTCGTCCCAGGGCATTCCCGAGCGGGCGCGCACCTGGGCCAGGCCCGTCAGGCCCGGCCTGAGGGCCTGCCGCCAGCGCCCGTCCGCGGGTCCGAGCCGCGCGGCCTCGTCCGGGGTGAGGGGGGCGGGGCCGACCAGGGAGAGGTCTCCGCGCACGACGTGGGGCAGCCGGGAGAGCAGGTCGAGGCGGTAGCGCCTCGTGCCCAGCGAGCGGAGCTCGAAGAGGTGGCCGCCCAGGCCGACCCGGTCCTCACGCCTCAGTACGCCCGCCGGGCCGCGGGGCGGCCGGAGGGCGAGGGTGAGGGCGGCGACCACGAGCGCCGGGCCCACCAGGAGAAGGAGGGTTGAACCGAGCAGCAGGTCCAGGGTCCGCTTGACCGTCATCGCCGCCAGGGCGCCCGCGAGGCGGCGGAGGGCCATGGCCCCCATGAGGCGCCAGACGGCCACCGTCCGTGCGAGGCGCCGGCCCGCCGTGGTCTCCGTGAGCCGGCGGGCCGCCGCGGCCGCGGGCGCGGGGACGCGGGTGCGGGGGGCGACGACGCCGGACGCCCCGCCCATCGTCGGTGCGGCGGGGCGCCGTTTCCCTCGTGCCGCAGTCTGCTTCGCGTTCCGCATTGCACCTGCCCGGAGTCGGTGACGTGACGGTTTGACCGTCTCGATGCATTTTGTGACAGAACGATCCCACGGTGCGATGGTGGGAGGGGCGCGTGTGACGCGCAGCGCAGGGCAGGTGTCGCGGGATCCCGGCCGCCCCGGCGGGTCTCTTTCACTCCGCAATTACGGAGAACGCCTGCTCAGAGCAGGTGTGAGCACATAAGTTGAGCGTAAGTGGCTCAGGTCCTTTGACTCCGGGGTGGGTGTCATGCATCCTTGAGTCAGATCCACTCAAGTAGTCAGTTGGAGGAATTGAAATGGCACGTGCGGTCGGCATCGACCTGGGCACGACTAACTCCGTCGTCAGCGTTCTCGAAGGCGGCGAGCCCACCGTCATCACCAACGCCGAAGGCGCCAGGACCACGCCGTCCGTCGTCGCCTTCGCCAAGAACGGCGAGGTGCTCGTCGGCGAGGTCGCGAAGCGCCAGGCGGTCACCAACGTCGACAGGACGATCCGTTCGGTCAAGCGCCACATGGGCACTGACTGGAAGATCGAGATCGACGGCAAGAACTTCAACCCGCAGCAGATGAGCGCCTTCATCCTGCAGAAGCTGAAGCGCGACGCCGAGTCCTACCTGGGCGAGAAGGTCGCCGACGCGGTGATCACCGTCCCGGCGTACTTCAACGACTCGGAGCGCCAGGCGACCAAGGAGGCCGGTGAGATCGCGGGCCTGAACGTCCTGCGCATCGTCAACGAGCCGACCGCCGCCGCGCTGGCGTACGGCCTCGACAAGGACGACCAGACGATCCTCGTCTTCGACCTCGGTGGCGGCACCTTCGACGTGTCCCTCCTGGAGATCGGCGACGGCGTCGTCGAGGTGAAGGCCACCAACGGTGACAACCACCTCGGTGGTGACGACTGGGACCAGCGGGTCGTCGACTACCTGGTGAAGCAGTTCGCCAACGGGCACGGCGTGGACCTGTCCAAGGACAAGATGGCTCTCCAGCGTCTCCGCGAGGCCGCGGAGAAGGCCAAGATCGAGCTCTCGTCCTCGACCGAGACCACGATCAACCTGCCCTACATCACGGCGTCCGCCGAGGGCCCGCTGCACCTGGACGAGAAGCTCACGCGCTCGCAGTTCCAGCAGCTGACCGCGGACCTCCTGGACCGCTGCAAGAACCCGTTCCACAACGTCATCAAGGACGCGGGCATCCAGCTCTCCGAGATCGACCACGTCGTTCTCGTCGGTGGCTCCACCCGCATGCCGGCCGTCGCCGAGCTCGTCAAGGAGCTCACGGGCGGTCAGGACGCCAACAAGGGTGTGAACCCGGACGAGGTCGTCGCCATCGGCGCCTCGCTCCAGGCCGGTGTCCTCAAGGGCGAGGTCAAGGACGTCCTGCTCCTCGACGTGACCCCGCTGTCCCTCGGCATCGAGACCAAGGGAGGGATCATGACGAAGCTCATCGAGCGCAACACCACGATCCCGACCAAGCGCTCCGAGATCTTCACGACGGCCGAGGACAACCAGCCGTCCGTGCAGATCCAGGTCTACCAGGGCGAGCGCGAGATCGCGGCGTACAACAAGAAGCTCGGGATGTTCGAGCTCACCGGTCTGCCGCCGGCCCCGCGTGGCGTGCCGCAGATCGAGGTCGCGTTCGACATCGACGCCAACGGCATCATGCACGTCGCCGCCAAGGACCTCGGCACCGGCAAGGAGCAGAAGATGACCGTCACCGGCGGCTCCTCGCTGCCGAAGGACGAGGTCAACCGGATGCGCGAGGAGGCCGAGCAGTACGCCGACGAGGACCACCGTCGTCGCGAGGCCGCCGAGTCGCGCAACCAGGGCGAGCAGCTCGTCTACCAGACGGAGAAGTTCCTCAAGGACAACGAGGACAAGGTCCCCGGCGACGTGAAGACGGAGGTGGAGACCGCGCTCACCGAGCTGAAGGAGAAGCTCAAGGGCGAGGACACCGCCGAGATCCGCACCGCCACCGAGAAGGTCGCGGCCGTCTCCCAGAAGCTGGGCCAGGCGATGTACGCCAACGCCCAGTCCGAGGGTGCGACGCCGGGTGCCGAGGCGCCGGGCGACGGTCAGGCCAAGGCCGACGACGACGTCGTCGACGCCGAGATCGTGGACGACGAGAAGGACACCAAGGGCGGTGCGGCGTGACCGAGGAGACTCCGGGCTTCGACGAGAAGCCTGACGTCCCTTCCGGCGCCAACTCCGACGACGTCGAGCCGAAGGCCGCCACCCCCTCCGAGGAGGAGGCGGCGGCCCCGGCCGGGGACGTACAGCAGACAGCGGCCCTGACGGCCCAGCTGGACCAGGTCCGCACCGCGCTCAACGAGCGCACGGGCGACCTCCAGCGGCTCCAGGCCGAGTACCAGAACTACCGCCGCCGCGTCGAGCGCGACCGGGTGATGGTCAAGGAGGTCGCGGCCGCGGGTCTCCTGACCGAGCTCCTGCCGGTGCTCGACGACGTCGGCCGGGCCCGGGAGCACGGCGAGCTCGTCGGCGGCTTCAAGTCGGTGGCCGAATCCCTGGAGACGGTCGTCGCGAAGCTGGGCCTCCAGCAGTTCGGCAAGGAGGGCGAGCCCTTCGACCCGACGATCCACGAGGCCCTGATGCACTCGTACGCGCCGGACGTCACCGAGACGACCTGCGTGGCGATCCTGCAGCCCGGGTACCGCATCGGGGAGCGCACCATCCGCCCCGCGCGGGTGGCCGTGGCCGAACCGCAGCCGGGGGCCACGCCCGCGGCGGCGAAGGAAGAGAAGGCAGACGACGAGGAGAGCGGTGGCACCGAAGAGGTCTGACATCCCGTCCGACCACTGCGGTGAACACCGACGGGGCGTGGGGGCGGCCACCGCGCGCCCCCCCCCCCCCCCCCGGGGGCCAGGGGGTGGGGGCAGTAGAACAAGAAGAAAAAAGGTGAAGGGAGCGAAAAAAAAGAGAGGAGGCCGACCACCAC
>NZ_JBHVQX010000002.1:100083-283023 GCF_042886395.1 Streptomyces sp. NPDC058008 | reverse complement strand
TCTCTCTCTGCCCCCCCTGGCGTGCGCCGTCGAGCATCTCATCGACCCCCTCGCCGACTCCTCGGTCGCCTCCCCCCCCGGGGGGCGGGCCGCGCCCCCCCCGCCCCCCCCCCACGGCCGATCGTCCGGAAGGAGGGACGTCGATGAGCACGAAGGACTTCGTCGAGAAGGACTACTACAAGGTTCTCGGCGTCCCCAAGGACGCCACCGACGCCGAGGTCAAGAAGGCGTACCGGAAGCTCGCCCGCGAGTACCACCCGGACGCCAACAAGGGCGACGACAAGGCCGAGGAGCGCTTCAAGGAGATCTCCGAGGCGAACGACGTCCTCGGTGACCCCAAGAAGCGCAAGGAGTACGACGAGGCGCGCGCCCTCTTCGGCAACGGAGGCTTCCGGGCCGGCCCCGGCGGTGGCGGTGGCGGCAACTTCAACTTCGACCTGGGCGACCTCTTCGGAGGCGCACCGGGCGGCGGCCAGGGCGGCCCCGGCGCCGGAGGGTTCGGCGGTGGAGGCGGCGGTGGCGGTCTGGGCGACGTCTTCGGCGGTCTGTTCAACCGCGGCGGCGCGGGCACACGCGTCCAGCCGCGGCGCGGCCAGGACATCGAGTCCGAGGTGACGCTCAGCTTCACCGAGGCGGTCGACGGGGCCACGGTCCCGCTGCGGATGTCCAGCCAGGCCCCCTGCAAGGCGTGCTCGGGCACCGGCGACAAGAACGGCACCCCCAGGGTCTGCCCGACGTGTGTCGGCACCGGCCAGGTGTCGCGCGGCACCGGCGGCGGGTTCTCGCTCACCGACCCCTGTGTGGACTGCAAGGGGCGGGGCCTCATCGCCCAGGACCCCTGCGACGTCTGCAAGGGCAGCGGCCGCGCGAAGTCCGCGCGCACGATGCAGGTCAGGATCCCGGCCGGGGTCCTGGACGGCCAGCGGATCCGGCTGCGCGGCAAGGGCGGCCCCGGCGAGCGCGGCGGCCCGGCCGGCGACCTCTACGTCGTCGTCCACGTCGACGCCCACCCGGTCTTCGGCCGCAAGGGCGACAACCTCACCGTCACCGTGCCCGTCACCTTCCCGGAGGCCGCGCTCGGCGGCGAGGTGAAGGTCCCCACGCTCGGCGGGCCCCCGGTCACCCTGAAGCTCCCGGCCGGCACGCCCAACGGACGTACGATGCGGGCCCGGGGCAAGGGCGCCGTGCGCAAGGACGGCACCCGTGGCGACCTCCTGGTCACCGTCGAGGTGTCCGTGCCCACGGGCCTCGGCGCGGAAGCCCAGGACGCGCTGGAGGCCTACCGGAAGGCGACCGCGGGGGAGGACCCGCGGGCGGAGCTGTTCCAGGCTGCGAAGGGAGCTTGAGATGGACGGCCGTCGACGCAATCCGTACCAGCTGACCGACGAATCACCTGTCTACGTGATCTCGATCGCGGCCCAGCTCTCGGGCCTGCATCCGCAGACACTGCGCCAGTACGACCGCCTCGGCCTGGTCTCGCCCGACCGCACGGCCGGGCGCGGCCGGCGCTACTCGGCCCGTGACATCGAACTGCTGCGCACGGTGCAGCAGTTGTCGCAGGACGAGGGCATCAACCTCGCGGGCATCAAGCGGATCATCGAGCTGGAGAACCAGGTCGCCGCGCTCCAGCAGCGCGTCGCCGAGCTCTCGGCGGCGGTGGACGGCGCGGCGGTGGCCATGCAGCAGCGCGAGGCCCAGGTGCACGCCTCCTACCGGCGGGACCTGGTGCCGTACCAGGACGTGCAGCAGACGAGCGCGCTGGTGGTCTGGCGGCCCAAGCGGCCGAAGGACTGAAACAAGCGGGAAGCGAGGGTCCGTCCCCGGGTCTCAGGACCCGGTGGCGGGCTCTTCGCGTGTGTCCGAGGGATCGTCCACGATGCCGGACCGCACGATCAGGACCCCGAGATGGGTGCGGCTGTCGGCGCCGAGGGTCTGCATCAGCTTCGCGATGTGGGCCCGGCAGGTGCGGACGCTGATGCCCAGCTTGCGGGCCACCGCGTCGTCGACGTGGCCCTGGCTGAGGAGCCGGGCGATGCTCTGCTGGACGGCCGTGACCCGGACCCCGGGGGCGGTCGTGGGGAGCTGCCGGGTGAGCGGGGTGGCCTGTGCCCAGAGGACCTCGTAGACCTGGACCAGGTAGCGGACGAGGGCGGGGTGGCGGATCTCCAGGGCGATGTTGCGCTCGGGGGTGGCCGGTATGTACGCCACGGTGCGGTCGAAGATGATGAGCCGGTCCACGGTCTGCTCCACGGTGCGGACCTGGAGGCAGTCGCCGGGCACCTGAGCGACGTAGTCCTTGACCCGGGAGTTGTAGCGGGCCGGGTGCTGGTAGATGTGCCGGAGCCTGGCCCCTCCCGCGATGGCGGAGCGGGCGTTCTCCAGTCCCTGCCGCATGTGGTGTTCCTGCCGGTTGCCGCCCGGCTGCGCCGTCAGCACCTCCTCCCGCGCGTGGAGCGCGGCCTCCCGGAGCGCGGAGACGATGAGCTGCCTCCCGTCGAGGACCGTGATCGCCAGGTTGGGGTCCTGGTCGGCGACGGAGACCAGAGGTGTCAGCACCCGGCTCAGGGCGCTGCTCAGCCGTATCCGTTCGTCGATCTCGCGGGTGATGGGCTGGAGCAGGTGGGCCAGCGCGGCGGACGGCTGGACGGGGCGCATCCACGCGTCGTCGGCCGTGTCGGGGTGGACGAGGGCCATCTCCGCCAGGCACGGGGCCGACGCCAGCCTCGTACGGGACACGCGCCCCGCGCGGAGGGCCTCCTCGTAGAGCTGGACCGCCGGAGCGCACAGCTCCCGGGGGTCGTGCGGATGTGCCGGTTTTGTCTCATCGGTATTCATTTGACGACCCCTCACTTTGTGCACTGCATAAAGATGATGGTGGCGGAAGCGGTGCCGGCGGGGGAGTGTGGAGGTGACGGGCGAGGGTGCCCGGCCCGCCCGGCCCGGCGCGGCCGCGCTCTCCTCGGCCGCACGGACACGCCCTCGGCCCGGGGTGTCCCGGGCCCGCGGGCTCAGGAGTCCTGGTCCAGGATCCCCGAGCGCGCGATCAGGTACCCGAGCTGGGCCCGGCTGGTGCTGCCCAGGGTCGCCGACAGCTTCGCGATGTGGGCCCGGCAGGTGCGGACGTTCATGCCGAGCCGGCGGGCGATGGAGTCGTCGACGTGGCCTTCGACGAGGAGCTGGGCGATGGAGCGCTGGACACCGCTGATACCGGCCGGGGTCGGCTCGTACCGGATGTCCTCCCACAGGGGGGTGGCGCTCTGCCAGAGCTGCTCGAAGACGCTGATCAGATAGGAGACGAGACCCGGGTGGCGGAGTTCCAGAGCCACGGTCCGGTCGTCCTGGGCGGGGATGAACGCGACCGTCCGGTCGAAGATCAGGAGGCGTTCCACGAGCTCCTCCAGCGTGCGGATCTCCGCGCCCTCGGCCAGTCGCTCCGCGTAGGCGAACGTCCCCTGGTGGTGGCGCACCGTGTGCTGGTACAGGGTGCGGATGCTCACGCCGCGGTCCACGACCAGCTGCCCCCGCTCCAGCCCCTTGCTGAGGATGTCCTCGCTCCGGCCGCCCCCCGGCTGCACGGTCAGCACCTCGGTGCGGCACTCCGCGGTGGCGGCGTCGATGGCGGCGTTGATGCGGGTGCTGCCCTCCAGCACGGTGATGGCGTGGGTGGTCGGCGGGTCCTGGGCGCTGATGTCCATGAACGGCTCGAAGGACTCGGTCAGCTCCAGGGAGTGGCGCCTCCGCTCCTGGATCTCCCGCTCGATGGGGTGCAGCCACTGGGCGAGGGCCGCCGAGGGCGGCACCGGGCGCAGCCAGTCCGCGTCGTCGGGATCGGGGTGGAGCAGGGCGAAGTCCATCAGGCAGGGAGCCGGCTCCACCTCCGCGCGAGGGATGCGCCCGGACCGCAGTGCGCTGGCGTAAAGAGCCTGCCCCGCATCACATAGTTGGGTGATCCCGTGAGGATGTGACGCTTTTGAGTCACTTGTGCGCATATCTCCACCCCCCATGTTCCTGAACGTGCAGGAACATGATGCATCGATCCGGTGGTGCTCACGTGTCCGCGTGAGACATCGTCTTGTTTGCGGGGGAGATGAATCCATCAAGTGAGGACGAAGCCGAAATGTCTAAGCGAATGCTTCGCTCGGTGCTTGCCACTGCTTTCGTGGGGGCCCTTGCCTACGGGGCACTGGGTACCCACGACATCACCTGGGGGGTCG
This sequence comes from Streptomyces sp. NPDC058008, assembly GCF_042886395.1. NCBI lineage: Bacteria > Bacillati > Actinomycetota > Actinomycetes > Kitasatosporales > Streptomycetaceae > Streptomyces > Streptomyces sp. NPDC058008. Next base: position 278,809 of record NZ_JBHVQX010000002.1, on the reverse strand, counting down.
CGCCGGCCGAGCAGTCGGCGACCGCGGCCGGTGACATCACGTGGGGTGCCGCTCCGGGTGACATCACGTGGGGCGCGACGCAGGGCGACATCACCTGGAGCGCGGCTCCGAGTGACATCACGTGGGGTGCCGAGTCCGGCGACATCACGTGGGGTGTCGCTCCCGGTGACATCACGTGGGGCACGGCTCCGACCCACGCGGGCGCATGACCACCCCACCGGACGACCGCACCTTCCGGCGGGAGATGGCCACGGCATATCGCTCAGGGTGGCATTTCATCGATCTGCTCACGGCACTTACCCGCCAGGGCGATTCGTTGATGGTCACCCTGTTCGGAGAGCCGATTGTCGTCGTGATGGAAACGGATGACGATATCCGTGCCTATCGCTGTCTTCGCCGGCCACGCGGAGCGCCCCAACCGGTCCGCTGTGCCGTGAGGTACGGCATGATTTTCGTGAATCTCGACCAGCGCGATCACGAGCTGTTCGAACCAGAAGCCATTTCCGCCACCCCCCGCAGTGCCTGAACGATTCCCCCGTCGTTCCATATCGTTCCGGCACTTCCCCCACACAGCGGCGCCACCGTGACCTGAACACGGTGGCGCCGTTGTGCTGCCCGGGAACGGGACGGCCGCTCAGGCGTTTCCGAGAGCCCGGTCCACGGAGATCTCGATGACGACCCGCTCGGGGTTGTGCCGCGGGGTGCGCTCGTAGCGCTCCGCGTAGCGGCGTACCGCGTCCTGGACCTCACCGGGCTCCGTACGCACCACCGCGCGGCCCTCCAGGGTCGCCCAGCGGCGTCCCTGCGCCTGGCAGACGGCGACCCGTGCCCCCTCCGGGCCCGCCGCGAGGACGTGGGCGGCCTTCCTCGTGCCCCCGCCGGTGATGATCCTGGCGGTCCGCGTCTCCGGGTCGTACGTCACGCCGACGGGCACCACGTGCGGGGTGCCGTCCGGGCGGAGCGTCGTCAGGGTGCTCACATGGCGCTCGCGCCAGAAGGCGAGGTACTCCGGGCTGAGGTTGCGTACGTCAGGCATGGGGTCAGCCTAGAGAGAGGGCCCGGCGGGCGGCCCGCCGAGGCGGCGGTGCGGACCCTGCGGCCCACTTCCAGCCTTGAGTGGAATAGACTCAACTTTGTACCCGTTGTTCGAGTCATGGTTCAGGGAAAGACCCGTACGAGGAGGAGACGACGCCCGTGGATGCCGAGCTGACCAACAAGAGCCGGGACGCCCTCAACGCGGCCACCAGCAGGGCCGTCAAGGACGGTCACTCCGATCTGACCTCCGGGCACCTGCTGCTGGCGCTGCTGGCGGGTGAGGACAACGCGAACATCACCGACCTGCTGGCCTCCGTCGAGGCCGACCAGGTGGCCGTGCGCGAGCAGACCGAGCAGCTCATCGGCGCCCTGCCCAGCGTCACCGGGTCGACCGTCGCGCCGCCGCAGCCGAGCCGCGACCTGCTCGCCGTCCTCGCCGACGCCGACCAGCGCGCCAAGGAGCTCGGCGACGACTACCTCTCCACCGAGCACCTGCTGATCGCCATCGCGGCGAAGGGCGGCCGTGCCGGTGAGATCCTCGACGGGCAGGGAGCCGGCGCGAAGAAGCTGCTGGACGCATTCGAGAAGAGCAGGGGAGGGCGCCGGGTGACCACTCCCGACCCCGAGGGCCAGTACAAGGCGCTGGAGAAGTTCGGCACCGACTTCACGGCGGCCGCCCGCGAGGGCAAGCTCGACCCGGTCATCGGCCGTGACCAGGAGATCCGGCGCGTCGTGCAGGTGCTCTCGCGCCGTACGAAGAACAACCCCGTGCTCATCGGCGAGCCCGGCGTAGGCAAGACCGCCGTCGTCGAGGGCCTGGCCCAGCGCATCGTCAAGGGCGACGTCCCCGAGTCCCTGCGGAACAAGCGGCTGGTCTCGCTGGACCTCGGCGCGATGGTCGCGGGCGCCAAGTACCGCGGTGAGTTCGAGGAACGCCTCAAGACCGTCCTCTCCGAGATCAAGGAGAGCGACGGCCAGATCATCACCTTCATCGACGAGCTGCACACCGTCGTCGGCGCGGGCGCCGGCGGCGACTCCGCGATGGACGCGGGCAACATGCTCAAGCCGATGCTCGCCCGCGGGGAGCTCCGCATGGTCGGCGCGACCACGCTGGACGAGTACCGCGAGCGCATCGAGAAGGACCCCGCGCTGGAGCGCCGCTTCCAGCAGGTCCTGGTGGCCGAGCCGTCCGTCGAGGACACCATCGCGATCCTGCGCGGCCTCAAGGGCCGCTACGAGGCCCACCACAAGGTCCAGATCGCCGACTCCTCGCTGGTGGCCGCCGCGACGCTCTCCGACCGCTACATCACCTCCCGCTTCCTCCCCGACAAGGCCATCGACCTCGTCGACGAGGCGGCGTCCCGGCTCCGCATGGAGATCGACTCCTCGCCGCTGGAGATCGACGAGCTCCAACGGTCCGTGGACCGGCTGCACATGGAGGAGCTGGCGCTGAAGAACGAGACCGACGAGGGCTCCAGGCAGCGCCTGGAGAAGATCCGCCGCGACCTCGCCGACAAGGAGGAGGAGCTGCGCGGGCTCTCCGCCCGCTGGGAGAAGGAGAAGCAGGGCCTGAACCGCGTCGGTGAGCTCAAGGAGCGCCTCGACGAGCTGCGCGGCCAGGCCGAGCGCGCGCAGCGCGACGGCGACTTCGACACCGCCTCCAAGCTGCTGTACGGGGAGATCCCCGGCCTGGAGCGGGAGCTGGCGGAGGCGGACGAGGCCGAGCAGGTGGCCGCCGTGGACACCATGCTCAAGGAGGAGGTCGGTCCGGACGACATCGCCGACGTCGTCGGGGCCTGGACCGGCATCCCCGCCGGTCGCCTCCTGGAGGGCGAGACCCAGAAGCTGCTGCGCATGGAGTCCGAGCTGGGCAGGCGGCTGATCGGCCAGACCGAGGCCGTGCGGGCCGTGTCGGACGCCGTACGCCGCACCCGGGCCGGCATCGCCGACCCCGACCGGCCCACCGGCTCGTTCCTCTTCCTCGGCCCGACCGGGGTCGGCAAGACGGAGCTGGCCAAGGCCCTCGCGGACTTCCTGTTCGACGACGAGCGGGCCATGATCCGCATCGACATGAGCGAGTACGGCGAGAAGCACAGCGTCGCCCGGCTCGTCGGGGCCCCGCCCGGCTACGTCGGCTACGAGGAGGGCGGCCAGCTCACCGAGGCGGTCCGCAGGCGCCCGTACAGCGTCGTGCTGCTGGACGAGGTCGAGAAGGCCCATCCCGAGGTCTTCGACATCCTGCTCCAGGTGCTCGACGACGGCCGCCTCACCGACGGCCAGGGCAGGACGGTGGACTTCCGCAACACCATCCTGGTCCTGACGTCCAACCTGGGCAGCCAGTTCCTGGTCGACCCGCTGACCGGGCCCGAGGTGAAGAAGGAGCGGGTCCTGGACGTCGTGCGGGCCTCGTTCAAGCCGGAGTTCCTCAACCGGCTCGACGACCTGGTCGTCTTCTCCGCCCTGTCCGGCGACGAGCTCGCGCACATCGCGGGGCTCCAGGTGGAACGCCTCGCCGGGCGTCTCGCCGACCGCCGGATCCGTCTGGACGTCACCCCGGAGGCCCTGGCCTGGCTGGCCGAGGAGGGCAACGACCCGGCGTACGGCGCCCGGCCGCTGCGCCGGCTCATCCAGACCGCGATCGGCGACCGGCTCGCGAAGGAGATCCTCGCGGGCGAGGTCAAGGACGGCGACACGGTCCGGGTGGACCGGGCCGCCGACGGGCTGACCGTGGGGACCGCGCCGGTCGCGAAGACCCTGTAGGCGGTGCCCCGGGTCCCCGGCCGGAAGACGTCGTCCTCCGGCCGGGGACCCGGGCGTTCGCGGCTTTGTCCGCATTGATGAGTGCATTCAGCACGTACCGCCGGAGCGGGTCCCGCCAAATCGAGCCGAAAAATTCCATTCCGTGGCCGGATGGCAGGTGCGATTCGGCCACGGCCATCGTTCTTTGTACCGGCCCGATACATATCGGCGCCCTTGACCGGAGCCGGAGTCGCGGTGGTGCGTGCGAACGTGTTCCGCGCGATACCGGGACACTCCGGGCCCTTTTCCTTTCACCGCGCGGGCAGCCGTGCCTAATTGGGGAAACGGTAAGGTGCGGGCATGACGGAGCGGATACCCGGTGAGGCGAGTGCGGAGCCGAAAGATCGCAGAAGTGACAGTCTCATTCGCCTGAGCGAATTTCGTACGCTGTGGACTGCATATGCCCAGTCGGTGCTGGGGGACCAGCTCGCACGGGTGGCGCTTTCCCTGCTGGTCTTCGAGCGCACCGATTCGGCCGGGTGGACGGCGGCGACCTACGCCCTGACCAGCCTGCCCGCCCTGCTGTCCGGAGTGCTCCTCTCCGGTCTCGCCGACCGCTTCCCCCGCCGCACGGTCATGATCGCGTGCGACCTGCTCCGCGCCGTTCTCGTCGGACTGATGGCCCTGCCCGGTACGCCCCTGCCGCTGCTCGCCGCGCTGCTGGTGCTGGCCCAGCTCGCCGAGGCTCCCTTCGGGGCCTCCCAGGGGGCCCTGATGCCGGCCGTCCTGGGGGAGCGCCTGTACGAGCAGGGGCAGCGGGTGATGATGATCACCCACCAGGCCGGCCTGCTGATCGGCTTCGCCGGCGGCGGGGTGCTCGTCGTGTGGCTGGGCAGCCACCTGTCGCTGGGGCTGAACGCGCTGACGTTCCTCGTCTCGGCGGTCCTGATCAGGCTCGGCGTGAAGGCCCGGCCGGTGGACCGGGACGCCGGCGCGGCGCCGAAGCGGATGCACACCCAGGTCGGGAAGGCCGCCGCGCTGATCTGGTCCGACCCCAGGCTGCGGTCGCTGGTGGCGCTCGGCTGGCTGGCGGGGTTCATCGTGCTGCCGGAGGGCCTGGCCGCCCCCTTCGCCGAGGAGGCGGGCGGCGGCGCCGCGGCGGTGGGGCTCCTGCTCGCCGCGCATCCCGCCGGAATGGTCGTGGGCGCCGCGCTCCTGGGGCGGACGGGCTTCGACGTCGAGCGGCGCCGGCGGCTGCTCGGGCCGCTGGCGGTCGGCGCGAACCTTCCGCTGGTCGTCTACCTGGCCGGGCCCGGCGTGGGACTCGCCCTGCTGGTGCTGCTGGTCTCGGGCGTCTGCTCCGCCTACCAGATCACCGCGGGGGCCACGTTCGTGCTGCTCACCCCGGCCGGCCAGCGCGGCCAGGCACTGGGCCTCGCCCGCTCCGGGCTGACCGCGATGCAGGGCATCGGCGTCGCAGCGGGCGGCCTGGCGGCGGAGCTGACCGGGTCCTCGTCCCGCACGATCGGCGGGGCCGGACTCCTCGGTACGCTCTGCGCCGTCCTGGTCGCGGTTTCCTGGGCGCGGGCCAGGGGAACGAGCGCGGGGACGATTCCCCTGAGCGCGTAGGACTACCGGCCGCGATCGCGGCTAGGGTCGAAGCCAGGAAACCACGTGCGATCCACAGGAGTACCCAGCGATGTCTATCGACCCGTCCTCGATCCCCAACTTCGGGGGCCAGCCCGAGCCGCAGGGGGCAGCACCCGAGGGCCCCGTGGTCCCCGACCAGGACCTCGTCAAGCAGCTTCTCGAGCAGATGGAGCTGAAGTTCGTCGTCGACGACGAGGGCGACCTCGCCGCGCCGTGGGAAGACTTCCGGACGTACTTCATGTTCCGCGGCGAGGAGGAGCAGCAGGTCTTCTCGGTCCGGACCTTCTACGACCGTCCCCACGCCCTCGACCAGCGCGCCGTCCTGCTCGACGCGATCGACGACTGGAACCGCCGCACGCTGTGGCCCAAGGTCTACACGCACGCCCACGAGGGCGAGGAGGGCGCCGCGGCCTCCGTGCGGCTGGTCGGTGAGGCGCAGATGCTCATCGGCACCGGCGTCAGCCTGGAGCACTTCGTCTCGTCGACGGTCAGCTGGGTGCGGGCCTCGATCGAGTTCGACAAGTGGCTCGTGGAGCGCCTGGGCCTGGAGCCCGCGGAGAAGAAGGACGGCGCCGAGGGCGGAGAGCCCACGGAGGCCTGATCCGGCGGACGTACGACGGAGGCCCGGGACGGGGCGCGGCCACTGCGGCCGGAGCCCCGCCCCGGGCCTTCGCCGTGTGCTCAGGAGGTCCGGAGGCCCTTCAGCCGGGTGACGGCCTCGGTGAGGACCTCCGTGCGCTTGCAGAAGGCGAAGCGGACGAAGGGCGCGCCCTGTTCGCGGTGGTCGTAGAAGACCGCGTTCGGCACGGCGACGACGCCGCAGCGTCCGGGCAGGGCCCGGCAGAAGGCGAAGCCGTCGCTCCCGGTGCCCAGCGGACGGATGTCGGTGGTGACGAAGTACGTCCCGGCGGGCCTGTACACCTCGAAGCCGGCCTCGGCGAGGCCCGTGCTCAGGAGGTCGCGCTTGGCGCGCAGGTCCGCCCGCAGCCCGTCGAAATAGCTGTCGGGCAGCCGGAGCGCCTCGGCGACGGCGTACTGGAAGGGGCCGCCGGAGACGTACGTCAGGAACTGCTTGGCGGAGCGGACCGCGGTGACGAGCTCCGGGCTCGCGGTGATCCAGCCGATCTTCCAGCCCGTCAGCGAGAACGTCTTGCCGGCGCTGCTGATGGTCACCGTGCGTTCGCGCATGCCGGGGAAGGACGCCAGGGGGATGTGTTCGCCGTCGAGGACGAGGTGCTCGTAGACCTCGTCGGTGACGACCAGGAGGTCCCGTTCGCAGGCGAGCTCGGCGACGGCCGCCAGCTCCTCGCGGGTCAGGACGGTGCCGGTCGGGTTGTGCGGGGTGTTGAGCAGGATCAGCCGGGTGCGGGGCGTGACGGCGGCGCGCAGCTCGTCGAGGTCGAGCCGGTAGGCGCCCTCGTGGGGCCGGAGCGTGACGGGGACGCGGGTGCCGCCCGCCAGGGCGACGCAGGCGGCGTAGGAGTCGTAGTACGGCTCCAGGGCGATCACCTCGTCGCCGGGCTCCAGGAGGGCGAGCAGGGAGGCGGCGACCGCCTCCGTGGCGCCCGTGGTGACCAGCACCTCGGCGTCCGGGTCGTACTCCAGTCCGTAGTGACGGCGCTGGTGGTCCGCGACCGCGGAGCGCAGCTCGGGGATGCCGGGGCCCGGCGGGTACTGGTTGCCGTGGCCGGCGCGCAGGGCGCGGACCGCGGCCTCGCGGATCTCCTCGGGGCCGTCGGTGTCGGGGAATCCCTGGCCGAGATTGATCGACCCGGTCCGTACGGCCAGCGCCGACATCTCCGCGAAGATCGTCGTCCCGAACTCGGCGAGGCGGCGGTTGAGCAGCGGTCGTCCCTGTGTCATGGACATCATCCTGTGCCCAAGCTCTGGAGTTGCTCAAGTCTGCTTTCGCCGCGGCGGGGCGCGGGAATCCAGCGGGCAGTCGAGAAGCGGACCTCGCTTCGGGGGACAGAAGGATGTGAGGTCGATGGAGTTGTTCGTCTTCATCGTGTTCCTGGTGATCGTGGTGGTGGGGATCACCGCCCTGGTCTCGGGATCGGGTGGCCGGAAGAAGTCGGTGCGGGGGCGCGCGGGACGGACCGGACGCCGTGGCTCGGACAGCGGCGGAGGGGATTCCGGCGGGGGGAGCTGGTGGGCCGGCGACAGCGGTGGTGACTCCGGCGGTCATTCCGGCGGGCACTCCGGCGGTCATTCCTGCGGGGGCGGAAGCAGCTGCGGTGGTGGCGGAGGGTGCGGGGGCGGCGGCGACTGAGGCCGGCCGGCCCCTCCCGTTGTGAGGGGTGGTACGCACGCGCCCGAGGTGTCCGGTGGGAGTGAACTCCCGCCGGACACCTTTTGGTTGGGCCTGCGGGAACAGGTGAACCGTCCTGCCCCCTGAGGGATGGAAACCAAGGCAAGTTGGGTAAAAACGCTGTGAGCGCGACGTACTTCGTGATTGCATCGATGTAGCGAACATTCAGCCCCCGGGCCCCAGTTGGGCCGGATCGGGCTCTCCCTCCCCCGCGTGCACCGCTCGGGGGTACCTCCTGTCCGTGTGTCCCTGTGCGTTTGCGGAGCCGATCCATGCTCACGACCCTCCAGACCGCCTATTCCGATACCCGCGCCGCTGATCTGGCATGGACGCTCGGGCGGGAGCCGCTGCCCGCCCTCGCCGTACTCGACCTCGAACTGGGTTGCGCCAAGGTGCAGTTGCGGCTGCTGGGGGCCTCCCATCAGGTGCTGCTGGAGGAGGACCGCCGTACCTGCTCCGAGACCGTCGCCTGCCTGCCCGGCAGCAGCACGCCGCTGCCGCTGGGTGTCGCCGAGAGCGTGGGCGACTGGGACTACGAGTTCGCCGCTCGCGTCGAGACGCTCTCGGAGGGTTCGTTCGCCGGGCGCGCGCAGGAGCTGCTCGCCCTGGTGGCCGACCACCCGCACGGACTGGCCGGGACGTTCCCCGGCAGCCCGTACGCCTTCACCGCGATGCTCGCCCAGCGGACGGAGGGCCAGGTGCGCTGGAGGACCTGGCACGCCTATCCGCAGGAGGGCCAGCTGGTCGTGACGCGTACGCGGGTGGGGGTGCGGGTCCCGGCGTCGGTGTCATGAGCGGCGTGCGCGGGCCCGTCCGGAACGGTGGCCTGCGGGCCGGGTGCGCGTCACTTGCACCCGTGTGGGTGACAAGCAGCGACCATCCCGTCACGTAGCGTTCCGTTCATGATCGACCAGCAGGCGCCGGTGCGAGGGGGCGCGCCACGGCTTCCCGTGCGGCCGAGGACCGGCCGCTTCCTCGTGCTGGCCGCGGTGTTCGTCTGTGCCGCGTGCGGCCTGGTGTACGAGCTGGAACTGGTCGCGCTGGCCTCGTACCTGATCGGTGACTCGGTCACCCAGGCGTCCGTCGTGCTCTCCGTGATGGTGTTCGCGATGGGTATCGGGTCGCTGCTCGCGAAACGTTTACGCACCCGGGCCGCCGTCGGGTTCGGGCTGCTGGAGGCCGGGCTCGCGCTCGTCGGCGGTTCGTCGGCCCTCGTCCTGTACGCCACCTTCGCGTGGCTCGGGGAGTCGCGCTACGCGCTCGTCGGCTTCTCGCTCACGATCGGGATCCTGATCGGCGCGGAGATCCCGCTGCTGATGACGCTCATCCAGCGGGTCGACCGGCAGGACGCGGGCGGCGCGGTCGCGGACCTCTTCGCCGCGGACTACGTGGGCGCGCTGGTGGGAGGGCTCGCGTTCCCGTTCCTGCTGCTGCCGATGATGGGCCAGCTGACCGGGGCGCTGTTCACCGGCGCGGTCAACGCGGTGGCGGGCCTCGCGCTCGTGCTCTGGGTGTTCCGGCACGATCTGAACCCCCGCTCGCGCTGGCTGCTCGTCGCGGCCAACGCGGCCGTGATCGCCCTGCTGGCCACGGCCTCCGTCCTGGTGGACGACTTCGAGCGGGCGGCGCGGCGCGCGGTGTACGGCGACGAGGTGCGTGTCGCCCTGCGGACGGACGTCCAGGAGATCGTCCTGACGGGCGCGGCGCGCGGCTCGCTCGACCTCTATCTGGACGGGCGGCTCCGGGTCAGCTCCCGTGACGAGTACCGCTTCCACGAGGCGCTGGTGCACCCGGCGATGAAGGGCGCGCACCGGCGGGTGCTGATCCTGGGCGGCGGCGACGGGCTGGCCGCCCGTGAGGTGCTGCGCTATCCCGATGTCGGGTCCGTCGTGGTCGTCGAGGTCGATCCGGCCGTCACCCGGCTGGCCCGTACGGACCCCGCGCTCTCCGGGCTGAACGGGCACGCCCACGACGATCCCCGGCTGACGACGGTCACGGGCGACGCCTTCACCTGGTTGCGGGGCACCCACGACCACTACGACGTGGTGATCTCGGACCTCCCCGATCCGGCCGTCACGGCGAGCACCAAGCTCTACTCGGCCGAGTTCTACGGGCTGGTCTCCGGGGTGCTGGAACCCGGCGGCCGGCTGGTGGTGCACGCGGGGCCGCCGAGCGTCAGACCGAACACCTTCTGGACGGTGGAGGCGTCGGTACGGGCGGGCGGCCTGGTGACCCGGCCGTACCGGGTCGGCGGGCGCCTCACCGGGTTCGCGGCCGGCCCGGACCGGGCCGGGGCGCCCCGGGACTGGGGATTCGTGCTGGCCGCCCGGCACGCGGTGGGCCGGCTCGGCATGGACCCGGGGGCGCCCGCCCTGCGGACGCTGGGGGAGGGGGAGCTGCTGGCCGGCCGGCGCGCGCTGGAGCGGGTACGGCAGCAGGGGGTGCTGCCGTCGACGCTGGTCCACCCGAGGTACTGGGACGAACCGTGAGCCCGTGGGGGCGGTGCGGTCCGCACGGTATGCGGGGCGCCGAAGCGCTGACGGGACGGCCGGGGCTGAGTAGGCTCGGTCGGTATGGAGCATGAGGTGTTCGTTCCGGTTCCGGTCCCGTCGGTGCGGCGGACGCTGGGTGATCCCGCCCGCGTCGCGCGGTGTGTGCCGGGGTTCCAGCAGGATGCCGACGCGTCGGCGGGTCCGCTGGCGGGCCGGCTGAAATTCCGGGCCGACGGCCACACGATCACGTACCGCGGTGCCCTGACGCTGGGGTCCTCCGACGAGGACGGCTCCTTCTCCGTGACCGGGGAGGGCGTGGAGGCCCGGGGCGCGGGCTCGGCGAAGCTCGTGCTGACCGTCGGCCTCACGGGGACGGACGGCGGCACGACGATCGCATTCACCGGCACCGTGACGGGCGACGGCCGCATCGTGGACCTGGACCCGGCAGCGGCGCTCTCCGCCGCGCAGCGGTTGCTGGACCGTTTCACGCAGCAACTGGTGACGGAGTCCCTGGCGGCACGCGACGGCGCCCCGGAAGCCGACCAGCCGCCGGCCGGTGAGGCTGCGGGGACGGCAGGTGCGCACGAGTCGGCGGCGGACGAGCCTTCACCCGGTGCGGGGCCGGCCCCTGGCGCGTCCGCGGGGTCCCCTGACGGCGCGGCCGCGGAGGGCGCGTCGGCGGGGTCCGCCGATACCGGTCCCGACGACGGCGTCTCCGCGGATGCCGGGGCCGGCGAGGGGACGTCCGGTGGGGGCGGCACTTCCGGTGTGCCCGCCTCCGACGCGTCCGTTCCTGACGCGTCCGTTCCCGACGAGCCCGTTTCTGACGCGCCCGCCTCCGACGCTTCCGCCTCCGACGCGTCCGCCGGGGAGAGTTTGTCCGGTCCGTCGTCGCCCGACGCGTCCGGTGAGCCGCCGTCCTCGGACAAGGGGTCCGTCTTCGACGCGCCCGTACCGCCGTCGTCGCTCGACCCTTCCGAGGAGCTGGAGTTCACGGTGCCGGACGAGCCCCCGGCCGAGGCCGCGCACGCCCGGCGCACCATGATCGGCCGCAGCACGGAGGAGGTCGATCACGCCCCGCCGCGCGGCCGGTACGCCCCCGTCCCGTCGCCGGAGGCGGGCGCCGCGGGCATCGCGCTGCGCTGGGCCGCCCCGGCGGCCGCCGTGGTGATCGCCTCGGCCGTGGTGGTGGGCAGGGCGCTGCGGCGCAGAAGGCCGTAGGGGGCCGCCCCACGCCAGTAGTGTCGAGGGGTGAGCAGAGTTGTGAAGAACGCCCGGCTGACCGCCGGCGACGTCGAATTGACCGTTGACCCCGCCAACGGCTGCCGGATCAGCAGCCTCCGGATCGGGGGTACCGAGCTGCTGCGCCAGGGCGAGCGGTACGGCTGCTTCCCCATGGTTCCGTGGTGCGGCCGTACCGAGAACGGGCTGTTCCGCAATGGCGGCGAGCCGCATCAGATGCCGCTGAACTCCCCGCCGCACGCCATCCACGGCACCGGTCGCGACACCGCCTGGCAGCCGGCACGGCAGGGCGACGCGGAAGCGGCCTTCTTCTACGACCTGGCCGCCCCCTGGCCATACGAGGGCCGGGTGACGCAGTCCTTCGAGCTGACCGAGGAGTCGCTGACGCTGAGCCTCGGCGTCGAGACGTACGGCGACTCCTTCCCGGCGCAGGCCGGGTGGCACCCATGGTTCCTCCGGAACCTCGGCGGCGAGGACGTGCGGATCGCCTTCGACGCCGCGTGGCAGGAGGAGCGGGGCGACAACCACCTGCCCACCGGCCGCCGGATCGACCCCGAACCCGGCCCGTGGGACGACTGCTTCGGGATGCCCGAGGGCGTCGACGTGAAGCTCACCTGGCCGGAACAGCTGGAGCTGACGGTCAAGAGCCGGGACGAGTGGGTGGTGATCTACGACGAACAGGCCGAGGCGGTCTGCGTGGAGCCGCAGTCCGGGCCGCCGAACGGGCTGAACACCGCCCCCCGGCTGGTCACCCCGATCGAGCCCCTGGAGATCTCGACGACCTGGAGCTGGACACGGCTCTGACCCCTCCGTGGCAGCGCTTACCCTCGTTGGCATGACTGACGTACGCGCTGAGCTGCTCCAGCAGATCAAGGACAAGGCCGTGGTGCACGGCAAAGTGACCCTCTCCTCGGGTCTGGAAGCCGACTGGTACATCGACCTGCGCCGGGTCACGCTGGACGGCACGGCCGCGCCGCTGGTCGGCCAGGCGATGCTCGACGCCACCGCGGAGCTGGACTACGACTGTGTCGGCGGCCTGACGCTGGGCGCCGACCCGGTGGCCACGTCGATGCTGCACGCCTCCGCGGCGCGCGGGACGACGCTGGACGCCTTCGTCGTCCGCAAGGCGCAGAAGGCTCACGGGATGCAGCGCCGCATCGAGGGAACGGACGTCAAGGGGCGCCGGTGCCTGGTCGTCGAGGACACCTCGACGACCGGCGGCTCCCCCCTGACCGCGGTCGAGGCGGTGCGCGAGGCCGGTGGTGAGGTCGTCGCCGTCGCCGTCATCGTGGATCGCGGAGCTGCTTCCGCCATCGCCGAAGCCGGGCTGCGGTATGTCCAGGTCTACTCCGCGGCGGACCTCGACCTGGTCTGACCTGGGGATTCCTCGGGGCGTTCCCTGTTTCACGTGAAACAGGGAACGCTACTCGACGGGCAGCGTGGAGCCGGAGCGAGAGTCTGGGAAGATAAGGGCGACGATGACGTCGCCCCCAGGTCAGGGACCAAGCACCGCACACCCGCACATCCCAAGGAGCGGACAGATGCCCATCGCAACCCCCGAGGTCTACGCCGAGATGCTCGACCGGGCGAAGGCAGGCAAGTTCGCCTACCCGGCCATCAATGTGACGTCGACCCAGACCCTGCACGCTGCACTGCGCGGCTTCGCGGAGGCGGAGAGCGACGGCATCGTCCAGATCTCCACCGGTGGTGCCGAATTCCTGGGCGGCCAGTACAACAAGGACATGGTGACGGGTGCTGTGGCCCTCGCCGAGTTCGCGCACATCGTCGCCGCCAAGTACGACGTCACCGTCGCGCTGCACACCGACCACTGCCCCAAGGACAAGCTGGACGGCTACGTGCGTCCGCTGCTCGACGTCTCCGCGGAGCGCGTCGCCAAGGGTCTCAACCCGCTGTTCCAGTCGCACATGTGGGACGGCTCGGCCGAGACCCTCGCCGACAACCTGGCCATCGGCCAGGAGCTGCTGGCCAAGGCCGCCGCCGCCAAGATCATCCTTGAGGTCGAGATCACCCCGACCGGTGGCGAGGAGGACGGCGTCACGCACGAGATCAACGACGAGCTGTACACGACCGTCGACGACGCGCTGCGTACGGCCGAGGCGCTGGGCCTGGGCGAGAAGGGCCGCTACCTGCTGGCAGCGTCCTTCGGCAACGTCCACGGCGTCTACAAGCCGGGCAACGTCGTCCTGCGTCCCGAGCTCCTCAAGGACCTCCAGCAGGGCGTGGCGGACACGTACGGCAAGCCGGCCGGCAGCCAGCCGTTCGACTTCGTCTTCCACGGCGGCTCGGGCTCCACGGCCGAGGAGATCGCCACCGCGCTGGAGAACGGCGTCGTGAAGATGAACCTCGACACCGACACCCAGTACGCCTTCACCCGCCCGATCGTGGACCACGTGTTCCGCAACTACGACGGCGTGCTGAAGGTCGACGGCGAGGTCGGCAACAAGAAGGTCTACGACCCGCGCAGCTGGGGCAAGTCCGCCGAGGGCGGCATGGCCAAGCGCGTCACGGAGGCCTGCGCCAACCTGCGTTCGTCGGGCACGAAGCTGAAGTAAGTACGTCGCGGACGTACGAGCGGGCCCGGTCTCCCCTCGGGGGGCCGGGCCCGCTCCATGTCCGAGGGAGTGAGGGATCCGCCGTGGGTACGCCTGCGCAGTACGACTTCGACACCGTCATCGACCGCCGGGGAACCTGGTGCGTCCAGTGGGACGGTGTCGCCGACCGGTTCGGGGTGGACGGGCTGCTGCCGTTCACCATCTCCGACATGGACTTCGAGACCGCGCCCGAGGTCCTGGCCGCGCTGCGGGCCCGGCTGGACCACGGGGTGCTCGGTTACACCGACTGGCGACAGGACGACTTCCTGTCGGCCGTCGCGCACTGGTACGAGACCCGCCACGGCACCGGTATCGACACCGGCCGGCTGGTCTACGGGCCGTCGGTACTCAGCCAGCTCTCGCAGCTGTTGCAGATGTGGACGGCCGAGGGGGAGGGCGTGGTCGTCCACACCCCGACGTACGACGGCTTCCGCAAGGCGGTCCTGGGGCTCGGCCGGGAGCTGCGGGGCGTGCCGGTGGGGGATACGGGCGCCCTGGAACGGGAGCTGGCGCGAGCCGACGCGAAGGTCCTGGTGCTGTGCTCACCCCACAACCCGACGGGGCGGGTGTGGACGGAGGCCGAGCTCCGGGAGATGGCGGCGCTGGCCCGGCGGCACGGGGTGGCCGTGATCAGCGACGAGATCCACGCGGACTTCGTCCACGAGGGGCGGACACACGTGCCGTACGTACGGGTCGTCGGCGACGGTGACGGCGGTTCCGGCGGTGAGCGCAGCGGCGGCGGTGGGGAGCGCTGGGCCCTGATCACATCGGCGTCGAAGTCCTTCAACTTTCCGGCGCTGACCGGTTCGTACGGGCTCATAGGGGACCCGGCGGACCGCGCGGAGTACCTGCGCCGGATGGAGACGGCCGAGGGCCTCGCCTCGCCCGCCGTGCTGGCGCTGACCGCGCACATCGCGGCGTACCGGCAGGGTGCCCCCTGGCTGGACGCGGTCCGCGCGTATGTCACCGGGAATCTGCGGATGGTCGCGGAGCGGCTGGACGCGGCGTTTCCCGAGCTGGCGTGGGAACCGCCGCAGGCCGGTTATCTCGCCTGGATCGATCTGCGTCCGCTCGGCGTGGACGACGAGGCTCTCCAGCGGGTGCTGATCGAGCGGGAGAAGGTCGCGATCATGCCGGGGGCGGTGTACGGGGCGCCGGGGTTCGTGCGGCTGAACGTGGGATGCGCGCGGAGCAAGGCGGAGGCGGGAGTGGCGGCGTTGGTGCGTGGGCTGGGGGCGGTGCGGGGGTAGGAGCCCCGGTTCCCGGCCGTCGGGCTGGGGGCGAGGGGCGGGCTCGTCCCCTGCCCGCCCCTCGCACGGGGAAAGGGGCCGGGGGCCCAGGGCGGAGCTGTGCGACGGGCTCCGGGGCGTGGGCGCCGCCGCAGCCCGGGGTGTCCGGGCCGGAGCTCCGGTGCCGGAAGCGGGCCGGAGGTGCCGAGTGGCTCGGCGGACCTGTGGGGCCGGCCGCGGCCGGCCAGAGGGGTCCGGGGACGGAGGGGTGCCGTGCGGCCGGGCGGGTCCATGAATGGCCACCGGGGCGGGCAGCGGTGATGCTGCTCGTATGACTGACGCGGAGGGTGCGGAGGGTACGGACGGGGTCGGGATCCGGGTTGCCTCGCCCGTGGGGCGCTGGGTGGTACTGACCACCGTGCTCGGATCGAGCATGGCCCTGCTCGACTCCACCGTCATCAATGTGGCCCTCCCCCGCATCGGCCGGGACCTGGGTACCGATCTGGCCGCCCTCCAGTGGACCGTCAACGCGTACATGCTCACCCTGGCCGGGCTGATCCTGCTCGGAGGGGCCCTCGGCGACCGGTTCGGGCGGCGGCGGGTGTTCGTGCTCGGGGTGGTCTGGTTCGCGACGGCCTCGCTGCTGTGCGGGATCGCGCCGAACGCGGAGGTGCTGGTGGCCTCGCGGGCGTTGCAGGGGGCCGGGGGCGCGCTGCTCACCCCCGGTTCGCTGGCGATCATCCAGGCGAGCTTCCACCCCGACGACCGGGCCCGTGCCGTGGGGCTCTGGTCCGGGCTCGGCGGGGTCGGGGCGGCCGTCGGGCCCTTCCTCGGGGGGTGGCTGGTGGACGGGCCGGGCTGGCGTTGGGTGTTCCTGCTCAATCTGCCGCTCGCCGCCGTCTGCGTGCCCGTGGCCCTGCGTCACGTACCGGAGTCCAGGGACCCGGACGCCCACGGCCGGTTCGACGTGCTGGGTGCCGCCCTCGCGGCGCTCGCGCTCGCACTGGTCACCTACGCGCTGATCGAGGTGCCGGAGCAGGGCGCGTCCCTCACGGTGATCGGCGCGGCTCTCGGCGGTGTCGTCCTCGGAGCGGCGTTCGTGCACGTGGAGCGGCACCGGGCCGACCCCATGGTGCCGCCGTCGATCTTCGCGTCGCGCCAGTTCACCGCCGTCAACGTCGTCACGTTCTGCGTGTACGCGGCCCTCGGGGGGTTCTTCTTCCTGTCGGCGATCCAGCTCCAGGTGGTGGCCGGGTACTCGGCGCTCGGCGCGGGCACCGCGCTGCTGCCCACGACGGTGCTGATGCTGCTGTTCTCCGCGTCGGCGGGCGACCTCGGGCGGCGCATCGGGCCGCGGATCCCGCTCACCGTGGGCCCGCTGCTGGCCGCCGCCGGGATGCTCCTGATGCTGCGGGTGGGCCCCGGCGCCTCCTACCCGCTGGACGTCCTGCCCGCGGTGCTGGTGCTGGGGCTCGGCATGGTGACCCTCGTGGCGCCCCTCACCGCGACCGTGCTGGCCGCCGTGGACACCGGACGGGCCGGTCTCGCCAGCGGCGTCAACAACGCGGCGGCGCGGGCCGCCGGGCTGCTCGCGGTGGCCGCGCTCCCGCTGCTGGCCGGGATGGGGCCGGAGGCGTACCGCGACGCGGGGGAGTTCGCCTCGACGTTCCGGCGGGCCATGCCGATGTGCGCCGGTCTGCTGGTGGCGGGCTCGGTGATCGCCTGGTCGGCCGTACGGTCGTCCCCCGTGGCGCGGCAGGAGCCCCGGCCGGCGTGCACGACGCACTGCGGGGTCACGGCCCCGCCCTTGGAGCCGGAACCCGGGTCCGGGCACACTTGAGCCATGTCCATCCACGAGAACCTGCTCGGGGGCCCTGCCCCGACCCACCTGCCCGACGACCCGGAGCCGCGTGAGCTGCTCGCGAGCGGCACGGCGCCCGCCGATGTCGCGGCGAAGTACCCCACGTCCTCGCTGGCCTGGGCGCAGCTCGCCGACGAGGCGTACGAGGGCGGCCGGGTCGTCGAGTCGTACGCGTACGCGCGCACCGGCTACCACCGCGGGCTCGACGCCCTGCGCCGCGCCGGCTGGAAGGGCCACGGCCCCGTCCCGTTCGAGCACGAGCCGAACCGTGGCTTCCTGCGGGCCCTGCACGCCCTCGCGCGCGCCGCGCAGGCGATCGGCGAGCAGGAGGAGTACGAGCGCTGCTCGGCGTTCCTGCGTGACTCCTCGCAGACCGCCGCCGACATCCTGGGCTGAGACGACCCCGCCTTCCGGGCCCCGCGGGCAGCAGCCCGCGGGGCCCGACGCGTTCCCCGGAAGGCCGTTATGATCCGGAACAGGGGACCGGAGCTCCACCACCCTCGAGGAAGGGGCGGACCGCTACCCGGAAGCTCGTGTCGAGGAGACAGCGATGTCTACGTTCCACCCCGACCCCGAAGCCACCGGTGCGGAGACCCCGCACCTGGACTTCGCGGGAACGACTCCGTACGAGGACTACGTCCAGGCGGACGTCCTGACCCACCTCCAGCACCTGCGCTCGGACGATCCCGGCGAGATGGTCTTCCTGGTCACCACCCAGGTCATGGAGCTGTGGTTCACGGTCATCGTCCATGAGTGGGAGACGGCGGCGCACGCCCTGCGCGAGGACCGCATACCCGTCGCCCGCGACGCCCTCAAGCGCTCGCTGCGGGAGCTGGAGGCGCTGAACGCGTCCTGGAGGCCGCTCGCCGGCCTCACCCCCGCCCAGTTCAACTCCTACCGGGGATCCCTCGGCGAGGGATCCGGCTTCCAGTCGGCGATGTACCGCCGTATGGAGTTCCTGCTGGGCGACAAGTCCGCCTCCATGCTCGTGCCGCACCGGGGTGCGCCCCGGGTCCACGCCGAGCTGGAGAAGGCGCTCCACGAGCCCGGCCTGTACGACGAGACGCTCGCCCTGCTCGCCCGGCGCGGATACGCGGTGCCCCGGTCGGTGCTGGAGCGCGACCTGGCGCGGAAGTACGAGCCGTCCCCCGAGGTCGAGGCCGTCTGGGCGGAGATCTACGCCGACGAGGACCAGAACGCCGAGCTCGTGAGGCTCGGCGAGGTGCTGACCGATGTCGGCGAACTGGTGTGGCGCTGGCGCAACGACCATCTGACGGCCACCCGGCGGGCGATGGGCTCGAAGACCGGCACCGGTGGATCGGCCGGGGTCGCCTGGCTGGAGAAGCGTGCCACCAAGAGCGTCTTCCCCGAGCTGTGGACGGCGCGCAGCCATGTCTGACCTCCAGGAGCGCGCCGAGGCGCTCGACACCGCCGACGAACTGGCACCCCTGCGCGAACTGTTCGTCCTCGACGACACCGTCTACCTCGACGGCAACTCGCTGGGAGCGCTGCCCCGCCACGTCCCCGAGCGCATGCGGGACGTCCTCACCCGTGAGTGGGGCTCGCTGCGCATCCGCTCCTGGGACGAGAGCGGCTGGTGGACCGCGCCCGAGCGGATCGGCGACCGGATCGCCCCGCTGGTCGGGGCCGCCCCGGGGCAGATCGTGGTGGGCGACTCCACCAGCGTGAACGTCTTCAAGGCGGTCGTCGCCGCGACCCGCCTCGCGGGCGAGGGGCGCGACGAGATCCTGGTGGACGCGACGACGTTCCCCACGGACGGGTACATCGCCGGGTCCGCGGCCCGGATGACCGGCCACCGTCTCGTCCCGGTCGCCCCGGACGAGGTGCCGGCCGCGCTCGGGCCCCGTACGGCGGCCGTCCTCCTGAACCACGTCGACTTCCGCACGGGCAGGCTCCACGACCTGCCCGCCCTCACCGCGGCCGTCCAGGGGGCGGGCGCGCTCGCGGTCTGGGACCTGTGCCACAGCGCGGGGGCCCTGCCCGTGGGCCTGGACGCGCACGGCGTCGACCTGGCCGTGGGCTGCACGTACAAGTACCTGAACGGCGGGCCCGGTTCACCGGCCTACCTGTACGTCGCCGAGCGCCACCAGGCGGCCTTCGACTCGCCCCTGCCCGGGTGGACGTCGCACGCCGACCCGTTCGGGATGACCCCCGGGTACACGCCCGCCGAGGGGTCGGTACGGGGCCGGGTCGGCACCCCGGACATCCTGTCCATGCTCGCCCTGGAGGCGGCGCTGGACGTGTGGGACGGCGTACCGGTGGAAGCCGTGCGGGCCAAGTCGCTGGCGCTGACGGACTTCTTCCTGGAGTGCGTCGCCGCCTACGCCCCCGCGGGCCGGGTCACCCCGGTGACCCCCGCCGCCCACGCGGAGCGCGGCAGCCAGGTCTCGCTGCGGTGCGAGGACGCGGAGGAGACGGAGGCGGTGATGGGCGCCCTCGTCGAGCGTGGCGTGGTGGGCGACCTGCGCCGCCCGGACATCCTGCGCTTCGGTTTCACCCCGCTCTACGTCGGGTTCGCCGACGCGGAACGGGCGGCTCGGATCCTCGCCGAGGTGCTGGCGGTCTGAGGGTCCGCCGCCGTACCGGCCCGCCGTCCGGGCCGGTACGGCGGCGGTGCGCCGTACTGGTACCGTCCCCGCAGGTCAGCCCAGTTGGGCACGGCCCCAGGACGGTTGGAGCAGCATGTCGGATTCTGCCGCGCGTGACCGCGACGCCGCCGAGACGGCGTCGGCGTTCGCCCACCCGGTGGTCGCGCCCGACGGGTCCGCGGCCTACGGCGGCCACCCCGACCAGGTGATCGACTTCTTCGCGCCGAGGGACGGCCGGACCGGGACGCCGCTCGTGGTGCTCCTGCACGGGGGTGCCTGGCGTGCCCCGTACGACCGTCAGCACGTGTCGCCGTTCGCGGACTTCCTCGCGCGGCGCGGGTTCGCCGTGGCCAGCGTCGAGTACCGGCGCGGCGGCGGGATCCCCCGGCAGGGCGCGGCGGGTCCGGTCGCGGGGCGCTGGCCCGCGACCTTCGACGACGTGGCGGCGGCGATGGACGCCCTGCCGGAACTGGCGGCCCGTGAGATGCCGGGCGCCGATCCGCGCAGGACCGTGGTCACCGGCCACTCGGCGGGCGGGCAGCTCGCCCTGTGGGCGGCCGCCCGGCACGTGCTGCCGGAGGGTTCCCCGTGGCGGCTGCCCGCCGCACCGCCGCTGCGCGGGGTGATCGCCCTGGCACCGGTCGGGGACTTCGCGAGCGCGGTGGAGCTGGACGTCTGCTCGGGTGCGCTGCACCAGCTCCTCGGCGGTGCGGAAGGCTTCGAGGCGCGGAGCGCGCACGCCGATCCCGCTCTGCTGCTGCCGACCGGCATCGCGACGACGGTGGTCCAGGGCGTGGAGGACACCACGGTGCCGCAGGCCGTCGCGGAGGCGTTCGTGGACGCCGCGGCGAAGGCCGGTGAGGTGGTGGGGCTGACGCTGCTGGACGGGGTGGGGCACTTCCCGCTGATCGATCCGGCGGCCGACGCCTGCGCCGTGGTGGCCGAGGAGATCGCCCAGCTGGCCTGGTAGTACTTGCGACGGACGGCGAAGGATCCGCATCACTGCTGACGACCGGGGCGGGCGCGGCCCCTACCGTGGAAGCGTGACCGAGACCAAGACCCAGAGCCCGGAGCGCCGGGCGGCCGCGGCGGCGATGGCGAGCCTGCGGCAGGACCTGCTCCACAACGTGTTCGACTACCGCCCGCTGGGCCCGCTGGGCGTGGACGGCCCGGTCATCCGGCGCCTTCCGGCGCCGTTGCGCAAGGGCGCCGTGTGGTTCCCGCACGCGGTGGTGGGCATGGTCGCGCTGATCTCCCTGATGGAGGGCACGTTCACCGCGAACACTCACTCCCCGTTCGGTGTCGTGACCCTGCTCACCGCGTTCGTCCCGGCCGCCACCCTGCTGATGACGCTGGTGCGTCCCGTCCTCGCGTTCTGGGTGTCGATCGCGTCGACGCCGGTGGTGGCGGTCATGGGCAGCGGCGACTGGCCCTGGGAGCCGAGCGCGTTCGCCTGCCACCTCGGTGTGCTGACGGTGGTCGCGGCGAGGACCCGGCCCCGTACCGCCGGCTGGATGTGGCTGATCACCCTGGCCGTCGGAAGTTCCCTGGGGAACATGGGCCCCGGCTTCTCCAACACCGCGCCGATGGCCGTGACGTCCGCGCTCGCCCTGCTCGTCGTGGCCATGGTGCAGGTGCGCCGCGAGGCGCAGCACGAGGTCACCGTGCAGCGCACCGTCACCGCCGTCGAGCGCGACCGGCGCACACTCCTGGAGGAGCGCACCACCATCGCCCGCGAGCTGCACGACGTCGTCGCGCACCACATGTCGGTCGTCGCCATCCAGGCGGAGGCCGCCCCGTACCGGGTCGAGAATCCGCCGCCCGAGCTGGAGCAGGCCTTCGTCACCATCCGGGAGAACGCGGTGGCCGCGCTCACCGAGCTGCGCCGGGTCCTCGGCGTCGTACGCGCGGAGGACTACGAGGCGCCGGACGCCCCGCAGCCGACCCTCGCGGAGATCGACCGGCTGCTGGACAACGTCCGGGAGACGGGGCTGGAGACGGAGAAGACGGTCACCGGTGCGGTGCGGGAGCTCCCGCAGGGCGTCGAGCTGTCGGCGTACCGGATCGTCCAGGAGGCGCTGAGCAACACCCTCCGGCACGCCCCGGGCGCCGCGGCCAAGGTGGAGATCGGCTATGTGCTCGGCGGGCTCGGGGTACGGGTCGTCAACGGCCCCGCGCGGGGGCTGGTCAAGCCGTCGCCGGGGGCGGGGCACGGGATAACGGGGATGCGGGAGCGGGTCGCGATGCTGAACGGCGAGATGACGGCGGGCGCCACCGGGGACGGCGGCTACGAGGTCGCCGTGTTCCTTCCGGTGCCGGTGCGGCGGGAGCACGCGGAGGCCGGTGAGGGCGCGTGAACGAGTCTCCCATCCGGGTCCTGATCGTCGACGACCAGATGATGGTCCGCGAGGGGTTCTCGGTGCTGCTCAACGCGATGCCCGGCATCGAGGTCGTCGGTGAGGCCGTCGACGGCCGGCAGGCCGTCTCCCAGGTCGCGGCCCTGCGGCCCGACGTGGTGCTGATGGACATCCGCATGCCGGAGCTCAACGGCATCGACGCGACCCGTGAGATCGTCGCCGCCGACGCGGACGCCAAGGTGCTCGTCCTGACCACGTTCGACCTCGACGAGTACGTCTACCAGGCCCTGCGGGCCGGCGCCTCCGGCTTCCTGCTGAAGGACGCGTCGGCCCGACAGCTCGCCGAGGGGGTGCGGGTGGTGGCGTCCGGTGAGGCGCTGCTCGCCCCGACGGTGACCCGGCGGCTGATCACCGAGTTCTCGAAGATCGCCGACGCGCCCCGGCCGCCCGCCATGGCGAGGATCGGCGACCTGACCGAACGGGAGACGGAGGTGCTCGTGCTGATCGCCCAGGGGCTGTCGAACCTGGAGATCGCCTCGCACCTGGTGGTCGCCGAGTCGACGATCAAGACCCACGTCAGCCGCATCCTGGTGAAACTGGGCCTGCGGGACCGGACGCAGGCGGCGGTGTTCGCGTACGAGGCGAGGCTGGTCACGCCCGGATAGCGTCGGCTCATGCACGTGTCCTTCGACCCCTGGTCCCCGGCGTTCGTCGCCGATCCGTACCCCGCCTACGCCGCGCTGCGCGCCACCGGCCGGGCGCACTACTTCGAGCCGACGCGGCAGTGGCTCGTCCCGCACTACTCCGACGTGTCCGGTCTGCTGCGTGACCGGCGGCTGGGGCGGACGTACCTGCACCGCTTCAGCCACGAGGAGTTCGGCGTCACCGCCCCGCCCGCCGCCCACGAGCCCTTCCACACGCTCAACGGGCACGGGATCCTCGACCTGGAGGCTCCCGACCACACCCGCATCCGCCGGCTCGTCGCGAAGGCGTTCACCCCGCGGCGTGTCGAGGCGCTCGTCCCGGCCGTCGAGCGGCTGGCCGCCGGACTCGTCGACGACTTCGTGGCGGCGGGCGGCGGTGACCTGCTGAGCGCGGTCGCCGAGCCGCTGCCGGTGGCCGTCATCGCCGAGATGCTCGGTGTCCCGCAGGCCGACCGGGCGCTGCTGCGGCCGTGGTCGGCGGCGATCTGCGGGATGTTCGAACTGAACCCGCCGGAGGAGACCGCCCGGGCCGCCGTGCGGGCGTCGGTCGAGTTCTCCGGCTATCTGCGCGAACTGATCGCCGCGCGGCGCGCCGACCCGGGGACGGACCTGATCTCCGGGCTGATCGCCGCCCACGACGACGAGGACCGGCTGACCGAGCAGGAGATCATCTCCACCTGCGTCCTGCTGCTCAACGCCGGTCACGAGGCCACCGTCAACGCCACCGCCAACAGCTGGTGGATGCTCTTCCGGCACCCGGAGCAGCTGGCCTCGCTGCGCGGCGACCACAGCCTGCTGCCGACCGCGGTCGAGGAACTGCTGCGCTACGACACCCCGGTGCCGATGTTCGCGCGCTGGGTGCTGGACGACATCGAGATCGACGGCACCGTCATCCCCAGGGGCTCGCAGGTCGCGCTGCTCTTCGCGTCGGCCAACCGCGATCCCGAGCGCTTCGCCGACGCGGAGACGCTGGACCTGGCCCGGCAGGACAACCCGCACATCTCGTTCGGCGCGGGCATCCACTACTGCCTGGGCGCACCCCTGGCCCGTGTCGAGCTGACCGCGTCCTTCGGTGAGCTGCTGCGCAAGGCACCCGGCATGCGGCTGACGGCGGAGCCGGAGTGGAACCCGGGGTACGTGATCCGGGGGCTGCGGGAGCTACGCGTCGAGATCTGAGACGAGGACGCCGGAGAGCCGTACGCGGTCCGGGTCGTGCGGGTTCGCCCAGCTGTGCAGACCCCAGGTGGCCATGGCCAGGACACCGGCCGTGCACACGGCCGCGACGAGGGCCCGGGACCGCAGGGCCCCGCGCCCGCGCAGCAGCCGCAGGGTCAGCAGCCAGGAGACAGGAGGGATCAGGGCCCCGGCGAGCAGGACGAGGGGCAGCTCCGTGAACAGGACGGAGAGATCCCTGCCGTTCCCTTCGAGACCGGTGCCCATGTGCAGGCCGGTGCGCCGCGACGAACCCCAGACGTACAGGGCCGTGACCGCCCCGAGCGCCGCCGCCGCACAACCGCCGTACCCCGCCGCGTCCCGTTGTTCCATGCGTTTCAGGACGCACGCGCCCCGTGGCCGGTTCCCGCCGTCCGCGGGGCGTGGGGCCGGGGGCGCGGTCCGGCCGTGGCGATCGTCCGTGTCGCACCGGCCCGAACGCGCGGGATTCACGAAATGGTGAAAGTGCGGAAGTGGATAAAGTCGGGGCGTGAACGGAGCGGAGAAGGCGGCGGAGACCATGGCCGACGAGCCCGGGAGCGCGGCACCGCGCGGGCGGGACGAGGAGGCGGTGTCACGCTTCGTCGAGCGCTTCGCGGCCGAGATGACGGAGGCCGGGATGCAGCGGATGGCCGCACGCGTCTTCGCCTCGCTCCTCGCCGACGACGACGGTTCCATGACCTCGGCGGACCTCGGAGGCCGGCTCCGGATCAGCCCGGCCGCCGTGTCGGGGGCGGTCAACCACCTCACCCGGGCCAGGATGGTCGGCCGGGAACGGGACCCCGGTTCACGCCGTGACCGCTACCGCCTGCACGACGGGATCTGGCACGCCGCCTTCGCCCACCGCGACCAGGTGCTGACCCGCTGGGAGCGCACCCTGAGGGAGGGGGCGCGCTCGCTGGGCGAGGACACACCGGCGGGGGCGCGGCTCGTGGAGACGGCGGAGTTCTTCGCGTTCATGCAGGCCGAACTGATCGGCATCCTGGACCGGTGGCACGAGAGCCGCGGGACGGCGGGGTGAGGACCGGGGCCGGTCCCGCGGAGGCGCGGGCTCAGTCCCCCGCCGCGGGGAGCACCAGCCCCCAGGCACCCTCCCGGACGGTCCAGGTGCGGGTCCTGACGGGACCCGCCACCGATATGTCCGCGCGGTAGCGGAAGTCGGGGCCGGAGACCGTGACCGCCTTGGCCTCCGTCGTGTGCGTCCGGCCGGCGGCCGTCCGGATCACCACGTCCGCCAGGCCGCCGTCGCCCTGCGCGGTGACCGAGACGGTCTCGACCGGGCGGTCCAGGCCGTTCAGCAGCACCCCGTCCGCCTCGACCCGCAGCCGGTGCGCACGCGAGGGCCCGGAGGGCGCCGGAGGAGCGGGCCTGACCAGCGAGGACACGAAGGTGCGGCAGGTGTCCCAGACCGTGTGGGGAGGGCCGGCCGTAGGGCTGGCCGCCGGGATGCGCAGCTCGCCGAGGACGACTCCGTCGCTGTCGTCGACGAGGAGGTCGAGCCGCCGCGCGGCCCCGTCCAGCGCCGTGCGCGCCGCCGCGACCGCACCCCGGGGCACGCCCAGCGCGTGAGCGAGTTCCAGCGTGTGCGCGGCGCCGACCGGGATCAGGGCGAGTGCGCCGCCGGACAGCTCCCGCTCCCGGTGGAGCTGGGAGACGGCGCGCAGCAGCGCGTGGTCGTCGCCGACGACCACCGGACGTCTGGAGCCGCGCCTGGAGAGGGCCTTGGCGAACTCGTCGGGGCTGTCCGCGAGGCAGATCTTGGCCTGCGCGCCGGCGCTCAGCACGTCCTTCGCGATGCGCACGGACTCGCCGTCGTAGCGGCGGGCAAGGGGGTCGATGAGTACGAGTAGCTGGTGGTCGCCGTCGCCGGGGGGCTCTGCAGCCGACACCTCGGTCCTTCCTCGGGTAGCATCTTGGTGCAAGAGCCCCTTGCGCTATTGCGCCAGGGGCTTCGTCTATTCCGGGGCACCCGGTTCGACGGCTCAGGCTTTGCCGTACATCGTCGTGCGGCAGGTACGACCTTTACGTACGCCCCCTGACCTTGGACATGCCCCGCCCGGAAGGGGTGTACGCCTGTGCCCGCACTTGTGCTGCTCGGTGCTCAGTGGGGTGACGAGGGCAAGGGGAAGGCCACCGACCTCCTCGGTGGATCCGTTGACTATGTGGTGCGATACCAGGGCGGCAACAACGCCGGTCACACGGTCGTCGTAGGCGACCAGAAGTACGCACTGCATCTCCTCCCCTCCGGAATCCTGTCGCCGGGGTGTACCCCGGTCATCGGTAACGGTGTCGTCGTCGACCCGGCGGTGCTGCTCTCCGAGCTGAGCGGTCTGAACGAGCGGGGCGTCGACACGTCCAAGCTCCTGATCAGCGGCAACGCTCATTTGATCACTCCGTACAACGTCACCGTCGACAAGGTGACGGAACGCTTCCTCGGCAAGCGGAAGATCGGGACGACCGGGCGCGGCATCGGCCCGACGTACGCCGACAAGATCAACCGGGTGGGCATCCGCGTCCAGGACCTCTACGACGAGTCGATCCTGGAGCAGAAGGTCGAGGCGGCGCTGGAGCAGAAGAACCAGCTCCTCGCCAAGGTCTTCAACCGGCGCGCGATCGAGTCCGGCAAGATCGTCGAGGAGATGCTCCAGTACGCGGAGCAGATCAAGCCGTACGTCGCCGACACCACGCTGATCCTGAACAACGCCATCGACGACGGCAAGGTCGTCCTCTTCGAGGGCGGCCAGGGCACCCTGCTGGACGTCGACCACGGCACGTACCCCTTCGTCACCTCGTCGAACCCGACCGCGGGCGGCGCCTGCACCGGATCCGGCGTGGGCCCGACGAAGATCAGCCGGGTCATCGGCATCCTCAAGGCCTACACCACCCGCGTCGGTGCCGGCCCCTTCCCGACGGAACTTCTCGACGAGGACGGCGAGGCGCTGCGCCGGATCGGCGGGGAGCGCGGTGTCACCACCGGCCGCGACCGCCGCTGCGGCTGGTTCGACGCCCCGATCGCGCGGTATGCGACCCGGGTCAACGGCCTCACCGACTTCTTCCTCACCAAGCTGGACGTGCTGACCGGCTGGGAGCGGATCCCGGTGTGCGTGGCGTACGAGATCGACGGCAAGCGCGTCGAGGAACTCCCCTACAGCCAGACCGACTTCCACCACGCGAAGCCGATCTACGAGACGCTGCCGGGCTGGTCCGAGGACATCACGAAGGCCAAGACCTTCGGCGACCTGCCGAAGAACGCGCAGGCGTACGTGAAGGCGCTGGAGGAGATGTCCGGCGCCCCGATCTCCGCGATCGGTGTCGGCCCCGGCCGTACCGAGACGATCGAGATCAACTCCTTCCTCTAGGAGCGGCACCGCCCGCAACGGCGTGACGACGGCCGGGTCTTCCCCTTCGGGGAGGCCCGGCCGTCGGGCGTTCCGGGGGTGAGCGGGGGAGCGGCGTTCCGCGCCCGGCGGGCCCGAGGCCGGCGGATGGACGGAAGCGGCCGAGTTCTGGTCTAGACCTTGACAGGTCCAGACCATCGACGCTTGAGTTGGCCCACCCCCCATGGCGGCGCACGCTCGGCGCGGGCGCCGCGACCAAGGAGTGATCACGTGGCCAAACGTGTCATGAGCCTGATCGCCGCGCTGGGCGCGGTCATCGCGATGTTCGTCTTCCTCCCCGCGTCCACGGCATCGGCCGCCACCTGCGCCCCGGCCTGGAACGCCTCCTCCGTCTACGTGGGCGGCGGATCGGCCTCGTACAACGGGCACAACTGGTCCGCGAAGTGGTGGACCCAGAACGAGCGGCCCGGCACGGCCGACGTCTGGGCCGACCAGGGGGCCTGCGGGTCGGGCGGCGGTGGCACGGATCCGTCCCCCTCGGGCTTCGTCGTGAGCGAGTCCCAGTTCAACCAGATGTTCCCGAGCCGGAACTCGTTCTACACCTACAGCGGTCTGACCGCCGCGCTGAGCGCCTACCCCGGCTTCGCGAACACCGGCAGTGACACGGTCAAGAAGCAGGAGGCGGCGGCGTTCCTCGCCAACGTCAGCCATGAGACCGGCGGCCTGGTGCACATCGTGGAGCAGAACACCGCGAACTACCCGCACTACTGCGACACCAGCCAGTCGTACGGCTGCCCGGCCGGACAGGCCGCCTACTACGGGCGCGGTCCGATCCAGCTGAGCTGGAACTTCAACTACAAGGCCGCGGGTGACGCGCTCGGCATCGACCTGCTCGGCAACCCGTGGCAGGTGGAGCAGAACGCGGCCGTGGCCTGGAAGACCGGCCTCTGGTACTGGAACACCCAGTCCGGCCCCGGCACCATGACGCCTCACAACGCCATCGTCAACGGCGCCGGATTCGGCGAGACCATCCGGTCCATCAACGGCAGCATCGAGTGCAACGGCGGCAACCCCGCCCAGGTGCAGAGCCGCATCGACAAGTACCAGGCCTTCGTCCAGATCCTGGGCACCACACCCGGCTCGAACCTGAGCTGCTGAACCCGGCCCCACCCCGGGGAGAGGGGCGGGGGGGGGGGGGGCGGCGCGGGGGGGGGGGGGCGCCACCCGGGGGCCCCCCGGTCGCGCCCCCCGGGGGGGGGGCCCCGGCGGCGCCCCCCCCCCACCACCGAAAGGGGTGAACCGGCGTAACTTTCCCGCCGCAGTCGCGTTCTGTTGCGACAATGCGGCGTTCGATGACGCAGAGTCAGGCCCGGGCCAGCTCCGACCGGCTCGCACGGCGCGCGGCGGCGCGCGCGGGGTCGAGCGTGGGGACCGCCGCCAGGAGCTGTTTCGTGTACGGGTCCTGCGGTGATCCGTAGACCTCGTCCACGGCACCCTGTTCGACGATCCGGCCCCGCCGCATCACCGCCACCCGGTCGCTGACCTGCCGGACGACGGCGAGGTCATGGGCGATGAAGACGAGCCCGATGCCGAGTTCGGCCTGGAGTTCCGCGAGCAGGGCGGTCACCTGGGCCTGGGTGGTGACGTCGAGCGCGGAGACGGGCTCGTCGCACACGATCAGCTTCGGCTCGGCGGCGAGCACCCGCGCGATACCGATCCGCTGCCGCTGCCCGCCGCTGAACTCGTGCGGATAGCGGTCGTACCGTGCGGCGTCGAGGCCGACCCTCTCCAGCAGTTCGCGCACGCGGTCCCTGACGCGGGACTCGTCGGTCTCCCCGGCGGCACGGAGCGGGTCGGCCACGGACTCACCGACGGAGCGGCGCGGGTTGAGCGAGGCGACGGGGTCCTGGAAGACCATCTGGAGCTCGCGGCGGAAGGGGCGGATGTCCCTCTCCGGCAGCGAGCCGATCTCCCGGCCCGCGTACCGCAGCCGGCCCGCGGTCGGATCCTCCAGCCGTACGAGCATGCGCCCGAGCGTCGTCTTGCCGCTGCCGCTCTCCCCCACGATCCCGAGGGTCTCGCCGGCGTGGACGGTGAGCGAGACGCCGTCCACGGCCGTGACCCGCCCCGCGCCCCGGCCGAACTCGCGCCGCAGACCGTCGGCTTCGAGAAGCGGCCCGGCTCCGGGGGGCACGGTCCGCGGGCCCGGGGCGGCGGTCCGCTTCCCTTCGATCCGGGGCACCGCGGCCAGGAGCTCGCGGGTGTACGGCTGCCGGGGTGCGGCCAGCACCTCGGCGACCGGGCCGCGTTCCACCGCACGGCCGTGCCGCATCACCAGGATGTCGTCCACGCTCTCCGCGGCGACGCCCACGTCATGGGTGACGAGCAGCAGGCCCATGCCCGTCTCGCGGCGCAGGCCGTGCAGCAGGTCCAGGATCTGCGCCTGCACGGTGACGTCGAGGGCGGTGGTCGGCTCGTCCGCGACGATCAGCCGCGGTTCGCAGGCCAGGGCCATCGCGATGAGGGCCCGCTGGCGCATCCCGCCCGAGAACTCGTGCGGCCGGGACCGGGCGCGGCGGACCGCGTCCGGGATGCCGACCCGGTCCAGGACCTCGACGGCACGGGCCCGCGCGGCCCGCCGGGAGACGGAGTTGTGCACCCGGTACACCTCGGCGATCTGGTCGCCGACCGTGTAGTAGGGGTCGAGGGAGGACAGCGGGTCCTGGAAGACCATCGCGGCCCGCGCGCCCCGCAACGCGCGCAGTTGGTCCTCGTCCGCCGCGCCCACGTCCGTACCGGCCACCCGGACGGTCCCGGTGACCCGTGCGCCGGTGCCCCGGTGCAGCCCGAGCAGTGCGGAGGCGGACGCGCTCTTGCCCGAGCCGGACTCCCCGACGACCCCGAGTGCGGCGCCCGCCTCCAGGGTGAAGGAGAGCCCGTCCACGGCGCGGACGGGGCCGAAGTCGACGGTGAGGTCCTCGACCTGGACCAGCGGCGTTGTCATGACAGGACCACCCGTCGGTCGGCCAGCGCGTACAGCAGGTCCGCGACGGCATTGGCGAGCACCACGAAGAAGCCGGTCACCAGCACCATGCCGACGACCACGGGCAGGTCGACGACCTTGACCGCGTGCACCAGCTCACGCCCGAGCCCGGGGATCCCGAAGAGGGATTCGGTCAGGACCGCGCCGCCGAACATGCTGCCGAAGTCGAGCGCGCTGAGCGCGATCACGGGCGCGACGGCGCCGCGCAGCGCGTGCCGTCCGACGATGGCCCGCTCGCTGACGCCGTACGCGCGGAAGGTGCGTACGTGGTCCTCGGCGAGCGTCTCCAGCATGGAGCTCCTGGTCAGGCGGGCGTACTTGGCGGACTCGATGAGCGCCAGGGACACCCAGGGCAGCAGCAGCCCCCAGGCCCACTGCTCGGGGTCCTCCGTGAACGGCACGTAGACCGGCGACGGCAGCCACCGCAGCGTGGAGCAGAAGACGATGATGAGCAGCAGCCCGATGACGAAGACCGGTGTCGCCGTGCCGGCCAGGGTCAGCCAGGTCAGGACCCGCTCGGTGATCCTGCCCCGCCGGCGCACGGACAGCACGCCGGTGCCGACGCCGAGCACGATCCAGCAGACGAACGCCCCGACGACGAGGGAGCCGGTCACCGGCAGCTTGGTGAGGATCAGCCGCATGACCTGCTGGTCGCTCTGGTAGGAGACGCCGAGGCAGGGGGCGGGGCAGTGGTCCACGCCCGTGCCGGTGGAGAAGTCCCGTCCCGCGACGATGCCCTGGAGGAAGTGCCAGTACTGCGTGTACACCGGGTCGTCGAGCCGGAGCTGCTCGGTCACCTGGGCGACCTGTGCGGGTGAGCAGCGGGGCCCGCAGGCGATCTGGGCGACGTCGCCGGGGGCCACGTAGAAGACCGCGTAGAGGATGACGGTCAGGGCGAGGAGCACGAAGACGGCTCCGCCGAGCCGCCGCAGCAGGAATCCGGTCATGAGGCGGCCTCCTTCGCACGTTCCCCGCGTGCCGTGCGCCCGGTGCCGATCCGCAGCCGGGAGGCCGCCCTGGGATCGAGTGCCGTACGGACGCCCTCCCCGAGGACGGTCAGGGCGAGCACGGTGACGAAGAGCAGCCCGGCCGGCAGCAGGAGGTAGGTGGGGGCCGACTGGTACCAGGTGTCGGCCTCGGTGAGCATCTGTCCCCAGGACGGTGTGGGCGGCTTGATCCCGACGCCGAGGAAGGACAGGGCCGCCTCGACGGTGACGTTGACGGGGAAGAGCAGCGCGGCGTAGGTGATGACGGGTGCGGCGAGCGAGGGGAGCAGTTCGCGCCGGGCGATGCTCCACCGTCCGCGGCCGCTGAGGCGGGCGGCGGACACGAAGTCGAGGGACTTCAGGGTGAGTGCCTGGGCGCGCACGATCTTCGACGTGCCCGCCCAGTTGATGCCGCCGATGACGAGAGCGATCAGGACGGGGCGGGGGAACGACGGGGGAACGACCGCGAGCAGCCCCAGGGCGATGACCATGAGCGGCAGGGCGACGTTGATGTCGGTGATCCGGCTGAGGGCCTGGTCGACCCAGCGGTTGCCGAGGGCCGCGGCGAGTCCCACCGCGACTCCGATGGTGACCTGGAGGAGGGTGGCCGCGACGGCCACGCCCAGCGAGACCCGCGCGCCGTACACGACGCGGGCGAACAGGTCGCGGCCGGTCTGCGGTTCCACGCCGAACCAGTGGTCCGCGCCGATACCGCCGAAGGGGCCGAGGGGGACGCCGCCGGCCGCCGAGTCGACGAGGGCGGGGTGGTAGGTGTTGGGGTCCTGGCCCGCCAGCGCGCTGAGCAGCGGCGCGGCGAGCGCGGCCAGGAAGAGCAGGAGGACCACGGCCGCCGCGACGGTGGCCGCGCGCTGGGCGCGCAGCCGCCGCCAGAACTGCCGGGCCCCCGAGACGGGAGCGGCGAGGGGCGCCGCTCCCGTCTCCTGGGCCAGGAGCGCTTCCGACATGGTTACTTGACCGCGGCCTGGGAGATGTCGAGAACGCCGGTCCAGTCGCTGATGACCACGTTCTTGACGTCCTGCCCGAAGAGCCGCTTGTAGACGGGGTGGAAGAGCGGCACGGTCAGCGCCTGCTCGCCGATCTTCTTGTCGAGGGCGCCCCAGCGCGTGGCCGCGGCGTCGAGGTCGGTGAGCTTGTTGATCTCGTCGATCTCCTGGTTGACCGACGCGTCGTTCAGGAAGCCGGTGTTGAAGTTGGCGCCGTCCTTCACGATCTGCCGGCCGTCGAAGATCGGTGCGAGGAACGGGCCGCCGGAGGGCCAGTCGGCTCCCCAGTGCGCGAGGAAGAAGCCCGGCTCCTTGGAGGCGCTGTGGATGGTGTCGGAGTAGTCGTTGCTCTCCAGGCCCTTGAGCTCGACGGTGATGCCCGCCTTCTTGAGCGCGGCCTGGAGCGCCGTGGCGATCTCCGGGCTGGTCTCGAAGTCCTTGTCGTTGGAGTGCGTGAGGGTGACGGTCAGGCCCTTGGGGTGACCGGCCTCCTTCAGCAGTTCCCTGGCCTTCGCCGCGTTGCCGGTCTCACCCGCGGGGAAGTGGTCGTACGGCGTGTACCCGAAGGACTTCTGGTTCGGCAGGTAGGTGGTGGCGGGTTCGGCGAGCGAGGAGCCGCCGGCCGCGTTGACCACCGAGGAGCGGTCGACCGCGTACGCGATCGCCTGGCGCACCTTCGGGTCGTCGAAGGGCTTCACCTTCGGGTTGAAGGCGATGTAGTTCGTGTAGCCGAAGTGACCGGTGCCGACGCGTGCGGCGAGCTTCTTGTCGCCGGAGACCTTGGCGAGTTCGGCCGGGCCGAGGTTGGTGTCGGTGGTGACGGCCGCGGCGTCGGCCCCCTGCGAGGCCGAGAGCCGCTGGTTGATGACGGCGGAGTCCAGGCCGGAGCGTACGTCGATCCTGTCCGGGTAGGCCTTGCGCTCCTCGTCGGTCTCCGCCGACCAGTGCGGGTTGCGCTCCAGGACGAGCCGCTCGCCGTCGTTCTCGTTGGAGACGACCTTGTACGGGCCGGAGGAGACCGGGTGCTCCTCGTACTTGGTGCCGGTGTCCTTGGCCTTCGGCACCGGGGTCGTCTGGGTCTGGGTGGCGAGGAAGGGGAACTCGCCCTCGGGCTTGTTCAGGTGGAAGACGATGGTCCTCGCGTCCGGTACCTCGATCGAGTCGAGGCCCTTGCCGTCCTTGTACGGGCCCTGGTAGCCGGCCCCGCCGATCAGCCAGTCGCGCAGGTAGGGCGCCCCGCCGGACAGTTCGGGGGCGAAGGACCGCTCGATGCCGTACTTGATGTCCGCGCTGGTGATCGCGGTGCCGTCCTCGTACTTCAGCCCGTCCTTGAGCGTGTACGTCCAGACGGTGGCGTTCTTGCTGGGCGTGCCCAGGTCGGTGGCCAGGTCGGGGACGACCTCGGCACCCGCCGCGCCGTTCTCGCGGTTGCGGGTGGTGAGCGTACGGAACACCAGCGAGGGCACGTTGCCGCCGCCGGAGGTGTAGAGCCGCGCCGGGTCGAAGTCCTCCTGCGGGTTGCGGTTGAGGACGGTGAGGGTGCCGCCCTTCTGCGGCTTGCCCGAGGCTCCGGAGCCGTCCCCGCTTCCCCCGCCGTCGTTGTTCTGCGGGCCCGCGCAGCCCGCGAGGCCGGCGACCAGGGCGAGACTGACGGCGGCGGTGGTCGCCACGCGGCGGGATATGACGGACGGCTGACTCATCGGAAGATGACCTCTCGGTGTGCTGCGGCGGGGAGGGGGAACGGGTCCGCGCGGGCGCAGCGGGCCCCGCCCCGTGACGGGGAGGGGACCGGATACCGGAGGGCCGCGCCTGCGGACGGAGTACGCCCGGGCGCGGCGGAAAGGGGACGGGAGCCCGGAGGGGCTCGTCAGGGGCCGACGCGCTCGAGCAGGCGTCAGCGACAGAGAACGTCGGCTACGCAGTGCCCGGCCACGCCGAGGAGCGCCAGCTCAAGGGCGGCGCGCTCGGAGGATGCGGGGCTGCGTGACATGCGGAGAAATATGAACGACCCCCTCCCCCGATGTCAACGCACGGTGAGACGCTCGTCCCACCATGCGGACACCGGAGGATCCCGGGGCGCTCAACTACCCGGGTACACCCAGGGGTTGGGGCGGCACTTGACGCCGTCCAGGTCCAGCGTCTTGGTCTGCTGCTGCATCACGGGCGCGAGCGCGCCGGGGGTGCGGCAGCTCACGTGGTTGTGCCCCAGCCGGTGGCCGACCTCGTGGTTGATCAGCATCTGACGGTAGGTCAGCATCTTGTCCGGCCCGAAGGTCGCGGCACCCTGGGCCCAGCGGTACGCGTTGATCATCACGCGGTCGGTGGCGGCGGAGTCGCAGGAGACGTTGTCCTCGGTGGTGTCCAGCCCCGACTTCGCGCACCAGACCGCCGTCGTGCCCGGACTCGCGAGGGTGATCACGAAGTCGGGCTCGCCGGAGGAGATCCGTTCGAAGGTCATGGCGCCGTTGTGCGCCCAGCTGCGGTCGTCGTTCAGCGTCTTCTGCACCGCTTCGGCGAACAGGCCGGAATCGAGCCCCAGCCCCTTCTCGACGTCGATCCGGTACCGGTACCTGTGCCCCGTGCCCGGTGCCTTCGCCAGGCCCTGCACCGCCTCGAACGCCCCGGACGCCCGGAGGTCCGGCGCCAGCGGGAAGGCGGTGGCCATCTTCTGCGCGTACGAGAGGGTCTTGACCTCCTGCTGCTTCACCTGGGGAGTCGTACGGTCCACCGAGCGGGAGGCGTCCTCGGAGTTCTGCCGGTCGGTTCCGGCGGGCCGCGGGCCGTCCGCCGGGCCGTCGGAGTCCCGCGCCACCTGACCGGCCACCACGACCGCGAGCACCGTGGTCACGGCGGCGGCCGCGATGCCGATGAAGGCGCGGCCCTTACCGCCCCTGGTCCGCCGGCCGTCCCCCTCGGTCCGGCCGTCGGCGGGCCCGTCGGCCTCGGCCGAGGTCCGGTCCGTCTCCTCGGGCGGGAGCGGCGGGGCCGGGCGTGAAGGCGTGGTGTCGAACGCCTCGAGGAACTCCCGGCGCGGTCCCGGTATCAGCGGGGCGTCGCCGCCGGTCTCCGGCTCCGCCGGGCGCCGCCCGGCCGCCGCCCGCTCGGCGGCCCGCTGCCGCGCGAGGGCGGCCTGCCCGGCGCGGAAGACCTCCTGCCCGGCGGGTCCCGCCGGGCCGGGCCGCTGCTGCGGCCCCGTCCCCCAGCCGCCGCCCGGCTCATGCTGTTCGGGGTGCCCGCCGCGCACCTGGGGCGCGTCACCGGACGGGCCGTGACCGTCCCGCGGCGGCGGTGTGGCGGGGTCCCGCCCACGCCTGCCGGTGCCGCGCTCGACGGCGGCGCCCGCGGCTGCCCCCGTGTCACCCCGGGTGGGCCCGGGGCTCTTTCGGCTGTGTCGTCCCACGCCCCGGATCAGCTCCCGCCGCGTTCGTCGAACAGTTCCCGGAACGCCTGGGCGACCGCCTCCGGGTACTCCATCATCGCCACGTGCCCCGCGTCGGGCAGTGTCAGCAGGCGCGAATCGCGGAAGGCCGCGGACGCCCTGCGTGCCATCCGGTACGAGACCAGCTGGTCCCTCCCGCCGTACACCAGCAGGGTCGGCGCGAGCACCCGCTCGGCCTGACGCCACAGCCCGTGCTGTCCCCCCAGCGTGTAGGCATCGACGATGCCCCGTGCCGAGCGGGTCATGGCGTCCCAGAAGTACGGCAGTTCCAGCCGTCGCTCCATCTCGGCCACCGCGTGGCGGAAGGCTTCGTCGGAGATTCGCGCCGGATCGCCGTAACAGAGTGCCATGGCCCCGCGGGTGCGCTGCTCCGCGGTCCATTCACGGGTGAGCCGGGCGAACAGGGATGCGACTCCGGGGAGGGCGAGCAGGGCGGTCGGCACGGCGGGCCGCTGGACCCGGATCTCGGGCAGGGCCGGGGAGACGAGCGTCAGGGTGCGCACCAGGTCGGGCCGGGCGGCCGCGACCCGGGTGGCGACCGCGCCGCCCAGGGAGTTGCCGAAGAGGTGGACGGGCCCGCGCCCGCCCGCGTCCAGCAGCCTGATCACCGCGCGGGCGTGTCCGGAGACGGAGTAGTTGCCGCCGTCCGGCGGCGGCGAGTCCCCGAACCCGGGGAGATCGACCGCCTCGCTGTCGAGCGTGTCCGCCAGCAGCGGCATCAGGGCCGACCAGTTCTGCGAGGAGCCGCCCAGCCCGTGCACGAGAAGCGCGGGAGCCGATCCCGCCGCCTCCGCCGGGCGGGAGCGGACGGCCAGGGTGAGACCGGGCAGCGCGACGGAGCGGAGCTTCTCCCCCTCCGCGACCCGGACGGCGCTGACCGTGGGTGCCACCGCGGCGGCGGCGGCGTGGATACCGGGCAGCTCGGTCGAAGACATGCGGCAATGTTACGAGACGATCACGTGATGGTTCATGTGTTCGCCGTCACAGGCCGCATAGCGGCCCGTGGGGGTTGCTCCTAGGCTGCAAGGGAAGGAAGGGAGCCACCATGACGGTCGACCCGAGCGACCCGGAGACCTTCGAGGACCCGCAGCCGGACACACCGGACCCCGAGGCCCCGGAAGCCGACACCGCGGAACAGCGGGCGGACGTCCGGCCGGAGCGTGACGAACCGCTCACCGGCGTCGACCGCGGCTCCGCCGACGAGGCGGACGCCGCGGAACAGGCACGTGTGGTCACACAGGATGAGGACGATTACCGGTAGAACGCACCGCTTTGCGGCGCCGACCCGCGGATCCGCGGCTTCCGCAGCGGTCCGGTCCGTGAAATTCTGCGTCCGCGCCGCGCGCACCCGGGTTACTCAAAAGTACGATGGCCCCACGGCGCAGCGTGCACGGTACGACTGTGTTCGAACACGAATTTGGGAGGCGGCGTGACAGCCATCGAGCAGACAGACGCGGCGCGCCCGCGTGGCACCAGGCTGCCCCGCCGTGCCCGACGCAACCAGCTCCTGGGCGCCGCCCAGGAGGTCTTCGTCGCCCAGGGTTACCACGCCGCGGCGATGGACGACATCGCCGAGCGTGCGGGCGTCAGCAAGCCGGTGCTCTACCAGCACTTCCCCGGCAAGCTGGAGCTCTACCTCGCCCTGCTCGACCAGCACTGCGAGTCGCTGCTCCAGGCCGTCCGTACGGCGCTGGCCTCCACCACGGACAACAAGCTGCGCGTCGAGGCGACCATGGACGCCTACTTCGCCTATGTGGAGGACGAGGGCGGCGCCTTCCGCCTGGTCTTCGAGTCCGACCTCACCAACGAGCCGGCGGTCCGCGAGAGGGTCGACCGGGTCTCGCTCCAGTGCGCGGAGGCCATCTCCGACGTCATCGCCGGCGACACGGGCCTGTCGAAGGACGAGTCGATGCTGCTCGCGGTCGGTCTCGGCGGCGTCTCCCAGGTCGTGGCGCGGTACTGGCTCTCCAGCCCCTCCGGCATCCCGCGCGACTCCGCCGTGCAACTGCTGACCTCGCTCGCCTGGCGTGGCATCGCGGGGTTCCCGCTGCACGGCACCGACCAGCACTGAGCCCGGCGCGCCGCGGCCGGTGTTCGCTGCGGGCGTTGCCGGTCGACCCGTGGTCCGTCCCTTCACCGGGCTAATGTGTGCTGCGTACGGCGCGGTTCACCGCGCAGAGACGGACCGTCGGAGGGACATAGCCGTGGAGGTCAAGATCGGGGTGCAGCACACGCCCCGCGAGATCGTTCTGGAGAGCGGACTTTCCGCCGAAGAGGTCGAGAGCGCGGTCGGCGAGGCGCTCAACGGCAAGGCGCAGCTGCTCAGCCTCACGGACGACAAGGGCCGCAAGGTCCTGGTGCCGGCCGACCGGATCGCCTACGTGGAGATCGGCGAGCCCAGCACCCGGCGGGTGGGGTTCGGCGCGCTGTAGCCCGCGCGACACGGCAGCACAGTGGAGGCCCGGCGGACGGTTCCGCCGGGCCTCCACCTCTTCTCCTCCGGATCCGCTCCGGTTCCGTCCCACGAAGGGGTTCTCAGGAGCCCGGGAGGGTTGTACGGCACGGGCCACGGGTAGAACCGCACAGGACCGACCGCCAGGCCATCAAGCGAGGTGACCCCTCTGTGCTCCGGGAATCCATCACCGCCGTCGTGCTCGGACTCGCCCTGTCCTGGATCGCGCTCCGCTTCCTGCCCGGCAGGCTCCCGCCCTCCCGCGTGGTGTTCGTCACGGGCGGGCTGGGCGGCCTGTTCGGCGCGTATCTGACCCACTCGACGCTGGGCTCGGGCCACTTCCTGGCGGTGCCCACGGGCGCCGTGCTGGTCGGGGCGGTGACCCTGTCGCTGCTGATCCGCCCCCGCGGCAGCGGGCCGGTGCGGTCGGCGGCGGCCCAGTAGGGCCGCGGCCGGGCGTCAGGCGGCGAGGCCGAGGGCCGCCATCCGCTTGGTGTGCGCCTCGGTGATCCGGGAGAACATCCTGCCGACCTCGGCCAGGTCGAAGCCGTCCGCCACGCCGCCCACGAGCATCGTGGACAGGGCGTCGCGGTCCGCGACCACGCGCTGGGCCTGCGAGAGCGCCTCCCCCATCAGCCTGCGGGCCCACAGGGCGAGCCTGCCGCCGACCCTGGGCTCCGCCTCGATGGCCGCCCGCACCTTCTCGACGGCGAAGTTGCCGTGGCCCGTGTCGTCGAGCACGGAGAGGACGAGGGAACGGGTGTCCGTGTCGAGGCGTGCGGCGATCTCACGGTAGAAGTCACTCGCGATCGAGTCACCGACGTACGCCTTGACCAGACCTTCCAGCCAGTCCGACGGGGCCGTCTGGCGGTGGAAGTCGTCCAGCGCCTTGGCGAACGGCTCCATGGCGTCGGTCGGGGCCTCGTCGATGGCGGTGAGCCGGTCGGTGAGCTGCTCGAAGTGATGGAATTCGGCGGAGGCCATCTTCGCCAGCGCGGCCTTGTCGCCGAGTGTCGGCGCGAGTTTCGCGTCCTCGGCGAGCCGCTCGAAGGCCGCGAGTTCCCCGTAGGCGAGCGCTCCGAGCAGATCCACGACCGCGGCGCGGTACTGCGGGTCGGCGGAGGCGGTGGCCCAGTCCTGGGCGGCGATTCCGGTGGGTGCGGGCGCTTCGTCGGATGCTTCAGTGGCGTTGTCAGACGTCTCCATGGAGCGCAGAATAGCCGGACAGGCCGGGGGCGGAAGGGCCCGGCCGGTTGGAGACATCACACCGTTCCGATGAATTCGCCCAACACGCATGCGCGAATCCGGGGTACAGTGGTATTGCGCTTACTGAGCATTTTCCTGTGCCGTGAGCGCGACCTTGAATGAGGATGCCCGGTCGGTGGCCCGATCGGCTCCGACCCGACAGCCCTCCACGCGGGGCGTACACCACGTACGACCGCAGATGAGGGGCCCCCTCAGCGGCACGAGCGCTCGAGCGACGGCAGTGGTCCCGCGCCACCCGGCCCATCCACGGCCGGATGACCAACCCCGGCACGGTACGACCCCCAGCGTTCGCCTCGGGCCGCGTCTCACAGAAGAGGCAGCACCCTGACTACGTTCCGCGACCTCGGAATCCTTACCGAGACGGCCGAAGCCCTCGAGGCGGTCGGCATCACGTCCCCCTTCCCCATCCAGGAGATGACGCTCCCCGTAGCGCTCTCCGGCTCCGACGTCATCGGCCAGGCCAAGACCGGCACCGGCAAGACGCTGGGCTTCGGTCTCCCGCTCCTGGAGCGGGTGACCGTCCCGGCCGACGTCGAGGCGGGCCGCGCGGCTCCCGAGAAGCTGACGGACGCGCCGCAGGCCCTGATCGTCGTCCCCACCCGCGAGCTGTGCCAGCAGGTCACCAACGACCTGCTGACCGCCGGCAAGGCCCGTAACGTCCGCGTTCTCGCGATCTACGGCGGCCGGGCGTACGAGCCCCAGGTCGAGGCCCTCAAGAAGGGCGTCGACGTGGTCGTCGGCACCCCGGGCCGGCTGCTCGACCTGGCGGGCCAGCGCAAGCTCGACCTCTCGCACATCCGCGTCCTCGTCCTGGACGAGGCCGACGAGATGCTGGACCTGGGCTTCCTGCCCGACGTCGAGCGCATCATCACCATGCTGCCGCCGAAGCGCCAGACGATGCTGTTCTCGGCCACCATGCCCGGTGCCGTCATCAGCCTCGCCCGCCGCTACATGTCGCAGCCGACGCACATCAACGCCACCTCACCCGACGACGAGGGCACGACCGTCAAGAACACGGCGCAGTACGTCTACCGCGCCCACTCGATGGACAAGCCCGAGATGGTCTCGCGCATCCTTCAGGCCGAGGGCCGCGGACTCGCGATGATCTTCTGCCGTACCAAGCGCACCGCCGCCGACATCGCGGAGCAGCTGGAGAAGCGCGGCTTCGCGTCCGGCGCGGTCCACGGCGACCTCGGCCAGGGCGCCCGCGAGCAGGCGCTGCGCGCCTTCCGCAACGGCAAGGTCGACGTCCTCGTCTGCACGGATGTCGCCGCGCGCGGCATCGACGTCGAGGGTGTGACCCACGTCATCAACTACCAGTCGCCGGAGGACGAGAAGACCTACCTCCACCGCATCGGCCGCACCGGCCGCGCGGGTGCCAAGGGCATCGCGATCACCCTGGTCGACTGGGACGACATCCCGCGCTGGCAGCTGATCAACAAGGCGCTGGACCTGAAGTTCCCGGACCCGGCCGAGACGTACTCCACGTCTCCGCACCTGTACGAGGACCTCGGCATCCCGGCCGGCACCAAGGGTGTCCTGCCGCGTACCGAGCGGACCCGCGCGGGTCTGCGGGCGGAGGAGATCGAGGACCTCGGCGAGACCGGCGGCCGCGGCCGCAGGTCCGCCCCCTCCGCCCCCGCCCCCGCCCCTCGCGAGGAGCGGGCGCCGCGCACGCCGCGCCAGCGCCGTCGCACCCGTGGTGGCAGCACCCTCGACGAGACCGCCGCCGCCACGGTGCCCGCACCCGCCGCCGAGGCGCCCGGTGAGGACACGCCGGAGGCGCGCACCCCGCGCCGGCGCCGCCGGGCGCGCGCCGTCGCCCCGGAGGCCGTGACCGAGGCAGCGGTGGCCGTGGTGGAGACCCCGGCCGTGGAGCCGGTGGCCGAGCCCGACGCCGAGGCGAAGCCCCGCCGGCGCCGTACGCGTGCCGCCGTCACGAAGCCGGCCGTCGCACAGGCCCCCGCGGCCGAGCCCGTCGTCGACTTCCAGACCGTGGCCGTCGCCGCACCGGTCGCGGAGCCCGTGGCGACCAAGCCGCGCCGCCGCACCCGGGTCGTGAAGCCGGCCGACGAGGTCGACTTCCAGATCGCGCCGGTCTCCGAGCCCGTGTCGGAGACGAAGCCGCGCCGCCGCACCCGCCCCGCC
Source organism: Streptomyces sp. NPDC058008 (assembly GCF_042886395.1). Taxonomy (NCBI): domain Bacteria; kingdom Bacillati; phylum Actinomycetota; class Actinomycetes; order Kitasatosporales; family Streptomycetaceae; genus Streptomyces; species Streptomyces sp. NPDC058008. The sequence continues at coordinate 237,080 of NZ_JBHVQX010000002.1, read as the reverse complement.
GCCAAGCCGAAGGCCGAGGCGGTGGCCACCACGGCCACGGCCGTCGCGGAGGACGTGGCGGAGACCAAGCCGCGCCGCCGCCGGCCGCGTGCCGCCGAGAAGGCGGAGACCGTCGCGGTGACCGAGGCCGTGGCGGACGAGGCGGCTCCCGCGAAGCCGCGCAGGCGCCGTTCCCGCGCGACGGCCGCCGCCGCCGAGACGACCGAGGGCTGATCCTCGGCCGCGCTCACCTCCGTACGGCCCCGGTTCCCGCACTGCGGGGGCCGGGGCCGTACGCCTGCCCGGGCATGTCCGGGCACCCGGCGATACGCTCGGCCCCATGAGCCGGCCGCCCACCTTCACCCCGCCCCCCTGTGCCCGTGCCCGCGTACTGCGTACCGAGCGCGGGGACTTCGCCGTGCTGGACGCCGTGCCGTCCGCCGGTGCGCACTCCACCGCCCTTCTGCTGCCCGGGTACACGGGCAGCAAGGAGGACTTCATCGCACTGCTCGAACCCCTGGCCGAGGCCGGGTTCCGGGTGCTGTCCGTCGACGGCCGGGGGCAGTACGAGACCGGGGGCACGGGCCGTCAGGAGGCGTACGCCCAGGCCGAGCTGGCCCGTGACGTGCTGGCGCAGGCCGCGGCCGTCGACGGCGTTCCGCCGTCCGGCGGCATCCATCTGCTCGGGCACTCCCTGGGCGGGCAGATCGCCCGTGCGGCGGTGCTGCTGGACGACGCGCCGTTCCGTTCGCTGACCCTGATGTCGTCCGGTCCCGCCGAGATCGACCCGGCCCAGCAGAAGAAGGCCCGGCTGCTCAGCGACGCGCTCGGCCGGTGGAGCATGGCCGAGGTCTGGCAGATGATGCGGGCGATGGACCCGCCGGAGGACGCGGACACGGGCGACGGCGAGGATCTGCGCCGCCGCTGGCTCCGCCACGACCCGGCCCAGCTGATCGCCACCGGGGCGCAGCTGTCGTCGGAGCCGGACCGGGTGGCCGAGCTCGCCGCGCTGTCCCTGCCCGTGCACGTGGTCTCGGGCGCCACCGACGACGTCTGGCCGGTGCCGCTGCTCAACGGGATGGCCCGGCGGCTGGGCGCCCGCCGCACCGTGATCGAGGGCGCCGAGCACTCCCCCAACACGGCCAGGCCCGTGGAGACCGCGGCGGCCCTGGTCGCGTTCTGGAGCGGCCTCTGAGCCCTGGGGAGCCCGGAGCGGATCCTCGGCGGCGAAGGGGCACCGGCCGGTCGTCCAGGTCCCGCACCGGTCGTCCTGTGCCCGGCCCGGCCGGTGCGCCACCGTCCGGGCCGGGACGCGCCGCGTACCCCACCGCCGGCACCTGGGGCGCGCGCCCCGGGCGCCCCACCGCGGGAGGTCGGCGGGCGCGTTCCGTGCGGCGGTTCCGGCGACGGCCCTGACCCTCGCGCACGGGATCGCACAGGTGCGCCCGGGGATCCGTCAGTACTGCGCCTGCAGGTGCTGCCAGAAGCCGTCGCGCAGCGCCCTGCGCAGATGGGCGTGGCCGCGCAGCGAGTGCTGGAGCAGCCGTTCGGCCTCGACGAGCAGGTCCTGGTCGACCGCACCGGGGAGGTAGGGGTGCCCGGGCAGCAGGTCGGCGAGGGCCTCGCTGCCGCGCGAGGAGAGCCAGCCGGCGGCGATCCGGGCGCCGACGAAGCGGACGTCCTCGCGTGAGGGGGCCGGGCTGTCGTCGTCGTACATCGTGACGGGGCGCCGGGTGACGTAGGGGCGGCAGAAGTCGAGGTCGAAGGTGCGCTGGCTGTCGACCTCCCACAGCAGCGGCTCCGCCTGGTTGCGGCCCTCGCCCGCCTCGATGCCCCAGAGGTGGACGCGGGCGCCGTAGCCCTGGGCGGCCTCGACGGCCGAGACCAGGTCCTCGTCGCCCCCGACGAGGGCCGCGTCGCTGATGGCGCGGTGCCGGGCGAGCGACTCCAGATCGCTGCGGATGAGCGAGTCGACCCCCTTCTGCTGGTTGTTGGCGTTGAGGTTGCCGAGCCTGACCTTGACGTCGGGGAGTTCGGCGATGGACTGCTGCTCGACGGTGTGGATCCGGCGCCTGGCCCCGTCGTACCAGTACACGCGCAGCAGCCTGCTGTCCGCGAAGATCGTGCGGGCCTTGTCGATGAAGGCCTCGATCAGCCCTTCCGCGTCCAGGTCGAAGGACCGGCGGTCCTCGGTGCCGGTGACGAGGAGCCCGGCCGCCGCGTAGACGTACCCCGCGTCCACGAAGATCGCGTGGGTGGAAGGGGTCTTCGACACCTCGGCGAGCACCCTCAGGAGCAGCTCGTTGGTGCGGTCCAGCTGCTCGCGGATACCCGGCTCCTCGTCCGCCCGCGTGTCCGGGTGACTCATGCGGTCCTCATTGTCTGCACATGGCTGATTACCGACGGGTCCTTAGACATCCAAAAAATTTCCTTAGCGTAGGGAATGTTTACGGCGGGCAAGCCGTTGTACCCCGTGTGGAGCGCGAGACGCATACGCCTTGCGCTCCCGTCCTTGTGGACGGTGAGCCCGTCCTCCCAGTAGTTCTCCAGCAGGAGGATCAGACGAAGGGAAGCCATATGCGCTTCGAGATCATGCGACTCGACGATGTCGACGGTACCGCCGTGGACAGCACCGTCGTGGACGCCGCCTCCGTCAACCGGATCGTGCAGCAGGCCGCCTCGATGGGCCAGCGCATCTACATCCGGCCGGCCGACACGTCGGCTTCGTAACACCTTGTATCGCTTCGTGTCGCTGATTTCGAGCCGATGACGAGCTGAAGATGACGAGGCGCCCCCGCGCGGAAGTTCCGCGCGGGGGCGCTGTTGTGTCCGGGGCCGGGGCCCGGCCTCAGGAGTTCTGGATGACCTGGGTGACGCCGTTGATGATCTGCTGCACGGCGATGGCCGAGAGCATCATCCCGGCGAGCCGGGTCACCAGCACCACACCGCCGTCCTTGATCACGCGGATGATCAGCAGCGAGTAGCGCATGGTCACCCAGAGCACGAGGTGCATCGCGACGATCGCGGACCAGACCGAGATCTGGCCGGCGGTCCCGTCGGCGTTCTGCACCGCGAGGATCACCGAGACGATCGCGCCGGGTCCGGCGAGCAGCGGCATGCCGAGGGGCACCAGCGCCACGTTGACGTCCTTGGTCTGCGTCGGCTCGTCCGTCTTGCCGGTCAGCAGGTCCAGCGCGATGAGCAGCAGGAGGAGCCCGCCCGCGATCATCAGCGCGGGCACGGAGACGTGCAGGTAGTCGAGGATCTGCTGGCCGAGCAGGCCGAAGACGGCGATCACGCCGAAGGCGACGGCGACGGCCTGGAGGGCCATCCTGCGCTGCACCTTGGCGGGGCGGCCCGCGGTGAGGGCCAGGAAGATCGGGGTGATTCCGGGCGGATCCATGATCACGAACAGGGTGAGGAAGAGGGATCCGAAGACAGCGATGTCGAACACGGTGAGCCTTGCGAGAGAAGTGCGGGCCGAACAGGAGGATGCGCGCCGGCACGCCAGGAGGACGTCCGGGCGCGGGGACGCGACGGAGGGAAGGGGAGGAGGAGGGAAGGGCCCCGTTACGCGGGGAGCGGTCCACCGGCTCCCGGCACGGGGAACGCTCCCGTGGCGCGCCGGGTGATCTCGCCGTAGATCTCGGGGTCGGTGGTGTACTCCCCGAGCCGGACGGTCTTGCGGCTGCCGTGGTAGTCGCTGGACCCGGTGGGCAGCAGCCCCAGGTCGGCGGCGAGCCTCCGCAGGCGGGCCCTGGTGGGCTCGTCGTGATCCATGTGGTCCACCTCGACGCCGTCCAGGCCGGCGGCCGCCAGCTTCGCGATCACGGCCTCGGGGACCACCGCGCCGCGCTTGACGGCGAGCGGGTGGGCGAGGACGGTGACGCCGCCCGCGGCCTTGACCAGCCGGACCGCGTCGAACGGGTCGAGTTCGTGCTTGTCGGCGTACGCGCGCCCGCCGTTGCCGAGCCAGGCCGAGGTGAAGGCGTCCGAGACCGTGTCGACGACCCCGAGCTCCACGAGCGCGCTGGCGACGTGCGGGCGGCCGACGGAGCCGTCCCCGGCGATCCGGGCGACCCGCTCCCAGGTGAGGGGAACGCCCATCTCCTGGAGCTTGGCCACCATGGCCCGCGCCCGCGGCACCCGGTCGTCCCGTACGAGCTCGCGCTCACGGGCCAGTTCGGGCTCGGCCGGGTCGAAGAGGTAGGCCAGCATGTGCAGGCCCACGCCGTCGACGCGGCAGGAGAGCTCGGCGCCGGTCACGAGCGTGAGGCCCTCGGGAAGGGCCGCCAGGGCTGCCGCGTGGCCGCCGACCGTGTCGTGGTCGGTCAGGGCGACGACGTCGAGGCCCGCGGCGGCGGCGTTGGCCACCAGTTCCGCGGGGGTGTCCGTACCGTCCGAAGCCGTGGAGTGGGTGTGCAGGTCGATGCGCACGACGCGTACTCCGGTGCTGGTGGACGGACAGGGGACGCTCAAGGATAACCGCCGGGCGCCACCCTCCCGGCCCCGCTCACGGTGAAGCGCCCGGGTCAGGGCGGTGCGATCAGCCGCGGGGTGAGCGCTCCGCACGGCAGGAGGTCCACCTCCCCGCCCGCGTCGCGCAGGTCGGTCAGCACCAGCTCGTCGTACATCAGGAGCCCGGACTGTTCGGGCCAGACGATCGCCCAGAGCCACAGGCCACGCGCCTCGCCCGCGAAGACGGCACGGTCGCCGGGGGCGTCCTTGACGTGCCAGAGCGGGGTGGGGCGGCCGGCGGCGAGCACCTTGGCGTCGGGGGCGTCGTCGACGCGCAGCCCTGAGCCGGGGTCGGGGCCGTCGAGACCGGCGTAGCGCGCGCCGAGTCCGACACCGAGTTCCTCGGCGACGAGCAGCAGCTCGCCCATGCCTCCGAGCGGTCCGGGCCCCGAGCACGCGACGGCGGTCGCCCGGCCGCCGCTGCGGTCGTCGCCCGCGTAGGCCGCGCCCGTGAAGAGCCAGCCCACGGGGAGCGGCCAGGGCATCCACACCGGCACCTGGGCCCGGTGCACCACCACGCCCAGCGCCTCGACGCTGGGCGGGACGACCGGCTGCATGGGGTGCACCTGGCCGTGCGCGGAGCACTGCCAGGCATCGGCGAAGAGGCCGGGCGCCCTGACCCGGCCACCGCACTTCGGGCAACTGGGTTCGCCCCTCATACCGCCCAACGGTCCTCTTCGGCCGTCGCCGCGTCAAGGACGATCACCCGTCCGCAGCGAGGCTCCCACCGGCAAAGTTAGATGCAGCTTGCACTTATTAGAATGTCTAACTTATTCTTTGTATAACGCAACGACCCAGTGGAGAGCGAGGAACCATGCGGGGAGAGGATCCGTTCGACGAAGGGGCGGCCAGCATCCTGCGTCAGCCGAAGGCCGTCTGGGCCACGGCGGGCGCCTCGGTCGTGGCCTTCATGGGGATCGGGCTGGTGGACCCGATCCTGCCGTCCATCGCCAAGGGCCTCGAGGCCACGCCCAGCCAGGTGTCCCTGCTGTTCACCTCGTACTTCCTGATCACCGCGGTCGCGATGCTCGTGACCGGTTTCGTCTCCAGCCGCATCGGCGGACGCAGGACCCTGCTCGCCGGTCTCGCGCTGGTCGTCGTCTTCGCCGCGCTCTCCGGCACGTCCTCGTCCGTCGCCGGGCTGGTCGGCTTCCGGGCCGGCTGGGGGCTGGGCAACGCCCTGTTCGTGTCCACCGCCCTCGCGGTGATCGTCGGCGCGGCGGCCGGCGGCAGCGCGGCGGCGATCCTGCTGTACGAGTCGGCGCTCGGCCTCGGCATGGCGTGCGGGCCGCTGGTCGGCGCCCTGCTCGGCGACGCCAGCTGGCGCTACCCGTTCTTCGGCACCGCCGTCCTGATGGCGATCGGGTTCCTGTGCATCACCGCGTTCCTCAAGGAACAGCCCCGGCCGGCCGGGAAGACCTCCCTGCTCGACCCCCTCAGGGCGCTCGGCCACGGCGGACTGGCCTCGGTCGCGACATCGGCGTTCTTCTACAACTACGCGTTCTTCACCATCCTGGCCTTCACCCCGTTCGTGCTCGACATGTCGCCCTACCGGTCGGGCGCGGTGTTCTTCGCCTGGGGCCTGCTGCTCGCCGTCTTCTCGGTGCTCGTCGCCCCGCGGCTGCAACGGCGCTTCGGCTCGCTGAAGGTGGTCGGCGGCTCCCTGGTGCTGCTCGCGGCGGACCTGGTGGTCCTCGGGTACGGAAACCACACGACGGCCATCGTCTGCACCGTGGTCTCGGGGGCCTTCATCGGCATGAACAACACCGTCTACACCGAGCTGGCCCTGGGCGTCTCGGACGCGCCACGCCCGGTGGCGAGCGCCGGTTACAACTTCGTCCGCTGGTTCGCGGCCGCCGCGGCGCCCTACCTCGCGCCGAAGATCGAGGAGTGGAGCGACCTCCACACCCCGTTCGTGGTCGCGGCCGTCGCGGCCCTCGTCGGCGCCGCGGTCGTCCTCGTCCGGCGGGCGGCGCTGACCCACGAGGCCGAGGAGCTGGGACCGCGCCACGCCACCGAGGACGGCGTCACGGCCTTCGCCGACTGACCGGCTTCCCTTCCGGACCCCGCCCACGGCCGTGCTTCCCGGTCGGGGCGGGGGTCAGTCCAGCGCCACGGACGCCCGCAGCGGATCGCGCAGGTCCGTCCCCTGCGAGAGCCAGCGCTCCTGGAGCTCCTGCGCCCCCCTGACACGCTTCCAGGCGGCCTCGTTGCGCGTCATCGGCAGCAGCGGGAGGAAGCACACCGGTTCCATCGGCGCGTCCAGCTCCAGGTCCTCGACCAGGCCGCCCGGCTCGGCGACCAGGACGGAGTCGAAGGGGGCCCCGGTCCAGAGCGGCTGCCCGAGGTCCAGCGACGCCCCCGGAGCCACGATCACCCCCTCGACCTGCGGTGACGCCGCCAGCACCGCCAGGGGCCGCAGCACCTGGTCGGTGTCGGCGAGTCCCAGCCGCACGGACAGGACCAGTTCGGCGCGGGGTCCCTTCACGGGGTCGGCGAGGGGGGAGGCGGGGTCGGCCATCGGCTGGGCGGACATGCCCAGGGTGGCGTAGCGCACCACGTCCCCGTCGATGAAGCGGAGCACCTCGATACGGTCCGTGCCGAGGAACGTCACCCCGGCGCGGGCGTCCGGCTCCCCCAGCGCCGTACGGAGCCGGGCCTCGACCAGATCAAGAATTTCTCCCATGCCGCGAGCATAGAACGCGTGCGGAACGGGCAAAGGAAGGGATTGGCTCCTCACCTGGCTGATAGCCTGAGGCGTCGGTCGGGACAGCACGCAGAAGCGTCGCTCTCAGTCCCGAGAACACGTGATCCCCCACGGGGGACCGGCCGGAGGAGGTGGGGCTGCGGTGGATCCAAGTCGACCGTGCAGTACCAACCGCCCTTCCGCACGACGCCTTCCTTCTGTGTCCTGACACCCTTCCCGGACGTCAGCACGGTAGTTCGCGCACCGGAAGAGCCCCTCGTTTTTGCCTGTCTGTAGCGAACGCCGTCATCGTGCCCGCGCGGTGCCGCCCGCTTTGCGGACGTGAGCGCACGTCCCCATTCCGGGCTGTTCCACGTGCCCGCCGACGGCCCTCCGTGAAGAGGAGCCAGCCATGTCGATGATCCGTGACCTGCGCGCCGCCGTGCGCCCGTCCCAGCGCAAGAGCAACACCCCGTACAACAGCTACGACGCCACCCGCGACCCCTCCGCCTCCAGCGCCGTCGTCGACTGCGCCGTCTACCGGGACGGGCGCCGGATCACCGAGGCCTCCTGCCTGACGCCGCGCGAGGCGATGCTGCGCGTGCGTGAGGAGGGCGGCTTCGCCTGGATCGGCCTGCACGAGCCGACCGAGGAGGAATTCGCCGGTATCGCAAGGGAGTTCGGCCTCCACCCGCTCGCCGTCGAGGACGCGGTCCACGCCCACCAGCGCCCCAAGCTCGAACGGTACGACGACACGCTCTTCACCGTCTTCAAGACGATCCACTACGTCGAGCACGCCGAGCTGACCGCGACCAGCGAGGTCGTCGAGACCGGTGAGGTGATGTGCTTCACCGGGCGGGACTTCGTGATCACCGTCCGGCACGGCGGACAGGGTTCGCTGCGCGCCCTGCGCCACCGCCTCCAGGAGGACCCCGAGCTGCTCTCCAAGGGTCCCTCCGCCGTGCTGCACTCCATCGCCGACCACGTCGTCGACGGCTACATCGCGGTGGCTGCCTCGGTGCAGGACGACATCGACGAGGTGGAGATCGGGGTCTTCTCCACCCCGGCGAAGGGCAGCAGGCGCGGCTCGGACGCGGGCCGCATCTACCAGCTGAAGCGCGAGGTGCTGGAGTTCAAGCGGGCCGTGTCACCGCTGCTGCGGCCGATGCAGCTGCTGAGCGAGCGGCCGATGCGGCTGATCGACCCCGACATCCAGAAGTACTTCCGCGACGTGGCCGACCACCTCGCGCGGGTGCACGAGGAGGTCATCGGCTTCGACGAGCTGCTCAACTCGATCCTCCAGGCCAACCTGGCGCAGGCGACCGTCACACAGAACGAGGACATGCGGAAGATCACGTCCTGGGCGGCGATCATCGCCGTGCCGACGATGATCTGCGGGGTCTACGGCATGAACTTCAAGCACATGCCCGAACTGCGGTGGACCTACGGCTATCCGATGGTGCTGGCGCTCATCGGCGTCGTCTGCTTCTCCATCCACCGCACCCTCAAGCGCAACGGCTGGCTCTGAGGGCCTGCGGCCCGGGGCACGCGCACCTGCCCGCCCCGGGCACGGGACCCCATAGAGTTCGGGCATGACTGCTGCTGACGTGTTGCTGGCCCGGGCTCTCGTCGAGGAGGCCACCAAGAAGTCCGGCCTGATCTGGGTGCGGGGCACGGGCCCCTCGCGCGCGCTGTGGCACGTGTGGCACGAGGGCGCGGCCGTGCTCGTCGGGGACGGCCCCGGGGAGCAGCCCCTCCCGGCCGGGCTGGACACCGGTACGGCCGCCGAGGTGACCGTACGCAGCAAGGACAAGGGCGGCAGGCTCGTGGCCTGGACGGCCGCAGTCACCGTGCTGGAGCCGCACTCCGAGGAGTGGGAGGCGGCGGTCGGCGAGCTCAGGGGCAAGCGGCTGAACGCCCCGGACGCCGAGCTGATGACGGAGCGTTGGGCGCGCGAGTGCCGGGTCCTGCGGCTGACGCCCGGCGCCTCCAGCACCGCGCACCCGGACGGCCCGCTGTCGGCCCGCCCGCTGCCCACCGGCGCGACCACCCGGGAGACGGCGCCCGGCGCACTCCCCCGGCTGCTGCTGAAGCGCCGCGACAAGCGCTGACGGCACCTCGGCCCCGGGTGGGCCGGCCGGCCGGCCCACCCGGACGACGGGCCGACGGGCTGCCCGCTCCGGAGCGCCCGTCAGCTGGAGGACTTGGGCAGCTCGCCGCCGTAGTCGACGGTCTCGTCCTCGGCCGGTGCCTCCAGGGCGAAGCTCTTGCCCCAGTCCGCGAGGGTGACGCTGCCGCCGCCCCCGCCGCGGGCCACCCGCAGCGGGTACGGGGTGCCCTGGAGGGAGACGTCCAGTACGCCTCCCTCACCCTTTCCGCCCGCGATCTGCACGGTGCGCACCCCGCCGATCGTGTCCCGGTCCCCCTTGTTGACCATTCCGTGCAGGGCGAGCACCCCGTCCAGGAGCGTGTCCATCTCCGTGAACCCCCGCATCTGCCGGTAGGTGGGGTCGTCCTCGGGGACCTTGACGAACTTCCCGTCGAGCTTGTCGGCGGCCTGCTCGCTCCCGTCGTCGCTCTCCTCGTGCTTCCAGAAGCCCGCGTCGGCCTTGAGGAAGAGTTCGTCACCGATGCGCAGCAGGGCGAAGGTGTTCTGCTTCGAGGTGACCGACCCGGTGCCGCCCTTGCTGCTGAGCTGCATGTTCAGGGTGTACGTGCCGCCCTTGCCGACCAGCGTGCCCGTCAGGCGCACGGCGTCCGCCGCATCGGCCGCCGCGCGCGCCTTCTTGTCGATCTGCGCCGCCGTCAGCTTGCCGACGCCGTTGGTCCCCTCGTCCGGGTCCTCGCCGGCGCAGGCCGTGAGCGCCACGGTCAGTCCCGCGCAGAGCACCACGGCGGATACGGTCCGGCGGCGGGTACGGGCGGCCGGAGCGGAAGAGGTCACGGGCGCACTGCCTCTCATCTGTGTGTCGGGGGCTGGCAGACGGCAGCGTACCCGTGACGCGTACGCCATTCGGCAGAGCTCCGTACGGACGGTCCGCCAGGGCGGCCCGGACCGGTACGGGCTAGCCTGATCACGGCAAAGGAGGACGCGGGGGACAGAGGGAGGCGCACAGGATGGCCGCAGGCACTCCCAGGGTCTTCGTCTCGCACCTCGCCGGCGTACCGGTGTTCGACCCGAACGGCGACCAGGTGGGCCGGGTCCGCGACCTGGTGGCGATGCTCCGGGTGGGCGGCAGACCGCCGCGGCTGCTGGGCATGGTCGTCGAGGTCGTGAGCAGGCGGCGCATCTTCGTCCCGATGACCCGGGTGACGGGGGTCGAGTCGGGACAGGTCATCACCACCGGCGTCGTCAACATGCGGCGCTTCGAGCAGCGCCCGACCGAGCGGCTCGTCCTGGGCGAGTTCCTTGACCGGCGGGTGCGCCTCGTGGAGTCCGACGAGGAGGTGACCGTCCTCGACGTCGCCATCCAGCAGCTCCCGGCCCGCCGCGACTGGGAGATCGACAAGTTCTTCGTACGCAAGGGGCGGGGCGGGGCGCTGCGGCGCAAGGGCGAGACGCTGACCGTGGAGTGGTCGGCGATCAGCGGCTTCTCGCTGGAGGAGCACGGGCAGGGCGCCGAGAGCCTGGTGGCGACCTTCGAGCGGCTGCGCCCCACCGACGTCGCCAACGCCATGCACCACCTGACGCCCAAGCGCCGCGCCGAGGTCGCCGCGGCCCTCGACGACGACCGGCTCGCGGACGTCCTGGAGGAGCTGCCCGGTGACGACCAGGTGGAGATCCTGGGGAAGCTGAAGGAGGACCGCGCCGCGGACGTCCTGGAGGCGATGGACCCGGACGACGCGGCCGACCTGCTCTCGGAGCTGCCGGAGGCCGACAAGGAACGGCTGCTGGCCCTGATGCGGCCGGACGACGCGGCCGACGTACGGCGCCTCATGTCGTACGAGGAGCGGACCGCGGGCGGGCTGATGACGACGGAGCCGATCATCCTGCGCCCCGACGCCACGGTCGCGGACGCGCTGGCCCGGGTCCGGCAGCAGGACCTCTCCCCCGCGCTGGCCGCCCAGGTCTACGTCTGCCGGTCGCCCGACGAGACCCCCACCGGCAAGTACCTGGGCACCGTTCACTTCCAGCGGCTGCTGCGGGATCCCCCGTTCACCCTGGTCAGCTCCATCGTCGACAGCGATCTCGTGCCCCTGGCGCCGGACACCCCGCTGCCCGAGGTGACCAGCTACCTGGCCGCGTACAACCTGGTCTCGGTGCCCGTGGTGGACGAGAGCGGATCGCTGCTGGGCGCGGTGACCGTCGACGACGTGCTGGACCACCTGCTCCCCGAGGACTGGCGCGAGAACGACTTCCAGGGCGAGGAGGGGATCACCGGTGGCCGCTGAGGACCGTTCGAGGGCAGGGGCGACGGGCGCGTCGGGCATCGTGCGCCCGCCGCGCCCCCGGCTCGACCTCCCGAAGGCACCGCGGCGCCGCCTGCTGCCGGAGTACGACCCGGAGGCGTTCGGCCGGTTCTCCGAGCGCATCGCCCGTTTCCTGGGCACGGGGCGGTTCATCGTCTGGATGACGCTGATCATCATCGTCTGGGTGGTCTGGAACATCTACGCGCCGACGGGGCTGCGGTTCGACGAGTACCCCTTCATCTTCCTGACCCTGATGCTGTCCCTCCAGGCCTCCTACGCGGCCCCGCTGATCCTCCTCGCGCAGAACCGGCAGGACGACCGCGACCGGGTCACCCACGAGCAGGACCGCAAGCAGAACGAGCGCTCGATCGCGGACACCGAGTTCCTCAGCCGGGAGATCGCCGCACTCCGGATGGGCCTCGGCGAGGTCGCCACCCGGGACTGGATCCGCTCGGAGCTGGAGGCCATGGTCAAGGACATGGAGGAGCGCCGGGTACTCCTGCCCGCGGAGAGTGACGAAGGCGACCGCGGAGGGGCCACCCGCCCGTAGGTGTCCGCGCCGTACCATCGTCGGTATGGCTACGGAAGACGCGGTGCGCGAAGCGCTGGCGACAGTGAACGACCCGGAGATCCACCGACCGATCACCGAGCTGGGCATGGTGAAGTCGGTCGAGATCGATCCTGACGGTGTAGTCGCTGTCACCGTGTATCTCACGGTTTCCGGCTGCCCGATGCGCGAGACGATCACCACGAACGTGACCGACGCGGTGGCCCGTGTCGAGGGCGTGTCGCGGGTCGAGGTCACGCTCGACGTGATGAGCGACGAGCAGCGCAAGGAGCTCGCCTCCTCGCTGCGCGGCGGCACGGCGGAGCGCGAGGTGCCGTTCGCCAAGCCCGGCTCGCTGACCCGCGTCTACGCGGTCGCGTCCGGCAAGGGCGGCGTCGGCAAGTCGTCCGTGACGGTGAACCTCGCCGCGGCGATGGCCGCCGACGGGCTCAAGGTCGGCGTGGTCGACGCGGACATCTACGGCCACAGCGTGCCCCGGATGCTCGGCGCGGACGGCAAGCCCACCCAGGTCGAGAACATGATCATGCCGCCGTCCTCGCACGGCGTGAAGGTGATCTCCATCGGCATGTTCACCCCGGGCAACACCCCCGTGGTGTGGCGCGGGCCCATGCTGCACCGGGCGCTCCAGCAGTTCCTCGCCGACGTGTACTGGGGCGACCTGGACGTCCTGCTGCTCGACCTGCCCCCGGGCACCGGCGACATCGCCATCTCCGTGGCGCAGCTCGTCCCGAACGCCGAGATCCTGGTCGTCACGACCCCGCAGCAGGCCGCCGCCGAGGTGGCCGAGCGGGCCGGGTCCATCGCCGTGCAGACCCACCAGAAGATCGTCGGCGTCGTCGAGAACATGTCGGGCATGCCGTGCCCGCACTGCGACGAGATGGTCGACGTGTTCGGTTCGGGCGGCGGGCAGCGGGTCGCCGACGGGCTGACGCGGACGGTCGGCGCCGAGGTTCCGGTGCTCGGGTCCATCCCGATCGACGTACGGCTGCGTGAGGGCGGCGACGAGGGCAAGCCCGTCGTCCTGTCCGACCCCGACTCACCCGCGGGTTCGGCGCTGCGGTCCATCGCGGAGAAGCTGAGCGGCCGTCAGCGCGGCCTGTCCGGCATGTCGTTGGGGCTCACCCCGCGCAACAAGTTCTGATCGCCGTACGGGTGGGGGCGGCCTCCTGACGAGGCCGCCCCCACCCGTACGCGCGTCGCTCAGGCCTCGTACGAGGCGATGTCGCCGATCACGGCGAATCCCAGACCGTAGGCGCTCATCCCGCGCCCGTACGCGCCGATGTGGACCCCTTCAGGGGCCGATCCCGCGAGCACCCAGCCGAACTCGGACTCCCGGTAGTGGAAGTCCACCGGTACGCCGTCCACCGGAAGGGACAGCGTCGACCAGGGTGCCTGGTCCAGCTCGTCCGCCAGCTCGAACGCCGTTTCGGTCTGCTGGTTCAGCCATTCGCCGCGCAGGGTGTGGTCCATCTGCGGGGGCCAGGTGCAGTCCAGCAGGCCGGAGCCCGCCAGCCAGGCCGCCGACGAGACGGTGGTGGCGTCCAGGACCCCCGTACCGTCGTCGCTGTTCCGCACGGGGCTGCTGCCCACGGTCACGACCACCGCGAAGCGCGCCTTCTCCGCCCCGGCGTCGGCCCGTACGACGGGTTCCTCGCCGTGCCCGGTGGAACCGTGCTGCACCGTGTCGTCCGCCGCGGCGGTGACGTGCATCAGCCAGCGCTGCCCGGTGAAGGCCGCGTCCAGTCCGTACCAGGGGAACGGCGCCTTGAGATAGCCGTCGACAGTACGCCGGGTCGCCGGCAGCCCCTCCGCGGTGTCCGCGCCGGGGGCATCGTCCGCCCCTGCCCGACTCGTCGTCTCCATCTGTCCGGCCGCCTCCTCGATCTTCCGCTGATCCGGAGCGGCCCTCCCCCCGTGGGCATGGGCAACCTCGCAACCGGACAGATGGAGAATAGCGATACCGTCCGGACGAGTCGGGATTGACGGGTCTCAGGTGGCGTCTGCGTCGAAGGGCGGGCGCTCGTCCTTGACCGGCTGCGCGGGCTTCTTGAGGAGGTCCGGCGTGGCCGCGGCACCGGATGCCGCCGCCGCCACGGTGCCGGTGGACGGGGCGGTCTCGCGGCCGTTCACCGCGTCGGTGACCTCGGCCATCTCCTTGCGCAGGTCGAAGCTCTCGCGGATCTCCTTGAGCCCCAGGTCGTCGTTGCCGTCCATGAGCTGCTTGCGGACGAACGTCTTGGGGTTGAGGTCCTCGAACTCGAAGTCCTTGAACTGGGGCCCGAGCTCCGAGCGGATGTCTTCCTTGGCGCTGTCCGAGAACTCACGGATCTTGCGGATGGTGCGCGTGACGTCCTGGATGACCTTCGGCAGCTTCTCCGGGCCGAATACGAGCACGGCGAGAACCACGAGCGTCAGCAGCTCGAGTGCGCCTATGTCATTGAACACCTTGCTGCTCCTCGTGTTCTCTGCGTCTTCTCCGCGTGGTCTCCGCCGCCAGGTCAGGGGCCCGGACCGCTCCACGGTACCCGGCGAAGCCGTCCGCGCGGTACCTGCCGGTGGCCGTCAGGTGCCGCTCGACGACCCCAGCGTCAACGTCATGGACAGGTCTTTGCCACCGCGGGTCAGGACGAGGCCGAGCCGGTCACCGGGCCGGTGCGCGCGGATCTTGACGATCAGTTCCTCACCGCTGTGCACCCGCTGGCCGTCCACCTCGGTGATGACGTCGCCCTGCCGGACGCCGGCCCGGTCGGCCGGACCGCCCTCGGTGACCGCCGCGCCGGAGCCCCTGCCGCCGACCTTGGCGCCGTCGCCGGTGTACTCCATGTCGAGGGTGACGCCGATCACGGGGTGGGTGGCCCTGCCGGTGTTGATCAGCTCCTCGGCGACCCGCTTGCCCTGGTTGATCGGTATCGCGAAACCGAGGCCGATGGAGCCGGACTGGCCGCCTTCGAGCCCTGACGCGCTGTCGGCGGCGCGGATCGCGCTGTTGATGCCGATGACCCGGGCCTGGGCGTCGACCAGCGGGCCGCCGGAGTTGCCCGGGTTGATGGGGGCGTCGGTCTGGAGGGCGTCGACGTAGCTCACGTCCGTGCCGTCGCCCTTCTCGCCGCCCGCGGTGATGGGCCGCTGCTTGGCGCTGATGATGCCGGAGGTGACCGTGTTGGACAGGTCGAAGGGCGCGCCGATCGCCACCACCGGGTCGCCCACCCGCACGTTGTCGGAGTTGCCGAGGGGCAGTGGCTTGAGGCCGGAGACGCCGCTCACCTTCACGACCGCCAGGTCGTATCCGCTGTCCTTGCCGACGACCTCGGCCGCCGCGCTCTCCCCGCTGCTGAAGGTGACGGTGATGTCCCCGGTGGAGCCCGCGGGGGCGACCACGTGGTTGTTGGTGAGGATGTGGCCCCGATCGTCGAGGACGAAGCCGGTGCCCGTGCCGGACTCGGCGGAACCGTTGACGTGCAGGGTGACCACGCTGGGCAGCGCGCTGGCCGCGATACCGGCGACGCTGTCGGGTGCGCGGCCGCCGGCGTCCCGTCCGGCCTGCGGCAGCTCGACCGTGGTCAGGCCGCCGTTGCGCTCGACGTACGCGCCGATACCGCCGCCGATCCCGCCGGCGACGAGGGCGAGCAGCGCGGCACCGGCGAGGGCCGACCCCTTGCGTCCCCTGCGGGGCCGGGTCTCCTCGCCCTGGCCGGGGCCGGGGTGGCTCAGCGGCTGCTGTGGTGCGCCCCAGGGGTCGTAACGCAGCCACTGCGAGGGCTGCTGCGGGGGCTGCGCGCCGGGCGGGGGCGGCGTGTGCTGCTGCGGGAGGGTGTGCGGCGGGGGCGGCCAGGCCTCGGGGTGCCCCTGACCGGCCGTCGCCGGAGCCGGGGCGGGCGTGCCGTGGCCGTTCGTCCCGGCGTAGGGCGGCGGTACGGGGGTCCCGTGGGCCGGGGTGGGCACCGGGCGCTGGACGGGCGGCGCGAGCGCCCACGGCCCCGGGTCGCCGTAGGGCGGGGTGCTGTACTCGTCGGGCGCGTGCAGCGGCTGCGTCCGGGGCGCGTGGGCCTCGGAGGCGGACGGCACGGCGGCGGGTGCGTGGGCGGCCTGCTCGGCGGCCGGCGGCGCGGGGACGGCGGGTTCGGCGGGCGGCGGCACCGGTGCGGACGCGGGTACGGATACGCCCTGTCCGGCGGCCGGAGGCACCGGCGCGGTGGCAGTCGGCCCGGCAGCGGCCGGCGCGGGTACGGCCGGTTCGGCGGCCGGCGGCGCCGGGACGTGCGGCGCGGCGGCCGGTACGGCGTGCTCCCCCGGCCCTGGTTCCGGCGGGGCGGGGCTGAAGTCACCGTCCGGCGGGGCGGGCGTGTAGTCGCCGCCCGGGGGCGCGGGCGTGTAGTCGCCGTCCGGTGTGGCCGGCCCGCCGTGCGGTGTCACCGGCGCGGGCGGCTCCGCCGCTGCGGGCGGAGACGGCGGTGCGGTGGCCCCGCCGGTGTCCGGTGCCGCGTCCGCGGGCCGCGCGGCGCCCGCGCCACCGACGGCCGCGTCCTGCGGCCCGGCCGGGTGGTTCCGTTCCGCAGAGGGACGGCTCCACCACTTCGTCTTCGGCCCGCTGGGCTTCCCGTCGTCCATGCTCTCCCCGCAACTGGCCCGTGCACGCCCCACAGAGGCGTCCCTGCGGGAATTCAACCAGGTTTGCGAATCGGCGCGCAGGGTCCCGGTCAGCGCAGCGGGGTGAGCGGCATCGCACGGTCGTGCAGCGGCGGGGCCGAGGCCGTCGCCGACGGAGCGGACGGCTTCGGGTCCGCTCCCCCTCCGAGCGAGGCCGAGTACAGCGGGCCGGCGTCGGTCGGGCGTATCAGCGGCGGGACCGTCACGTTGAGCACCGGGAAGGCGAAGGTGCCCCCGGCGAGCACCGAGGTGTTCAGCAGCGTGGGCGCGGAGGCGGACACGGCCCGGGCCGACGGGTACGGCGCGGCGCTCGGCCGGATGCCCTGGTCCTCTCCGAAGGTGAGGGTGCCGCCACCACCGCGGCTGGCGGTGACGGCGGCGCTGCCGGTGCGCTCGTCGGCGGTGAGCGGAGTGGTGCCGCTGCCCGCGCCCTCGGCGCTGAGCGGCGGCTCGGGGCCGTAGTCGAGGGGGAGGGAACCTCCCAGGGCGATGGCCGCGAGGGAGACCGCGCTGGCCGCGACGAACGCGAACCGCCGGGCGCGCCAGGGCGAACGGTCGGCGTCCCGGGCCACGTCGTGGATGCGGAAGCCGGAACCGGACCTGCCTCCGGGCAGTACGGCGGTCGAACCGTGGGCCGTGGGGAGATAGCCGAAGCCGTCGAGCGGTGAGCGTCCCGGCTCGGCGGGCGCTGACTGCGGCGCGGGGAAGATTCCCTCGCCGAAGCGCCTGCCGCCGTCACCGGGGCCGCCGTCACCGCCGCTGGGGCCCCCGGGAAGGCCCTGCAGGCGGGCCAGGAAGCCCTCCGAGGGCGAAGGGGCGGCGGAGGTCGCGAAGGCACTCTTCAGCCGCCGCTGGGCGTCGGCCTCGGACTTGCACCTGGCGCAGGTCGCCAGGTGGGCCAGGACCCGTTCCCTGGCATCGTGTTTGAGCTCCCCGTCGACAAGCGCGGCGAGCCGGTCCCCCAGGTGCTGTTCCGCGGGGGTCGGACCTGTGCCACTCACGCCGTTCCGCCCTCCCCTGCCAGGACCGCGTCCGCGAGGGAACGCTGCTCCGCGCGGGCCTCGGGCGAACGGTGCTGGAGCGCCTTGCGCAGGTGCGAACGACCGCGGTGGATGCGGCTGCGGACCGTCCCGAGCTTCACGCCGAGCGTGGCGGCGATCTCCTCGTACGAGAGGCCCTCGATGTCGCAGAGCACGACGGCCGCACGGAACTCGGGCGCGAGGGTGTCCAGCGCCTGCTGGACGTCCGCGTCGAAGTGGGTGTCGTTGAAGACCTGCTGCGGGGACGGCTCACGGCTGGGGAGCCGCTCGGCCGCGTCGTCGCCGAGGGAGTCGAAGCGGATCCGCTGCTTGCGGCGGACCATGTCGAGGAAGAGATTCGTCGTGATCCTGTGCAGCCAGCCCTCGAAGGTGCCGGGCGTGTAGGTCGACAGCGACCGGAAGACACGGACGAAGACTTCCTGGGTGAGGTCCTCGGCGTCGTGCTGGTTACCCGTCAGCCGGTAGGCGAGGCGGTACACACGAGCGCTGTGTGTGCTGACGATCTCTTCCCATGAGGGCGGGGTCCACGCCTGGGAATCCGCATCTGAGGCGAAGGTCGCGGTCGGTGCGGAAGCGTTGGAAGAACGGTCAGCGGTGTCGGTCACGGATTTCGGCTCACCCGCCGACCCGAGAAGACGCCGCAGCGCACCTCTCCGATCCACAGGCGCAGCCGCACCTCCCCTATCGGCTCTGGTGGTGTCCAGTGGAGCCCCTACCATAGCCACCTCGCCCGTTAGCTCCGGATAAGCCTTTTTACCTGCTCGTGCCCCGGTGCCCCCGGGAGCAAGAGGCACATTCCGGGCCCGGCTCCAGGGCGCGGTCCCGGCGTTCCTCTTCACGTCTTCATAACGTCCGGTCCCATCTGCGGGTTCCCGGGCGCAGCGGATACAGTCACCGTTGCGCCAACTACGGGGACAGGAGAGCGTCATTACCGCCAACCGGCAGACGAGCTGGGCATTCGCCGACGCCTTTGTCGCCGAGGAGGAAGCTCTGCTCTGGGCCCGGGACCGGGCCCACGAGACGGGACTCCGCCCGGTGTCGTCAGGCACCGGCGCGGCACTGCGCCTGCTCGCTGCCACCGCGGACGCCAAAGCCGTGGCCGAGATCGGCACCGGCACCGGCGTGTCCGGCATCTACCTGCTTCAGGGGATGCGGCCGGACGGCGTGCTGACCACGGTCGACCCGGAGCCCGAGCGCCAGCAGTTCGCCCGTGAGGCCTTCCGCGCCGCCGGCTTCGCCACGAACCGGGCCCGCTTCATCCCGGGCCGCGCCCTGGACGTACTGCCGCGGCTGGCGGACGGCGGGTACGACCTCGTCTTCTGCGACGGCGACCGGCTCGAGAGCCTGGACTGCCTCGACGAATCGTTGCGGCTGCTGAGGCCGGGCGGCCTGGTCTGCTTCGAGGGCGTGTTCGCCGACGGCCGGACGATCGACTCGGCCGCCCAGCCGGCCGAGGTGCTGCGCCTGCGCGAACTGCTGCGGGCCGTGCGCGAGAGCCAGGAGCTCATGGCCACGCTGCTGCCGGTGGGCGACGGCCTGCTGTGCGCGGTACGCCGCGGCTGACCCTCCGCCCCTCGGTCCGGGCCTCCCCACCCCCGCAGGACCCCTCCCCGGACGCACCACTGCCCCGGCACGGGATGCGTACCGGGGCAGTGGTGAAGTGTGGGCGCTCCCGCCTCAGCCGACGACCTTCTTCAGCGCGTCGCCGAGTGCGTCCGCCTCGTCCGGAGTCAGCTCGACGACAAGCCGACCGCCGCCTTCGAGCGGAACGCGCATGACGATGCCCCGCCCCTCCTTTGTCACCTCGAGCGGGCCGTCGCCCGTCCGCGGCTTCATGGCCGCCATGCTCGTTCCCCTTCCTGAAACCAGCTCATCGCAGCCGGCGGCTCCATGACAGGCGCTGCCTCACCGGCGTCGAACACAATGCTTCCTCCGCATTATCCCGCATCAGGGACCCCGATGACCAACATCGGCCGGCATCGCTTGCGCAACGCGCTTTCCCAAAACCACCCAATTCGGCGATCCGGCTGCGATACTGCGCCACCGTCGGCCCCCAGCCGAGGTCCAATCGTTAGACGCAGGTCACATGTCCGGCCCGCGCGATGTCCGCCATGCTTACCTCGACAGGCACGACGCCGGACCCGCGAGGAGACCCAGCAATGGCCGACAGCACGGCTGACACGGTGCGCGCCGACGCGAGCGACGGGCTCGTGACGATCGCGATCGACCTTCCCGGCGCGAGCCCGGTGCTCACCGACGTGAGCGACGGGCTCGCGACGATCACGATCAATCGTCCCGACGCGATGAACGCCATGAACACCGCCGCCAAGGTCGCGCTGCGCGACGCCCTCCGCGCGGTCGCGGACGATCCCGCCGTGCGGGCCGTCCTGCTCACCGCCACCGGGCGTGCCTTCTGTGTGGGCCAGGACCTCAAGGAGCACGTCGCCAAGCTCTCCGAGGCCCGTGAGCAGGACGGCGGCAACGCGCTGAGCACGGTGCGGGAGCACTACAACCCCATCGTCCGTGCCCTCACCGAGATGGAGAAGCCGGTCGTCGCGGGGGTCAACGGGGTCGCCGCGGGGGCGGGCTTCGGATTCGCGCTCGCCGCCGACTACCGCGTGGTCGCCGACACCGCCGCGTTCAACACGTCCTTCGCGGGTGTCGCCCTGACCGCCGACTCGGGCGTCTCCTGGACCCTGCCCCGGCTGATCGGTGCGAGCCGGGCGGCCGACCTGCTGTTCTTCCCGCGCTCGGTCTCCGCCCAGGAGGCCTACGAGCTGGGCATCGCGAACAAGGTGGTGCCGGCGGCCGACCTGGCGAAGGAGGCCCACGCGGTGGCCCGCGCCCTCGCGGACGGCCCCACGGTCGCGTACGCGGCCCTGAAGGCGTCCGTGGCGTACGGCGCCGGGCACACGCTCGCCGAGACGCTGGAGAAGGAGGACGAACTCCAGACGAAGGCGGGCGCGTCGCGGGATCACACGATCGCCGTCGAGGCGTTCCTGGCCAAGCGGACGCCGAAGTACCTCGGCGCGTAGCAGGCGCCCGCCCGGGGCGGGGCCCTACCGGCCGCCGCCCCGGGCCACGCAGTCGGCCAGGTGGTCGTCGACCAGGCCGCAGGCCTGCATCAGGGCGTACGCGGTCGTGGGGCCGACGAAGCGGATGGACCGCTTCTTCAGGTCCTTGGCGAGCGCGGTGGACTCCGGGGTGACCGCGGGGACGTCGCCGAGGGTGCGCGGGGCGGGCCGTGTGGCGGGATCGGGCGCGTACGACCAGATCAGGGCGTCCAGCTCGCCCTCGTCCCAGCCGGCCAGCACCTCGGCGTTGGCGAGGGTGGCGTCGATCTTCGCGCGGTTGCGGATGATTCCGGCGTCGGCGAGGAGCCTCTCCTTGTCGGCGTCGGTGAACTCCGCCACGGCGGAGATCTTGAATCCGGCGAAGGCGCTGCGGAAGCCCTCGCGGCGGCGCAGGATCGTCAGCCAGGACAGCCCCGACTGGAAGGCCTCCAGGCAGAGCCGCTCGAAGAGGGCGTCGTCGCCGTGGACCGGGCGGCCCCACTCGGTGTCGTGATAGGCGAGGTAGTCCTCCGTGGACAGGCCCCAGGGGCAGCGCGGGCGCCCGTCCGCCGCCGGCTGTGCGCCGCTCACCGCCCGCCCTCCTCGTCCTTCGGGCCCTCTCCGCCGGCGGGGAGCTCGCCCGGCCGCTTGAACAGGTCGGGGCCCGTCACCGCGGTCGCCTGGGCGCCGGCGAGCGCCGACTCCAGCTCGGCGATGTGGGCGTCCCGCTCTGCGAGCTCGGCGCCCAGCCGGCCGAGGGCCTCGTCCACGTCCGTCATGCGGTAGCCGCGCACGGCCATGGGCAGCCGCATGGCCTCGATGTCGGCGCGGCCGACGGGGCGGTTCGTGGGCAGCGGGTCCGTGAGCCGCTCGGGCTCGACGTCCTGCAGAACCGCGCTTCCGCCTCCACCGACCACCGCGAGGGTGACCGCGGCCACGACCACGGCCATCGTCAGCAGCAAGAACCAGAACACGTGCATCTCCCGGGAAGCGGAATACCTGTCCAGGTCAGATCGTGCCATGAGGCACCGACAGTTAGGGTCTTTCGTCTGGATCGGACGGGCCCGGCGAGCGGGGGCCGGTCCGTGCGGACGGCAGGCGAGGCGGTGTGAGGGCCGGGCGCCGGGCCCCTGGGTGGCACCTCGGACCCGCGTACCGGAACGCGGGCCCGGCATGATCGGGACGCGAGAGACCCTAGGGTCGCAGGCGGGCTACGAGGAGGAACCAGGAATGCGAAGCGGGGCGCTCAGGCTGGGGCGGCGGGAGTTCGGGCCGCACGAACCGGTGATCATGGCGATCGTGAACCGGACTCCTGACTCGTTCTACGACCGGGGGGCGACGTTCCGTGACGAACCCGCGCTCTCACGGGTCGAGCAGGCCGTCGCCGAGGGCGCCGCGATCATCGACATCGGCGGGGTGAAGGCGGGTCCCGGCGAGGAGGTGACGGCGCGGGAGGAGGCACGCCGCACGGTCGGATTCGTCGCCGAGGTGCGCCGCCGCCACCCGGACGTGGTGATCAGCGTGGACACCTGGCGGCACGACGTGGGCGAGGCCGTCTGCGAGGCGGGGGCGGACGTGCTGAACGACGCCTGGGGCGGCGTGGACCCCAAGCTGGCGGAGGTGGCCGCGCGGTACGGGGCCGGGCTCGTGTGCACGCACGCGGGCGGCGCGGAGCCGCGTACCCGGCCGCACCGGGTCGCGTACGACGACGTGATGGCGGACGTCCTGCGGGTGACGCTGGGCCTCGCGGAGCGGGCCGTCGCGCTCGGGGTCAGGCCGGACGGGATCATGATCGACCCGGGGCACGACTTCGGGAAGAACACCCGGCACTCGCTGGAGGCGACGCGCCGGCTGGACGAGATGACGGCCACGGGCTGGCCGGTCCTGGTCTCCCTCTCCAACAAGGACTTCGTCGGGGAGACGCTCGACCGGCCGGTCAAGGAACGCGTGATCGGCACGCTCGCGACGACCGCCGTGTCGGCGTGGCTGGGGGCACAGGTGTACCGGGTGCACGAGGTGGCCGAGACCCGGCAGGTGCTGGACATGGTGGCGTCCATCGCGGGCCACCGGCCCCCCGCGGTCGCGCGGCGGGGCCTGGCGTAGTCCGGGGGGCCGGAGCGGCGGGGCGGGACCCCGGACAGCCCGGCGGGGCGGTCCGGGGTCCCGCCCCGCCCCGGCTAGCGCCCGACCTCCTTCGTCACCAGCCGGACCGCCTCGTCCACGTCGTCCGTGACGTGGAACAGCATCAGGTCCCGCTCCGACGCCTTGCCTCCCGCGACCACCGTGTCCCGCAGCCAGTCCACCAGGCCGCCCCAGTACGCCGTACCGAACAGGACGATCGGGAAGCGCGTCACCTTGCCCGTCTGGACCAGGGTCAGCGCCTCGAAGAGCTCGTCCAGCGTGCCCAGGCCGCCGGGCAGGACGACGAAGCCCTGGGCGTACTTGACGAACATCGTCTTTCTGACGAAGAAGTAGCGGAAGTTCACGCCGATGTCGACGTGCGGGTTCAGCCCGGACTCGAAGGGCAGCTCGATACCGAGTCCGACGGAGACGCCCTTCGCTTCCCTGGCGCCCTTGTTCGCCGCCTCCATCGCTCCGGGGCCGCCGCCCGTGATGACGGCGAAGCCCGCCTCGACCAGCGCCTTGCCGATCTGTACGCCCGCCTCGTAGTCCGGTCCGTCCGCCGGGGTGCGGGCCGAACCGAAGACGCTGATGGCGCTCGGCAGTTCCGCCAGCGCGCCGAATCCCTCCACGAACTCCGACTGGATCCGCATGACCCGCCAGGGGTCGGTGTGGACCCACTCGGAGTCGCCCTCGGAATCCAGCAGCCGCTGATCGGTGGTGCCCGGCTGGACCTGGTCCCTGCGCCGCAGCACCGGCCCCAGCCGCTGTTCCTCGGGCCTCACCGCGCCCTCGGGACTCTGCGCGCCCTCGGGGATCCGTGCGTCCTCCGGGTTGCCCATGACCTGCTCCCTCCGCCGACCTGCGATGTGCGTGTGTCGCTTCAGCGTAGATCGGTGGAGGTTACGCGCAGGGGAATGCCGTGGGTCAGCTGGTGAGCCAGGAGCGGAGGCGCTCCTCGCAGTGCGTGATCCTTTCGACCCGCACGTGCTCGTCCCGCTTGTGGGCGTACAGCGGGTCGCCGGGGCCGTAGTTCACCGCGGGGATGCCCAGGGAGCCGAACCGGGACACGTCCGTCCAGCCGAACTTGGGCCGCGCGGTGCCGCCGACCGCCTCCATGAACGCCTTGGCCGCGGGGTGCGAGAGACCGGGCATCGCCGCGCCGGAGTGGTCGTCCACGACGAACTCGGCGACACCGCAGTCCGCGAAGACCTCCTGGACGTGCGCCTCCGCCTCCTCGGCACCGAGGTCGGGGGCGTAGCGGTAGTTGACGACCACGGTGCAGGCGTCCGGGATGACGTTGGTGGCGACGCCGCCCTCGATGCCGACGGCGTTGAGCCCTTCCCGGTACTCCAGCCCGTCGATGACCGGCCGGCGCGGTTCGTACGCGGCCAGCCGGGCCAGCACCGGGGCCGCGGCGTGGATCGCGTTGGACCCCATCCAGCCGCGCGCGGAGTGGGACCGCTCGCCCGTCAGACGCAGATGGACCCGGAGCGTGCCCTGGCAGCCGCCCTCGACCTCGGCGTTCGAACCCTCCAGGAGGACCGCGAAGTCCGCGTCGAGCCATTCGGGGTGCGCCTCGGCCACGTGCCCGAGGCCGTTGAGGTGGGCGGCGACCTCTTCGTTGTCGTAGAAGATGAAGGTGAGGTCGCGGTTGGGCTCCGGCACCGTCGCCGCGATGCGCAGCTGGACGGCCACCCCGGACTTCATGTCGGAGGTGCCGCATCCCCACAGCACCCCGTCGTCGTCGAGCCTGGACGGCACGTTGTCCGCGATCGGGACGGTGTCGATGTGCCCCGCGAGGACGACACGCTCGGAGCGGCCCAGCAGCGTCCTGGCCACGATGTTGTTTCCGTGGCGGTCGACGGTCAGGTGCGGCAGCGGTCGCAGGGCGGCCTCGATGGCGTCGGCGAGGTCCTTCTCCTGCCCGCTGACCGACGGGAAGTCGACCAGCCGGGCGGTGAGCTCCGGGCCGTCCAGGGCGAGGTCAAGCGTGTGTCCATCCATGGCCACGACCCTAAGGGACTTGGTCCCCGGTTCCGGCCCTGCCCTCCAGTACGTTGGCCCCGTGCCCCGGACGAGTACGCCTCCCCGCCGCCACCGCGCCCTCCGTGCCGCGGCCGTCCTCGCCGCCGCGGCGGCCCTGGCGTGCTATCCGGCCGTGCGGTTCCTCTCCGGTCTCCAGGGGCCGCCCCGCTGCTCCGTCGGCGGGAGCGGGGGTGCCACCTACGAGCTGAGCCCGGAGCAGGCCGGCAACGCCGCCACGGTCGCCGCCGTCGGCACCGCGCGCGGGCTGCCGGAACGCGCGGTGGCCATCGCGCTGGCGACCGCCCTCCAGGAATCCTCCCTGCGCAACCTCGGCCACGGCGACCGCGACTCGCTCGGGCTCTTCCAGCAGCGCCCCTCGCAGGGGTGGGGGACGCCCGCGCGGATCATGGACCCGGTCTACGCGTCCGGGAAGTTCTACGAGCACCTCGCGGAGGTCCCCGACTACGCCCGGCTGCCGCTGACCGTCGCGGCCCAGCAGGTGCAGAGGAGTGCCTTCCCCCGGGCGTACGCCAAGCACGAGACGGGCGCCTCGCTGCTGGCCGCCGCCCTGACCGGACGCTCCCCCGCCTCGCTGACCTGCTCGCGGGC
Organism: Streptomyces sp. NPDC058008; assembly: GCF_042886395.1. Lineage (NCBI taxonomy): Bacteria > Bacillati > Actinomycetota > Actinomycetes > Kitasatosporales > Streptomycetaceae > Streptomyces > Streptomyces sp. NPDC058008. The sequence continues at coordinate 211,421 of NZ_JBHVQX010000002.1, read as the reverse complement.
GGCCACGGGGACCGGCGCCCCGGGGGACGCGGCCGAGGTCCGGTCCGATCTGGCGCGCTCCTTCGGGACGGGCGTCCTGCCGCCCGCCGGGCCGGCGGGCGCCTCCGCGTCCGGCACGGTGTCGCTGCCGGTACGGGGCGAGGGGGACGCCGCCTCCCGCCGGGGCTGGGAGCTCGCCCACTGGGCGGTCGCGCGCGCGGGCACCCTGCGGATCGAGGAGGTCTCCTACGCGGGCCGGGTGTGGACCGCCGGCACGGGATGGCGGACGGAACACAAGGAATCGGACACCACCACGGTCCGAATGCGGCTCGCTCAGTAGTACGGCCCGTCGTCCGTACGGGCCGCCCGTCACCCTCTCGGCCCCTGCCGTCACCGCCGTTCCGGCGCCTCCGGCGGGCAGCGTAAATCCCTTGCGGCACAAGGGAAGTGGCGCCCTGCGGGACCGGCGGGGAACGCCCCTGCCCAGCGGGTTCCCCCCTGGTGGATTATCCGACGCATTACCCAGTCTTTGCCCGGGTGCCCCGCAACCTTCCCCGCCCCCGGACCGGTTGTTCAGTGCGTCCGAGCACCGGACAGGCGGATTCCACTTCCGCCGAGAACCCGATGACGTCCCGTCGAAGGAGCATCATGTCCCTCCCCCTGACCCGCAGGATCGCCCGTGCCGCGCTGCTGATCGCCGCAGGCGCGGCCCCCGTGGTCGGCGCGGCCGGTGCCGCAGGTGCCGCGGGGCTCCCGCAGACCCCCGCGCTCGGCGGCCTCACCTCGCTCGACGGTGCCGGAGTGAGCAGCACCCTGGACTCGACCGCGAAGCAGGGCTCCGAGGTCGCGAACGAGACCGGCGGCCGGCTGGTCGGCACGACCCTCCCCGCCGCGGGCAAGACCCTCAAGAAGGCCGGCACCGTGACGAACGGCGAGCTGACGGAGGACAACCTGCCGACCAAGGGCCTGTCGCTCGGCCGATAGGCGGGAACACGCGCCGTGACGAACGCGCGAAGGGGCCTCGGGAGTGCGCACTCCCGGGGCCCCTCGGCACGTGGGGCGGGCCCGGCGGCCTCCCGGACCCCTCCGGCGGGCCCGCCGCGCCCCGGTACTAGGACAGCCGCTTGACCGCCGCGTCCACGCGCTCGTCCGAGGCGGTGAGCGCCACGCGTACGAAGCGGTCGCCGGCCGGTCCGTAGAAGTCGCCGGGCGCCACCAGGATGCCCAGCCCGGCCAGGTGCGCCACGGTGTCCCAGCACGGCTCGTCGCGCGTCGCCCAGAGGTAGAGGCTCGCCTCACTGTGCTCGATGCGGAAGCCGTGGGCCTCCAGCGCCGCCCGCAGGGCCGTGCGCCGCCGTGCGTAGCGGGCCCGCTGCTCGGCCACGTGCGCGTCGTCGCCCAGGGCGGCGACCGTCGCGGCCTGGACGGGGGCGGGCGTCATCATCCCGCCGTGCTTGCGGATCTGGAGCAGCTCGCCCAGGACGGCGGAGTCACCGGCGACGAAGGCCGCGCGGTAGCCCGCGAGGTTGGAGCGCTTGGAGAGGGAGTGGACGGCGACGATGCCCTCGTACGTGCCGCCGCAGACGTCCGCGTCGAGCACGGAGACGGGCTCGGCCTCCCAGCCGAGCTCCAGGTAGCACTCGTCGCTGAGGAGCAGCACGCCGTGCTCGCGCGCCCAGGCCACGATCCGGGTCAGCTCGGCCTTCGGCAGGACGCGGCCCGTGGGGTTGGACGGGGAGTTGAGCCAGAGCAGCTTCAGGCCCTCGGGGTCCAGCTCCGTCGGGTCGTCGTAGACGACGGGCTCGGCGCCGCAGAGCCGCGCGCCGACCTCGTACGTCGGGTAGGCCAGCCGCGGGTAGGCGACCCGGTCGCCCGCGCCGAGCCCGAGCTGGGTCGGCAGCCAGGCGACGAGTTCCTTGGACCCGACGACCGGAAGCACGTTCGCGTGGGTCACGCCGGTCGCGCCGAGCCTGCGCTCCGCCCAGCCCACCAGCGCGTCACGCAGCGCCTCGGTGCCCCACACCGTCGGATAGCCGGGACTGTCGGCGGCGGCGACCAGCGCCTGCTGGACCAGCGCGGGCACCGGGTCGACCGGCGTGCCGACCGACAGGTCCACGATGCCGTCGGGGTGGGCCTCGGCCGTCGTCCTGAAAGGCGCGAGCCTGTCCCAGGGGAAGACCGGGAGTCGGGAGGAGACGGGGCTTGCTGCGGACACGGGGACTCTGCTTTCTCGTACGGGGGCGTGGGGGCCCGGGAAACACCTCGGTCCCGCACGGTGACGAGCCGTACGGGACCGGGCGGCGCTCGTGCGGCCGTCTACTGGTTCTGCGGCGGCAGCGCGGCGATGAACGCGTGGTCGCGCTCGATCAGACCCAGCTTGGAGGCGCCGCCCGGCGAACCGAGGTCGTCGAAGAACTCGACGTTCGCCTTGTAGTAGTCCTTCCACTCCTCCGGGGTGTCGTCCTCGTAGAAGATGGCCTCGACCGGGCAGACCGGCTCACAGGCTCCGCAGTCGACGCACTCGTCCGGATGGATGTACAAGGACCGTGAGCCCTCGTAGATGCAGTCGACGGGGCACTCTTCGATGCAGGCCTTGTCCTTCACGTCGACACAAGGCTGCGCGATGACGTAGGTCACGCTGTCGTTCCTCCTCGGTAGGGCGTTGGCTCTCGCGCGGGAGCGCGGCGTCGTCGATGCCCGCCCCTAGTATCTCCGTTCCGGGGCACGATCCGTACAGGAGGGGCAGACAGAGCTGTGGAATTCACCATGGGCGGACGGCTCGAGGTTCGCATGACGCCCGCTGACGTGGGCAAACGCGTCTCCGTACGGCGAGTCGTCGAGGCCCGGGGCGAGGGCGCGAAGTTCACCGACATGGTCGGGGTTCTCACATCGTGGGACGATGGAGTGCTGTCGGTCACGCCGAGAAGCGGCGAAAGCGTCCGTATCGCGGAATCCTCGCTGGTGGCGGGCAAGGTGGTGCCCGGCGCGCCGGCACGCCGCCGCGGTCCCGCCGCCTCCTTCGGCGAACTCGCGCGCGTCACCGCACGCGCCTGGGAGCCCGTGGAGAGCGAACTCCTGGGCGAGTGGCGGCTGCGCGCGGCCGGCGGTTTCACCCGCCGCGCCAACTCCGTGCTGCCGCTCGGCGATCCGGGTCTCCCGGTCGGCGAGGCGCTCACGCACGTCCGGCGCTGGTACGGCGAACGGGGCCTGCCCGCCTACGTCCAGACCGCCACGGGCGCGGAGGGCACGCAGGAACGGCTCTGCGCGGAGCTGGAGGACCACGGGTGGCGGCGCGAGGTGACGGCCGAGGTGCGGATCGCGGCGCTGGCGCCGGTCGGCGACCTGGACGCGGACGTCTCCGCGGTACGGACGGCCCGGGAGCCGGACGCCGCGTGGCTCTCCCGGTACCAGCGCCTCGGGACCCCGGGGCCGCACGTCCTGGAGGTGCTGGGAAGCGGTCCCTCGGTGTGGTTCGCCTCCGTGCCGGGCGACGGTCCGGCGGGCGTGCCGGCCGCGATCGGACGCTGTGTGGTGGACGGCCGGTGGGCGGGGTTCATGGCCGTCGAGGTGGGTCCGGAGCACCGCCGCCGGGGTCTCGCCACGGCCGTGATGACGGCGCTGGCGCGCACGGCGCTGGACGAGGGGGCCTCGGCCGCGTGGCTCCAGGTGGAGGCGGAGAACGAGGGTGCCCGCGCGCTGTACGACGGCATGGGCTTCGCCACCCATCACCGTTACCACCACTTCCGGTCCGCGTAGCGGAGACAGCAGCAGGGACGCGTGTCACACATGAGTGCTGAGGACCCCGCCACGGCCGCACGGCGCCGGCGCTTCGCCGAGGAGGCCCGCGCCGAACGGCCGGACCTCGCGCTGCTCTGCCTGCTGGTGGGCGCGGAGACCTCCCCGCCGGCGCCCGGGGACACCGATCCGTACGGCGTCGACGCGGCGCAGATCGAGCTGGACCGGCTGGCCGGCCTCCTGCCGTACGGGGCCCGCGGTGCCCGCGGGTGGGCGTCCGCGCTCGCGGAACTGCTGGGCGAGCGCTGCGGGTTCGCGGGCTCGTCCGCCGACTACCCGCGCCTGGAGTCCTCGGTGCTCCAGCAGGTGCTGCGGCGCCGCAGGGGGCTGCCGATCCTGCTGTCCGTGGTGTGGATCGAGGTGGCGCGACGGGCGGGGGCGCCGGTGTACGGAGTCGCTCTCCCGGGTCATTACGTGGTGGGTTTCGGCGACCCGGCCGAGCGGGTGCTGGCCGACCCCTTCGCCGGCGGGGCCCCGCTGAGCGGCAGGGACGCGCAGCTGATGGCCGCGGGGGCGACGGGGGCGCCGCCGGAGGCGATGCTGCCGGTGCCCGCCGGACCGCTGGAGACGGTGCTGCGGATCCTGAACAACGTACGGGCCTGGGCGGCGGCGCGGCCCGAGCGTACGGACGTGGCGCTGTGGGCGCTCGAACTCTCGCTGCTGCTGCCCTCGCACCCGGCCCGGCTCCGCTTCGAACGGGCCCAGCTCCTCGTGCAGCGCGGGGAGTTCCTGCGCGGGGCGGCGGAGATGGACGAGTACGCCGGGATCGTCGAGGGCGTCGAGCCGACGGCCGCCGAGGCCATCCGCCACCGGGCCCGGGCGGCCAGGGCCCTGCTGAACTGAGCGCGGCCGTACCGGGCGGGAGACCGTGGGAGGCCCCGCCGGGAGACCGCGCGCCCCCGGAGTCCGGGACGGCCCGGCGGCCCGGACCGGGCCGAGCCGTCAGCCTGTGAATCCGCGGCGGGGGCGACATCCACACAAAGCGGCCCCATCGCCTCACGGCAGACGTCATGTGTTGCCGTTACGGCGTCAACTCCGGGCTCCTGACGCACACCTCTTGACGTGTCGAGGGCGGCAGCGATTACATCGGCGACACCTGAGAGCGCTCTCTCGCCCTCGGGACACACGTCGTGCACCCCACTACCACGACCCAGGAGACTCATCCATGCAAGCTCCCCCCACCCTCCCCCGGCGGCACCGCCGCTCCCGGGCACTCGGCCTCGCCGCACTCGCCGCATCGCTGCTCATGGCCTTCCCCACGGCCCAGCCGGCGTTCGGCGACGCGGCCGAGGAGGTGCCCGGCGGGGGTGACCTCGGCCCCAACGTGCTGGTCTTCGACCCCTCCACGCCCGATATCCAGGGCAAGGTCGACGAGATCTTCGAGAAGCAGGAGTCGGCGCAGTTCGGCAGCGACCGCTACGCGCTGATGTTCAAGCCCGGCACGTACGACGACATCAACGCGCAGATCGGCTTCTACACCTCGATCGCGGGTCTCGGGCTGAACCCGGACGACACGACGTTCAACGGTGACGTCACCGTCGACGCCGGCTGGTTCGACGGCAACGCCACGCAGAACTTCTGGCGTTCGGCGGAGAACCTGGCCCTGAACCCCGTCAGCGGGACCAACCGCTGGGCCGTCTCCCAGGCCGCCCCCTTCCGCCGCATGCACGTCAAGGGCGGGCTCAACCTCGCGCCCGACGGCTACGGCTGGGCGAGCGGCGGCTACATCGCCGACAGCAAGATCGACGGCGAGGTCGGGCCGTACTCCCAGCAGCAGTGGTACACCCGCGACAGCTCGATCGGCGGCTGGGGCAACGGCGTCTGGAACATGACCTTCTCCGGCGTCGAGGGCGCCCCCGCCCAGAGCTTCCCCGAGCCCCCGTACACGACCCTCGACAGCACCCCGGTCTCCCGCGAGAAGCCCTTCCTCTACCTCGACGGCGACGACTACAAGGTGTTCGTCCCCGCCAAGCGGACCGACGCGCGGGGCACGACCTGGGCGAACGGCACCCCGGAGGGCGAGTCGATCCCCCTCGACCGGTTCTACGTCGTCAAGCCGGGCGCGACCGCGCAGACGATCAACGCGGCCGTGGAGCAGGGCCTGCACCTGCTGTTCACGCCGGGCGTCTACCACGTCGACGAGCCCATCGAGATCGACCGGGCGGACACCGTGGCGCTCGGCCTCGGCCTCGCCACGATCATCCCGGACAACGGCGTGACCGCGATCAAGGTCGGCGACGTCGACGGCGTCAAGCTCGCCGGACTCCTCGTGGACGCGGGACCGGTCAACTCCGAGACGCTCGTCGAGGTCGGCCCCGACGGCGCCTCCGCGGACCACGCGGCCAACCCGACCAGCCTCCAGGACGTGTTCGTACGCATCGGCGGCGCGGGCCCCGGCAAGGCGACCACCAGCATCGTGGTCAACAGCGACGACACGATCATCGACCACACCTGGGTCTGGCGCGCCGACCACGGGGAGGGCGTCGGCTGGGAGACCAACCGGGCCGACTACGGCGTCCACGTGAAGGGCGACGACGTCCTGGCCACCGGGCTGTTCGTGGAGCACTTCAACAAGTACGACGTCCGGTGGTCGGGCGAGAACGGCCGGACGATCTTCTTCCAGAACGAGAAGGCCTACGACGCCCCGGACCAGGCCGCCATCCAGAACGGCGACATCAAGGGCTACGCGGGGTACAAGGTCGACGACTCCGTCACCACCCACGAGGGGTGGGGCATGGGCAGTTACTGCTTCTTCAACGTCGACCCGACCATCCGTCAGCAGCACGGCTTCCAGGCTCCTGTGAAGCCCGGGGTCAAGTTCCACGACCTGCTCGTCGTGTCCCTGGGCGGCCAGGGGCAGTACGAACACGTCATCAACGACACCGGGTCCCCCACGTCCGGTACGACGACCGTCCCGTCCCAGGTGGTGTCCTTCCCGTAGGACGGCACCGGAGTACGGGGGCCCGGCCGCGCGCACGGCCGGGCCCCCGCGCAGGGTGGCTACCCGGTCCGGGGGTGCACCGCGGCGATGCCGGCGAGGATGAGGGTGATCCCCGCGAGGAACTCCTCCCGGTCGTCGTGGACGCGCATCCGGTCCGCGACGGACCGGATGAAGGGGTAGGCGTCGGGGTCGAGCTCCTTCCACGCCCGGGACGCCGCGTCGAGGACCTCGGCCCGGTCGGCCCCGGGCCCGGCCGCGAGGCCGTTCACGGCGTTCTGGCCGGCGGCTCCGAGGATGTGGTGCATCAGCGCGGAGGCCGCCGTGAACCGGCCGCTCACGGGCACGCCCAGCGCGCTGACCTGTCGGCCGATGCTTTCGAGGATCCTCGGCGCCACCGGCCGCGAGGGGCCGCGGGAGAGCTGTACGGCGAGCTGCGTGGCGAGCCACGGGTGTGCGTCGATCGCGTCGAACAGGCCGAGCGCGATGGCGCGGATCCCCTCCTGCGGCGATTTCGGGGGCCCGGCGGGCCCCTCGGCCAGGGCGGCCGCGACGACGGCGTCGGTCGCGGCGTCGAGCAGGTCGCTCTTGTTCGCCACGTGCCAGTAGATCGCCCCCGGACCGGTGGCGAGGCGCTCGGTCAGCGCCCGGAACGTCAGCCCGCCCTCGCCGGCCGCGTCGAGCAGCTCGACGGCGGCCCCGATGATGCGCTCGCGGCTCAGCGCCTCCGCCCGCCGCTCCGATGTACGCGCCCGTGATGCCATGAGGCCATTTTGACATGTCTGGAGCGCCGTTCCACCATGAGAGCTGGAACAGCATTCCAGAGCCATTGGCCGGACCGGCCGGCCTCGATCCCGAAGGAGCCTCCATGGGCACCCACGTCACGATCATCGGCGCCGGCCTGGGCGGTCTCACGCTCGCCCGCGTCCTGCACGTCCACGGCATCCCGGTGACGGTCCACGAGGCGGAGGCCTCCCCGGTCGCGCGCCCGCAGGGCGGCATGCTCGACATCCACGAGGACAGCGGCCTGCGCGCCCTGCGGGCGGCCGGCCTGACGGACGGGTTCCGGGGCCTCGTCCTGGAGGGCCGCGAGGCGACCCGGGTGCTCGCCCCGGACGGGACCGTCCTGTTCGACGAGGACGGCTCGCGTGGCCGCCCCGAGGTGCTGCGCGGCGAGCTGCGGGCGCTCCTGCTCGACTCTCTCCCGGCGGGCACCGTCCGGTGGGGCCGGAAGGCAGGCGGCGTGCGCCCCCTCGGCGGGGGCCGCCACGAGGTGGCCTTCTCCGACGGCACGACCACCGTCACGGACCTGCTGGTCGGCGCGGACGGCGCCTGGTCACGGGTCCGGCCCCTGCTCTCCGACGCCGTGCCGGAGTACACCGGCAGGTCGTTCGTCGAGACCTGGCTGACCGGGAGCGGCACCCGGCACCCCGCGAGCGCGAAGGCCGTGGGCGGCGGGTCGATGTTCGCGCTCGCGCCGGGCCGTGGGATCCAGGCCCACCGGGAGAGCGGCGGGACCCTGCACACCTATGTGGCACTCTCCGGGACGCGGGAGTGGTTCGACGCCGTCGACTTCACGGACCCCCCGGCGGCCGCCGCGCGGATCGCGCGGGAGTTCGAGGGCTGGGCGCCGGAGCTCACGGCGCTGATCACCGAGGGGACCGCGCCCGTGCTGCGTGTCCTCCACGCGCTGCCGGCCGGCCACCGCTGGGACCGGGTGCCGGGGGTGACGCTCATCGGCGACGCCGCCCACCTCTCGGCCCCGAACGGCGAAGGGGCCAACCTGGCCATGCTCGACGGCGCCGAACTGGGCGAGGCCGTCGCCGCGCACCCGGGCGACACGGAGGCGGCCCTCGCCGCGTACGAGGAGGCCATGTTCCCCCGGAGCGCCGCGGCCGCCGCCGACGGCGAGGAGCTGCACGAACTCCTCTTCGGCGACACCACCCCGCACGGTCTGATCAGCATGTTCACCGGGGGCGCCGGGGACGCGTAGCCGGCCGCCGGAGCGGGCGGCACCCCGGGCCGCCACGGGGGCCTGCGCGGGGAGGACGGTCCGCCCTCCTCCACGGGCGGACGCGCGGCGCGGCCGGCACCGGCCGTGCGCACACCGGGCCCGTACGGCGACCGCCCCCGCCCGGAGGTCCGGGCGGGGGCGGTCGTACGCGGCGTACGGGGCCCGTCAGCCCTCGCCGTCGAGGCTGATCGCCACGGTGCGCTCCGCGGGCGTCTTACCGAGCAGGGCGCCCTGCATGGCCTGGGCCACGTCGGTCGAGCTGACCTGGTACTTCTTCCCGTCACCCTTGGTGACCATGACTCCGTCGAAGACACCGTCGAGCAGGGTGTCGATCGCCTCCCTGTCGTAGACGGCGACCAGCTTGCCGTCGACCGCCTTCATGGACAGGATCTGCGGCAGCGACCTCGCGGGGCCGAAGTCGATGGCCTTGGTACCGGCCTTGATCGTGATCAGCCCGGACATGGCCGGCTCCGCGAACTCCTTCATCGCCCGGTCCAGTTCGGCCTGGGTGACGGTGGGTTCGGTGGCGGCCACCGGCAGTTCGACGACGGCCGGCTGCCCGGTCTGGACCTGCGCGCGGTAGGCGTCGCGCACGGAGATCATCGACCGGTTGACGTCGAGCGACTTGCCCGCCTTGCCGGGGACGGCCACGGCCTTGTTCGGCTCGAACTTGATCGTTCCGTCGTTGGCGGAACCGGAGACACCCGCCAGGTCGGTCAGCGCCACCCCGAGCTTCTCCTCGTCGACCGGGATCACCGGGTCGGCGGGGCGCGCCCCGCCGAACAGGGAGCCGATCACCGAGACGGGGTTGTAGTCGCTGCCCGCGGCGCCGCGGACGGTCTCCTGGCTGTCCAGGGTGAGACCGGCCTTGTCGGGGGCGAGCTCCTCCTCCTTGCCGTCGACGGACAGCCGGAGAGGCGCCTGGGCCCGCTTGCCGAGGGCGGCGTCGAGCTTGGAGACCGCCTCCGCCTTCGTGCCGCCGCCGATGTCGACGCCGAGCACGGTGGTGCCCTTGGGGACCTCGGAGTGGTTCATCAGCAGGCCGGCGCCGTAGGCCACCCCGAACAGCACGAAGACGGCCGCGCCCAGCAGGACCAGCTTGGAGCGGCCCTTCTTGGCGGGCGCCGCTGCCTTGGGCGCGGGCCGGGGCGCGGACGCCGGGGCACCCGTGTCCGACGGGCGTCCGCCCGCCGGGCCCTCGGGCCGGTTCCCTCCGGGGCCGCCCGGGAACGCGGAGCGGGGCTCCGCCGGGATGACCGGGATGCCGCTGGTCAGTGTGTCGCCGGAGACATGGCCGCCGGGCCCGGGGGCCGGTGCGGGCACCTGCGGCGTCAGGATCGCGGTGTCGTCCGACAACCGCGGCGGTGTGCCACCGGGGCCGCCGGGCCGGGAACCGGCGGGGCCGGCCGCGCCGGGAAGCCGGTCGAGGTTCGGCGTCAGGGACGAACTTCCGGTGGCGGGACCGGTGGTGGGACCGGAGGGCCCCGTGACGCCCTGCGGTCCCGTGCCGGCGTTCGGCGGGGTCCGCGTACCGGCGTCGAGGTCGTCGAGCGCGCTGCGGCCCGTGCCACCCGCGCCGCCCCGGTCACCGGGCCGCTGCGGACCGTCCGGGAAGTACGGCGAGTCCGGGCGGCCGGCGTCGCGGCCCGCGCCGGAAGGACCGCCGGCGAGGGGGCCGGGGGTTCCGGCGGCCGGGGCGCCGGGCGCGGGGGACGGTGCCTTGCGCGGCGCGAACCAGTCGCTGCCGCTCTTCTCCTTGGCCGGCTTCTCGGCCGCGGCCTCGGCCGGCTTGCCGCCTTCCCGTGCGTCCGGGCCGGCTTCGGGCGCTCCGCCGGACGACGGCGCGGGTGCGCCGGGCCTCGGGGTGCTGCCGGTCCGCTCGGAGGCCGGACGCCCGCCCGACGTGTCCGTCTCGCTCATCGGCGTACGCATGACGACAGGCGGGATCGGACGCGAGCCCGGGATGTTGATCCGGATACGCGTCGTCAGCGTCGTCTCTGTTCTGGGTTCCTCGGGCTGAGGCGGGTCCGCAGGCTCCGGAGTCTCCTCCGGCCCGTCCTGAGACGGGTGCAGCGACGGATACTGGCGTGATCCGTACGGCGGCGTACCCGACGGGTACGCGGCTCCGCCGCGCCCCTGGGGCCCGGAGGACGAACTGTCAGTTTCACGACTCAAAGCAGGTTCTCCCGATTGGCTCCGCCGCCCGTACTTCCCCCGTGCCGCAGGCCAGGGGACGGCTCGGCGCGCGCACCACCATACTGGCCGCCGCCGTCTGTCTCTCCGCGTCCGGGGGGAACAAGAATGCACCCATCACTGCGTGCTGGGGCAATCCGGGAGCGGACATACCACATCACGTGCCGGACTGCCCGGCCCCGTTGGCCGGAACTGGCAGTCTCGCCACCGTGGCGCAGATCACAGCGACGGCCATCCCTCCGAGCATGAAGAGGGCCAGGCCGAGTTCGTCGCCGAAGACGTAGTCGCCCTCGGGACGGCCGCCGAGAAGGGCGAGGACGGCGAGGAACCACCCCACCGCCGGTACGAGCGCGCCGAACTGTGTCCTGGTCAGCACCCGGCCGCCGTAGAACAGTCCCGCCGACGCGGCGAGCGCGAGCAGCAGCCCGCCCGGGAACAGGGCCGCCTGGACGAGCGTGCCGGCCAGCCCGACGGCCGCTCCCAGCACCGCCAGAGCCACGTACAGGGGGATCCGCCGGGGGTTGGGGGGCGCCGCCAGGCCGCCGGGCCCGGGGCTCCTGGGCGGGGCGTTGGTACGCGGCGACTGCGACGAGGCGCGCTGCCTCTGCCTGCTGCTCATGTCCGTGCTCCCGGTGCGGGGGCCGCCTCCGGCACGCCCGCGAAGAGGTCGTGCTCCCGGGCTCCGTCGTCCCCGCCCGGGGCGCCCCGCACCAACTCGTAGTACTCGGTGGTGAACACCGGCTGTCCCAGGTCGTTCGACAGCGCGAAGAACGGTCCGTCCACGGCGATCTGGGTGGCGTGGGCCCGCATGGCGGCGGTCTTCGCCCCGGCGTAGGCCGAGCCGTCGATCTCCGCCGTGATCCGCGCGTCGTCCACGACACCGGGGACGTCGTCGACCGCGGCGATCCCGGGGAAGGCGTCGGGGGCGGTGTCCCGCAGCCGTGCGAAGGCGTCCTCGGCCACCGAACGGGGCACCCGGTTCCAGTAGATCTTGGCGACGGCGTGCGGGGCTCCGGCGCCGGCGTCGTACCCGGGGTCGGCGGCCAGTTCCGCCGCGCGCATGGCGACGCGGTGCGCCTGGATGTGGTCGGGGTGGCCGTAGCCGCCGTCGGGGTCGTACGTGACGAGCACCTGGGGCCGCAGGGAGCGGATCACTCCGACGAGGTGGCCGGCCGCCTCGTCGAGGTCGGCGGCCCAGAAGGCGCCGGGGCGGTGGTTCTGCTCGGTGCCCGTCATCCCGGAGTCGCGGAACCGGCCGGGGCCGCCCAGGAAGCGGTGGTCGGTGACCCCCAGCTCCCGCATGGCGGCGGCGAGTTCACCGACGCGGTGGTCGCCGAGGCCGCCGTCCCGGTCCGCGGCGAGGTGCGCGAGGTCCGGTGGGATGACCTCGCCCTCCTCGCCGAGGGTGCATGTGACCAGGGCCACGTGAGCGCCCTCGGCGGCGTACCTGGCCATGGTGGCGCCGTTGTTGATCGACTCGTCGTCGGGGTGCGCGTGCACCAGGAGCAGACGGCGGGCGGGAAGGTCCTTCATGGGACCACCCTACGAGCAGGCCGCCCGACGGGCCGAACGCCCCGCGGCATCCGGGGCCCCCGGCGGCGCGCCCGTCAGAACTTGATCCCCCCGATCATGCCTGCCACGTTCGACGTCACCTCCGAGATGGTCGGGGCGATCGACGAGCTCGCCATGTAGAAGCCCAGCAACATGCAGACCACCGCGTGTCCGCCCTTGAGTCCGGATTTCCGGATCAGCAGGAAGACGACGATCGCCAGCAGCACCACCGCCGAAATCGAGAGTGCCACGGCGGTTCACCTCCATCAGTACGGTCGGGACGGGCAGCACACATGGAGCCAGCAGGTTCATACCCACCGAGCGCTACGGATCATAACTATCCGTGCGGACGCATTGATCGGGGCACAGCAGCACGAGGGGGCGCACGGACCGCCCGCCGCGGACTAGGTTCGGTGCCATGACCTCGCAGAAGCTGTCTTTTCCACGCCAGCACGCCCGGACCCAGCGGTTCACTCTCGGCGCACCCCGCGCCTTCACCGTCTCACCGGATGGGACGCGGGTGCTGTTCCTCAGGTCGGCCTCCGGCACCGACCGGACGAACCGGCTCCTGGTGCTGGACACCGCGACGGGCCGGGAAGCCGTGGCGGCCGACCCCGATGCCCTGCTGGGCGGTTCGGCGGAGAAGCTGTCCCCGCAGGAGAGGGCGCGGCGCGAGCGCACCCGGGAGGGCTCGGCGGGCATCGTGGGCTACGCGGTGGACGACGCCGTGGAGTTGGCGGCCTTCGCGCTCTCCGGCAAGGCGTACGTGGCCGAGTTGAGGGCGGGCACGGCGCGCGCCCTGCCGGTGCCGGGCCCGGTGATCGACCCGCGCCCCTCCCCCGACGGCCTGCGCGTCGCGTACGTCGCCCAGGGGGCGCTGCGCGTCGTGGGGGCGGACGGCGAGGGCGACCGCCCGGTCGCGGAGCCGGAGGGCGCCCACGTCTCCTACGGCCTCGCGGAGTTCGTCGCGGCGGAGGAGATGAGCCGCTACCGCGGTTTCTGGTGGTCGCCGGACTCGGACCGCCTGCTGGTCGCGCGGGTCGACGACAGCGCCGTACAGCGGTGGTGGATCGCCGATCCGGCGCACCCCGGGAGCAAGCCGTCCGAGGTGGGCTACCCGGCGGCGGGCACGGCCAACGCCGAGGTGCGGCTCTTCGTCATGGGCCTGGACGGCACCCGCACGGAGGTCGCCTGGGACCGGTCCCGCTTCCCCTACCTGGCGCGGGTGCACTGGTCCTCGCACGGGGCGCCGCTGCTCCTGGTGCAGGCGCGGGACCAGCGCAGCCAGGCGTATCTGGCCGTCGACGCGGAGACCGGGACGACCCGTACCGTGCATGTCGACGAGGACGAAATCTGGCTTGATCTTTTCGCCGGGGTGCCGGCCTGGGCGCCCGACGGCCGGCTCGTACGGGTCGCCGACGAAGCGGGCGTACGGCTCCTGTCGGTCGGCGACCGGCCGCTGACCGGCGGCCGGCTGCACGTCCAGGCGGTGCTGGACATCGGGGAGTCCGACATCCTGGTGCAGGCCACGGCGGGCGAGGACGCGGCGGAGCCGGAGACGGGGCAGAGCCACGTCTACCGGGTGAACGAACTGGGAGTGGAGCGCGTCAGCGAGGGCGCCGGGGTGCACTCCGCGGTGCGCGCGGGGGGCGTGACGGTGCTGGTGTCGGCGTCCCCGGACCACCCGGGAACAACTGTGCGGGTGCTGCGGGACGGCAAGGACGTGGCGTCCGTGGCGAATCTCGCACAGGAGCCGGTCCTCACCGCGAAGGTCCGGCTGACGGAGGGGGGCGCACGGCGGATCCCGTGCGCCGTGCTGCTCCCCACCGGATACCAGGAGTCGGACGGTCCGCTTCCGGTCCTGATGGACCCCTACGGCGGCCCGCACGGCCGCAGGGTGGTGGCCGCCCACAATCCGCACCTCACGTCCCAGTGGTTCGCCGACCACGGCTTCGCCGTGATCGTCGCCGACGGCCGGGGCGCGCCCGGCCGTTCGCCCGGCTGGGAGAAGGCGGTGCGCGACGACCTCACCCTCACCCTCGACGACCAGGTCGAGGCGCTGCACGCCCTGGCCGGGAGCTTCCCGCTGGACCTGACGAAGGTGGCGATGCGCGGCTGGTCCTACGGCGGCTACCTCTCGGCCCTCGCGGTGCTCCGGCGCCCCGACGTCTTCCACGCGGCGGTCGTCGGCGCGCCGGTGACGGACTGGCGGCTGTACGACACCCACTACACCGAGCGCTATCTCGGCGACCCCGCGCGGCAGCCCGAGGTGTACGCCCGCAACTCGCTGGTGACCGACCAGGGGCTCTCCGAGCCGGCCGACCAGGTGCGCCCGATGATGATCGTCCACGGCCTGGCCGACGACAACGTGGTGGTCGCCCACGCGCTGCGGCTCTCCTCCGCGCTGCTCTCCGCCGGCCGCCCGCACGAGGTGCTGCCGCTGAGCGGGGTGACGCACATGACCCCGCAGGAGCAGGTGGCCGAGAACCTGCTGCTGCTCCAGGTGGACTTCCTCAGGCGGTCGCTGGGCCTGCCCCGGCCGTAGCCGGGCGCGTCACCAGCCCGGCGGCGGGGAGGCGGGCGGCGGCGGGGCGGCCCCGCCGCCCTGCGGATAGCCGTACCCGGGCGGGCCGCCCTGGGGGTAGCCGTACCCGGGCGACCCGCCCTGGGGGTAGCCGTGACCCGGCGCCCCTGCCGGGGGCTGGCCGTAGCCGGGCGGGCCGGCCTGCGGGTAGCCGGGGTCGCCGTACCCGTGGCCCGGCCCGTCGGTGCGCTCGAAGCCCCGGCGCGCCAGGACGGCCAGGGCCGTCGCCCCGGCGAAGGCCAGGAAGAACGAGGTGAGGATCATGAGCTGTTGCTCGGCAGGCTCGTCGAAGAAGCGTTCCAGCCAGTCGTGGTGGAGGATCCGGGCGATCCCGCAGCCGCCGGAGACCAGCAGGAACCCGGCGACGATCATGCCGAGCGGGCGGGAGTGGACGGCACGGAAGAGCGCGGTCCACGCGGCCACCAGGCCGGCCGCCACGAGTACCAGGCCGCTCCAGCCCGGCGGGGCGGCGGTCAGGCCGAGCGTGATCACCTCTCCGCCGACGTACCAGCCGGGGTAGACCTCGTCGGGGAGCGTGAAGAGCTGGCGGATCTCCCAGCCTGCCATCACGGCGGCCGAGGCTCCCAGCACCAGGAACGCGGTGACGCCGGCTCCCCGGCCCGGCCGGGTGGGCCGGGGCTCGAACGGGTCCTCGGGCTGCCGGCGGCCCGCCGCTCCGGTGACGACGAGCGCGAGGCCCGCGGCGAGGGCGACGAAGGTGCCGACGAGGGCGCGGGTGCGCAGTTCACCGCTGAACCGGTCGTCCATCCAGGACGATCCGATGGTCCAGACGCCCGGCAGCCGCAGGGCGATCGTGACCAGGCCGGTGGCCACCAGCGTGGACGCCGCCACCGAGGAGCGCAGCGCGGCGGACAGGGCGAGGACGTAGACGGCGAGCAGCACCGGATCGGCCTGCAGGGTGGCGGGCAGCTTCTTCGGCCACCCGTCCGTGTAACCCGCCCAGTAGCGCAGGAGGGCGCCCGGATCCCCGACGGCTCGGACGTCCCGCACGATCCAGGCCGCGACGACGGCCGCGAGCACGGCGCACAGCACCGCTCCGGTGATTCTGGCTCCCCGTGTGAGTATCACCTCAGCGATACTCCACGGCGGTCCGCCGCTGGACAAGGGGACCTGTGGGGAAGGCCGGGGACGGGTAACCGGCCGGGGCGACGTGATGAACGCCCCGGCCGGTTCACGGCACCCGCACGGCCGTACGCTCTCTATGGTGGGCCGTTCGTATATCGGTGCGACGACGGTCAAGTTGCCTCTGTGTTAACGAACATGAGGCCCATTTATCATTCTTTGTCACCCGCGCCCCGGTCCTCGTCGCTCCCGTCCGCCGCCGGCCCCCCGTCCCCGTCCGAGGGCGGCAGCGGCCCCTCGTCCCCGGACGTGTGCCGCAGCCCCTCCTTCGGCACCACCCGCTTCTCCTCGGCGAAGTGGCACGCCGAGTCGTGCTGGGCGGGTGTCTCCGAATCCCGGAAGACCGCGGGCACGGCCAGCAGGGGCACCTCCAGCGCGCAGCGCTCCTGCGCCTTCCAGCAGCGGGTGCGGAAGCGGCAGCCGGAGGGGATGTTCGCCGGGGAGGGCACGTCCCCGTGCAGGATGATCCGCTCGCGGTGCTCGCGGGCCGTCGGGTCGGGCACCGGTACGGCCGACAGCAGCGCCTGGGTGTAGGGGTGCGTCGGGTGGTCGTAGATCTCCTCGTCCGTGCCGATCTCGACGATCCGGCCCAGGTACATGACACCGACCCGGTCGGAGATGTGCCGGACGATGGACAGGTCGTGCGCGATGAACAGGAAGCTCAGGTCGAACTCCGCCTGGAGCCGGTCCAGCAGGTTGACGACCTGGGCCTGGACCGAGACGTCGAGCGCGGAGACCGGCTCGTCCGCGACGATGATCTCCGGGTTGAGCGCGAGGCCCCGGGCGATCCCGATGCGCTGGCGCTGGCCGCCGGAGAACTGGTGCGGATAGCGGTTGACGTACTCCGGGTTCAGCCCGACGACGTCGAGCAGGTCCTGCACCTTCTGCCGGCGGCTGCCCTTGGGCGCCACCTCGGGGTGGATCTCGTACGGCTCCCCGATGATGTCGCCCACCGTCATGCGCGGGTTCAGCGAGGTGTACGGGTCCTGGAACACCATCTGGATGTTGCGGCGCACGGCCTTCAGCGCACGGCCGGACAGCTTGGTGACGTCCTCGCCCTTGTAGCGGATCACGCCGCCGGTGGGCGGTTCCAGGTGCACCAGCATCTTGGCGACGGTCGACTTGCCGCAGCCGGACTCCCCCACGATGCCGAGCGTCTCGCCGGCCGCCAGGTCGAAGTCCACCCCGTCGACGGCCTTGACCGCGCCGATCTGCTTCTTGAAGAGGATGCCCCGGGTCAGCGGATAGTGCTTGACCAGACCGCGCACCTCCAGGATCGGCTCTCCCCCGGCGTGCGGGGTGCGGTCCGCGTCGCGTGCCCCGGAGAGCAGGGCGGAGCCGCCGCCCCCTCCTCCCGCGTCCTCAGCGTGCATCGAGCGTCTCCTTCCAGAAGTGGCAGGCGCTCCTGCGTTCCTCGTCCACGGTGTAGAGCGGCGGCTCGTCCGTGCGGCACACGGCCTGGGCCATGGGGCAGCGCGGGTGGAAGGCGCAGCCGGACGGGATGTGCAGCAGGTTGGGCG
Source organism: Streptomyces sp. NPDC058008 (assembly GCF_042886395.1). NCBI lineage: Bacteria > Bacillati > Actinomycetota > Actinomycetes > Kitasatosporales > Streptomycetaceae > Streptomyces > Streptomyces sp. NPDC058008. Next base: position 193,704 of record NZ_JBHVQX010000002.1, on the reverse strand, counting down.
GCAGGCCCTTGATCGCGTACAGCTCCTGGCCCTTCTGGTCCAGGCGCGGGATCGACTTCAGCAGACCCTTGGTGTACGGGTGGGCGGGGGCCCGGTAGATCTCGTGGACGGGCGAGGTCTCGACGATCCGGCCCGCGTACATCACCGCGATCTTGTCGGCGACGTCGGCGACCACGCCGAGGTCGTGGGTGATGAGGATGAGTCCCATGTTGAGCTCGCGCTGGAGCTCGGCGAGGAGGTCCATCACCTGCGCCTGGACGGTCACGTCGAGGGCGGTGGTGGGTTCGTCGGCGATGATCAGGGAGGGTTCCAGCGCCATCGCCATGGCGATCATGATGCGCTGGCGCATGCCGCCGGAGAACTGGTGCGGGAAGTCGCCGACGCGTTCCCGGGCCGCCGGGATGCGGACCCGGTCCATCAGCTCGATGGCCTTCTCCTTGGCGTCGCCCCGCGACATCCCCCGGTGCACGACGAACATCTCGCCGAGCTGCTGCCCGACGCTGAGCACCGGGTTCAGGGAGGACAGCGCGTCCTGGAAGATCATGGCCATCTCCTGGCCGCGGATCCGGCGCCGCTCCTCGCCCTTGAGCTTCAGGAGGTCGCGGTCCCTGAAGAGGATCTCGCCCCCGCTGATCTTCCCGGGCGGCATGTCGAGGATGCCCATGATCGCCTGGGCGGTGACGGACTTGCCGGATCCCGACTCGCCGAGGACGGCGAGGGTCTCGCCCTCGGCCACGGAGTAGTTGACCCCGTTGACGGCCTTGGCCACACCGTCGCGGGTGTGGAACTCCACGTGCAGATCGCGCACTTCGAGCAACATGGCAGCGGGCTCCTCAGCGCAGCTTGGGGTCGAGGGCGTCGCGCACCGCGTCGCCGAGCATGATGAAGGCGAGCACGGTGACGGCCAGCGCCCCGGCGGGCCAGAGCAGCATGTGCGGCGCGTTGCGGACGTACTGGGAGGCGGCGGAGATGTCGATGCCCCAGGACACGGCCGGCGGTTTCAGGCCGACGCCGAGGTAGGAGAGGGTCGCCTCCAGCGAGATGTACGTCCCCAGGGCGATCGTCGCGACGACGATGACGGGCGCGATGGCGTTGGGCATGATGTGGCGCAGCATCATCCGCGAGTTGGAGGCGCCCAGCGCGCGGGCCGCCTGGACGTAGTCGTTCTGTTTGGCGGTGATGACGGAGCCGCGTGCGATGCGGGCGATCTGGGGCCAGCCCAGCAGCACGATGAAGCCGATCACGGGCCAGACGGTGGAGCTGGTGACGACGGACAGGAAGACCAGCCCCCCGAGTACGACGGGGATGCCGAAGAAGACGTCCGTGATGCGGGAGAGCACGGCGTCCCATCCCCTGCCGAAGAAGCCGGCCAGGCCGCCCAGCACCCCGCCGAGCAGCGAGACCCCCAGGGTGGAGAGGACGCCGACGGTCACCGAGGTCCGGGCGCCGTAGACGGTGCGGGTGTAGACGTCGCAGCCCTGGCCGTCGAATCCGAAGGGGTGGCCGGGCTGGGAGCCCTCCTGGGCCTTGGCCAGGTCGCAGTTGAGCGGGTCCTGGTCGGCGATCAGGGACGGCCAGATCGAGATGATCACCAGGAACAGGATGACCAGCCCGGAGACGATGAAGACGGGGTTGCGCCGCAGGTCGCGCCAGGCGTCGGACCAGAGGCTGCGCGGCTTGCCGGCGGGCCCGGTGCCCTCGGGGCCGCCGGGTGTCCTCTCCAGCGTGGTGCCCTCGTTCACCGCGAGGTCCATCGCCCCGCCCGCACCGGCCCCCGAGATCGCCCCGTTGCCCGTCGGATCGTCCCACGGCTGCTGCTCAGGCATAGCGGATCCTCGGGTCGAGTACGGCGTACAGGAGGTCGACGATCAGGTTCGCCGCCAGGAAGACGAGGACCAGGACGGTGACGAACCCGACGACGGTCTGGGAGTTCTGGCGGAGGATGCCCTGGTAGAGCTGGTATCCGACCCCGTGGATGTTGAAGATGCGCTCGGTGACGATCGCCCCTCCCATCAGGGCGCCCACGTCCGTGCCGATGAAGGTGACGACGGGGATGAGGGAGTTGCGCAGCAGGTGCCGTACGACCACCCGGCGCCTGGGGAGGCCCTTGGCCACGGCGGTGCGGACGTAGTCCGAGCGGGCGTTCTCGGCGATCGAGGTCCGGGTGAGCCGGGTGACGTAGGCGAGGGACACGGAGGCGAGGACGAGGCCGGGGACGATGAGTTCGTCCAGGGGCGCGTCCGAGGAGACGGAGGGCTTGATGAGGCCCCACTCGACGCCCAGGAGGAGCTGGAGCAGGAGCCCGGTGACGAAGGTCGGGACGGCGATGACGACCAGGGTCAGGATCAGCACCCCGGTGTCGACGGGCCGCCCGCGGCGCAGCCCGGTGACGACGCCGAGGCTGATGCCGATGACGATCTCGAACACGATCGCGACGATGGTGAGCCGGATGGTGATGGGGAAGGCGGTGGCCATCAGCTCCGTGACCTTCTGCCCGTTGAACGCGGTGCCGAAGTCGCCGGTGAAGATGTTGCCCATGTAGGTCAGGTACTGCTGCCAGACCGGCTTGTCGAGGCCGAACTCGGCGCGCAGCTGGGCGGCGGTCGCGGGGTCGCACTGGCGATCACCGCAGAGGCCCGCGATGGGGTCGCCCATCACGTTCACCATGAGGAAGATCAGCAGCGTGGTGCCGAAGAAGACCGGGATCATCTGCAGCAGCCGCCGGATCACATAACGTCCCATGAGGGGCTCCGGGGGTCGGGGCGAGCGGGCGGAAGGACCGGAAAGCCGGGCGGCCGGTGCGTGTGCCGCACAGGCCGCCCGGCTTCAGCGGGTCACTTGACCTTGATCTGGTCGTACACCGGGACGCTGAACGGGTTCAGCGCGACGTCGGTGACCCGGTCCGAGTAGCCCGCGCTGCCGTTCTGGTACCAGAGCGGGATGACGGGCATCTGCTCGACGAGGACCTTCTCGGCGTCCTGGAAGGTGCTGACGGCCTGGGTCTTGTCGCTCTCCGCGTTGGCCTTGTCGATCAGGCCGTCGAACTTCTTGTCGCTCCACTTGCCGTCGTTGGAAGGGGCGTTGGTGTAGTAGAGCGGCTGGAGGAAGTTCTGGATCAGCGGGTAGTCCATCTGCCAGCCCGCCCGCCAGGCCCCGGTCAGCTTCTGGGTGGACACCTGGCTGCGGAAGTCGGCGAAGGTGCCGACGGGCCCGCCGACGCACGCCTTGTTGTTGCCCATGACGTTGTTGATGCTGTTGCAGACCGCGTCGACCCACTCCTTGTGGGAGCCGGTGTCGGCGTTGTACGAGATCTTGAGCTGGCCGCCGGGGATGCCGCCGCCCTCCTGGATCAGCTTCTTCGCCTGCGCCTTGTCGTAGTCGCACGCGCTGCCGCAGAGGCCTTCCTTGAAGCCGCCGTCCTTGCCGAGGACCGGTGAGGTCCAGTCGGAGGCGGGGGTGCGGGTCTTCTGGAAGATCTGGTTGGTGATCTGGTCGCGGTTGATCGCCATCGACAGCCCCTGGCGGACCTTGATCGCGCCGGGGGTGGACCAGGCCTTCTCGTAGAACGGGAAGGCGAGCGTCTGGATGATGCCCGCGGGGGTGTTGATGTACCGGCTGCCCAGGTCCGCCTTGACGTTCTTGAGCTGGGACGCGGGGATGTCGTCGACCAGGTCGAGGTTGCCGGCGGTCAGGTCGGTGTAGGCGGTGTTGTTGTCCGTGTAGACCTTGAGGTCGATCCCGCCGTTCTGCGCCTTGTCCGTACCGGGGTAGCCGTCCCACCGCCGCAGGTCCATCGACGAGCCCTTGGCGTACTTCTCGATGGTGTACGGGCCGTTGCCGACCGGCTTGGAGAGCCAGGCGGCGTGGTCGGTGTAGAAGGTCTGGGGCAGCGGGACGAACGCCGCGTAGCCGAGGGTGTCGGGCCAGAGCGAGAACTTCTGCGACAGCTTGACCGTGAAGGTCGTGCCGTTGACCACCTTGAGGCCGGAGAGGGTGCCGGCGCTGGCCGATCCCGATTCGGGGTGGACCTTGTCGTAGCCGTCGATGTACTGGAAGAAGTAGGCGTTCTTCTGGTTGTTCTTCAGCGCGGCACCGTAGTTCCAGGCGTCCACGAAGGACTTCGCGGTGACCTTCTCGCCGTTGCTGAAGGTCCAGTTGTCCTTGATCGTGACGGTGAAGTTCTGCGAGTCCGAGGATTCGATCTTCTGCGCGATCTCGTTCTTCGCCTCACCGGTCTTGGGGTCGTACCGCACGAGGCCGCGGAAGACCATGTCGAGGACCTTGCCGCCCTGGACCTCGTTGGTGTTCGCCGGCTCCAGGGGGTTCTGCGGATCGCCCCAGGATGAGCTCACGATCCCGTCGGCGCCACCGCCGCCGCCACCGCCCCCGCCGCCGCAGGCCGTGGCTGTCAGGGCGACGGCGACGGCACATGCGGCCCACCTCACCTGTGTGGCTCCGCGCATGAGTGCCTCCTAGGGTTCCCTTGAGTGGCTCAATGCCTCATACCACCCCATATGACACTGCGTCGCATGTCGGCCTACGCCGTAGGTGGCTGCGGGAACGCGAGGACGCCCGGCCCCACGGGGGGGGCCGGGCGTCCTGGTCGGTCGTGCGGAGGGTTACGCCGCGTGCACGACGTCCTTCTCCTCGGCGAAGTGGCACGCCGACTCGTGCGCGGCGGGCGTCTCCGAGGTCTTGAAACGCTCGGGGATCGCCAGCAGCGGCACCTCGGTGGCGCACTTGTCCTGGGCCTTCCAGCACCGCGTGCGGAAGCGGCAGCCCGACGGCGGGTTCGCCGGCGAGGGGACGTCACCGGAGAGGATGATCCGCTCGCGCCCGTCACGGGCGTCGGGGTCCGGCACGGGGACCGCCGACAGCAGCGCCTGGGTGTAGGGGTGCGTCGGGTGGTCGTAGATCTGCGTGTCCGTACCGATCTCGGCCATCTTGCCGAGGTACATGACGCCGACCCGGTCCGAGATGTGCCGGACGATGGACAGGTCGTGCGCGATGAAGAGGTAGGAGAGGTTGAACTCGTCCTGGAGCTTCTCCATCAGGTTGATGACCTGGGCCTGGACCGACACGTCGAGCGCGGAGACCGGCTCGTCGCAGATGATGATCTCCGGGTTGAGCGCGAGGCCACGGGCGATCCCGATGCGCTGGCGCTGGCCGCCGGAGAACTGGTGCGGGTACCGGTTGATGTACTCCGGGTTCAGCCCGACGACGTCCAGGAGGTCCTGCACCCTGCGGCGCCGGTCGCCCTTCGGGGCCACCTCGGGGTGGATCTCGAAGGTCTCCCCGATGATGTCGCCGACCGTCATGCGCGGGTTCAGCGAGGTGTACGGGTCCTGGAACACCATCTGGATGTTGCGGCGCACGGCCTTCAGCGCACGGCCGGACAGCTTGGTGATGTCCTGGCCCTTGTAGAAGACCTCGCCGGCGGTCGCCCGCTCCAGCGTCATCAGGAGCTTGGCGACCGTGGACTTGCCACAGCCGGACTCGCCCACGATGCCGAGCGTCTCGCCCTGGTACAGGTCGAACGAGATGCCGTCCACGGCCTTGACCGCGCCGACCTGCTTCTTGAACAGGATGCCCTGGGTCAGCGGGAAGTGCTTGACCAGGTTGCGGACCTGGAGGATCGGCTCGCCCTGCGAGACCGGCGCGTCCAGGGCGGCCACGGCCTCCGACTCGGTGGCCGCGTTGACCGTCGCCACTTCGCTGACGTTCGGGGTGGCGTCCACGGACTCCTTGTCGAGCTCAGCCATGGATCGTCTCCTTCCAGAAGTGGCAGGCGCTGCCGCGGCCGACCAGCTCGGTACCGTCCTGCTCGGTCACCGGGCGCAGGGCCGGGATGTCCGTACGGCAGATGTCCTGCGCCATCGAGCAGCGCGGGTTGAAGGCGCAGCCGGACGGCACGTGCAGCAGGTTGGGCGGCAGGCCCTTGATCGCGTAGAGCTCCTGGCCCTTCTGGTCCAGGCGCGGGATCGAGGCCAGCAGTCCCTTGGTGTACGGGTGCGCCGGGCGCTTGTAGATCTCGTGGACCGGGGCGGTCTCGACGATCCGGCCCGCGTACATCACGGCGATCTTGTCGGCGACGTCGGCGACGACACCCAGGTCGTGCGTGATCAGGATCAGGCCCATGTTGAAGTCGCGCTGGAGCTCCGCGAGCAGGTCCATGACCTGGGCCTGGACCGTCACGTCGAGCGCCGTGGTGGGCTCGTCCGCGATGATCAGGTCGGGCTCCAGGGCCAGCGCCATGGCGATCATGATGCGCTGGCGCATGCCGCCGGAGAACATGTGCGGGTAGTCGTTGACCCGCTCCTTGGCCGCCGGGATGCGGACCCGGTCCATCAGCTCGATGGACTTGGCCTTGGCCTCCTTCTTGGAGAGCCCCTGGTGCACCCGGAACATCTCGCCGAGCTGGTAGCCCACGGTGAGCACCGGGTTCAGCGAGGAGAGCGCGTCCTGGAAGATCATGGCGATCTTCTGGCCGCGGATCTGCCGGCGCTCCTCGTTGGACATCTTGAGCATGTCCTGGCCGCGGAAGAGGATCTCGCCCTTGGGGATGCGCCCCGGGGGCATGTCCAGGATGCCCATGATCGCCTGCGCGGTCACGGACTTGCCGGAGCCGGACTCGCCGAGCACGGCGAGGGTCTCGCCGGCGCTGACGCTGTAGTTGACTCCGTTGACGGCCTTGGCGACGCCGTCGCGGGTGTGGAACTCCACGTGCAGGTCACGGACTTCGAGCAGCGGGCCGCTCTCGTCGTTCGAACCACGCGGAGCAGGAACATCCGCCGTCTTGTCGATGATGGTCATGTACGCCTCCCTCAGCGCAGCTTGGGGTCGAGGGCGTTGCGTACCGCATCGCCGAGCATGATGAACGCCAGAACGGTGATCGACACCATGACCGACGGGATGATCAGGACGAACGCGGCGTTGCGCAGCTGCTCCTGGCCGGAGGAGATGTCGACACCCCACGACACGGTCGGTTCGGCGAGGCCGATACCCAGGAAGGACAGGGTGGCCTCGGCCGAGATGTAGCCGCCGAGCGCGATGGTCGCGACGACGATCACCGGGGCGATCGCGTTGGGCAGGATGTGCCGGAGCAGGATGCGGGTGGTCGAGGCGCCGAGCGCCTTGGCCGCCATCACGTAGTCGGCCTGCTTGATCGTCAGGACGGAGCCGCGTGCGACACGGGCTATCGAGGTCCAGCCGAGGAAGGCCAGGGCCAGGATGACGACCCAGATCTTGCGCTCCTCGAACGAGGTCAGGACGACCATCGCGCCGAGGATGAACGGGACGCCGAAGAAGATGTCGGTGACCCGGGACAGGATGGTGTCGATCCAGCCGCCGAAGTAGCCGGCGAGCATGCCGACCACGGTGCCCAGGATCGTGACGAGGGCGGTGACGACGACGGCGACGGTGATCGAGGCACGGGCGCCGTAGACGACACGCGCGTAGATCGAGCGTCCCTGGATGTCGTACCCGAACCAGTCCTCCTGGAAGAAGTTCCCCCACTTGGGCTTCTGCAGGTAGTGGTGGGCCAGGTCCGCGTACCGCGGGTCCGCGCCGGTGAACAGGCCGGGGAAGAAGGCCATGACCAGCAGGAACACGATCAGGATGGCGGACACGACGAACAGCGGGCTGCGCCGCAGGTCGTGCCAGGCGTCCGACCACAGGCTGCGGGGCTTGCCCACCTTGGCGGCGGGGGCCGGCGCGGCCGTGGCGTCCGCGGACTTCTCCGCGGCGGTTTCCTTCAGCGTCTCAGGCATAACGGATCCTCGGGTCCAGGACCGCGTAGAGCAGGTCGACGAGCAGGCTGGTGACGAGATAGACGACGACGATCAGCGTCACGATGCCGACGACCGTGGCGCCCTCGCGGTGCTTGAGCGCGTCGAAGACGTTCCAGCCGACACCCTTGACGTTGAAGATGCCCTCGGTGATGACGGCGCCGCCGAGCAGCGCGCCCAGGTCGGTGCCGAGGAAGGTGACGACGGGGATCATCGAGTTGCGCATCAGGTGGACGCCGACGATGCGGCGGCGCGGCAGCCCCTTGGCCACGGCGGTGCGCATGTAGTCGGAGCGCAGGTTCTCCGCCACGGACGTACGGGTCAGCCGTGCCACGTAGGCGAGCGACAACGACCCGAGGACGACAGCGGGCAGGAACAGCTCGCCCCAGTTCGCTTCCCCGCTCACGTTGGGGTCGACCCAGCCGAGCTGGAAGGCGAAGAAGTACTGGCCGAGGAAGCCGAGCACGAACGAGGGGATGGAGATGAGCAGCAGCGTCAGGACGAGCAGCCCGCGGTCGCGGAAGGTGTCGGCCTTGAGACCGGCGAAGACACCCATGGAGATACCGACGACCACGGTGAAGATGAAGGCAAACAGGGCCAGCCGGACCGTGATCGGGAACGCTTCCGAAATGATGTCGGCCACCGGTCGCCCACTGGCGATCTGGGTACCGAAGTCACCCTGGAACAGGTTCACGAGGTAGTTCCAGTACTGGTGCCAGAGCGGCAGGTCGAGCCCGAGCTCCTTCTTCATTTCCGCGATCTGCGACGGGTCGACCGTCTGTTCACCTGCGAGTGCGCGCACGGGGTCGCCGGGCAGCGCGTACATCATGGCGAAGACCAGCAAGGTCGACCCGAGGAAGACCGGGATCATCTGGAGCAGTCGCCGCGCGACGTAACGCCCCATGTTTGCCTCCGATAAGGATAAAGCAGCCCAGGGGCCGCCCTCCGGATACGGAGAGCGGCCCCCCGGGACCTACTGCCTGGTGTGGGCGGCTGATGGCCGAGTGGGGGCCCTCAGGCGTGTCTTACTTCTTGACGGTGACTTCGGTGATGTTGTAGTCGCCGTGGAAGTCGACCGTCACGTTCTCGACGGACTTGGAGTAGCCGCCGTTGGTCTTGTACTCCCAGAGCGGGATCGCCGGCATCTTCGTCAGGACGAGCTTCTCGGCCTCCTGGTAAGCCTTGATCGACTCTTCCAGGCTCTTGGCGTTGTCGCCCTTCTTGAAGGCCGCGTCGACCTCCTTGTCGGAGAACCGGCCGTTGTTCGCCTCGGCGGTGGTGCCGTACAGCTCCCGCATGAAGTTGACGTTCAGCGGGTAGTCGGCCACCCAGCCACCGCGGTACATCGACTTGACCTGGTTGTTGTCACGCGCTTCCAGGTCGGTCTGGAAGTCCGGCTTGGCGTCCGGGATGCAGTCGACCCCGGTGGAGTTGCGGATGGACTCGCAGACCGCGGTCACCCACTCCTTGTGGCCACCGTCGGCGTTGTACTGGATCCAGATCTTGTTGTCCGGAACGCCGCCGCCCTCGGTGACGAGCTGCTTCGCCTTGGCCGGGTCGAACTTGAACACGTCGGTGCCCAGGTCCTGGTTACCGGCGACGCCCGGAGGCGTGAAGCTGGTGGCGGGCTTGCGGGTGCCGTTGAGCACGGTCTTGGTGATCGTGTCACGGTCGATGGCCATCGACAGACCCTGGAGGACCTTCGGGTCGATGTCCTTGAAGGTCTTCGAGTAGAACGTCGGGACCAGCGACTGGATGGCCGCGTACGGCTCGTCGATCGCGCGGTCACCGAGGTCGGCCTTGTACTTCGGGAGGTCCTTCGGGCCGACCTGGCGGATCATGTCCAGGTTGCCGGAGAGGAGGTCCTGGTACGCGGCCTCGACGGTCGCGTAGTTCTTGAAGAGGACACCCTTGTTCTTGGCCTTGTTCGGACCCTGGTAGTCAGGGTTGGCCTTGACCTGGATGAGCTTCTTGTGGTCCCACTTCTCGAAGATGTAGGGACCGTTGCCGACCGGGGCCTGGCCGAACGCCTTGGTGTCCTTGTAGAACACCTCCGGCAGCGGGGCGAAGGTCGCGTAGCCGAGCTTGTACTCGAAGTACGGGACGGCCTCGTTCAGCTCGATCGTGAAGGTGTTGTCGTCGACGGCCTTCAGACCGGACATCTCGGTGGACTTCGGGTCACCCTTCTCCGGGTGGACGTCCGCGTAGCCCTTGATGTCCTCGAACCAGAACGCGTTCTGCTGGGCGTTCTTGATGTTGGCGTACCAGTTCCACGCCTTGATGTAGGACTCGGACGTCACCGGGGTGCCGTCGTGGAACTTCCAGCCCGGCTTGAGCTTGACGGTCCACGTCTTGGAGTCGGCCGACTCGACGGACTCGGCGTTCGTGTAGACGATCTTGCCGTCCGCGTCGAAGTCGAGCAGCTGGGTGAAGATCGACTGGATGACGTAGCTGCCGAGCGACTCGTTCGTGTCGGCCGGGATCAGCGGCTTCTGCGGCTCGCCGACGTCGATGGAGACGTAGCCCGCGGGCTTGCCCTTCTCCTTCGAGGCATTGCTGCTGTCGTCACTGTCGCCCCCGCCACAGGCGGTCGCGGCCAGGGCGATGATTGCCGCTCCCGCGACCCACTTGGCGCTCTTGGCACCGCGCATGGGTTTCCTCCTCATGAGTCCACTTTTGACTACAAGAGGGGCACTGGAGAGATCCACCGACACCCCTGACGGCGATCGTTTTCAGTGCCCCGAGTGTGCTCGTGAGTCCGCACTCCCCACAGTGCGCCGACCCATTGACCCGAGCTCAATGGAGCCAACTATTAAGGAACGCCGGGCTGTAAACCACACTTAAAGGGTCTCGGTTTGACAACATCGAAGAGCCATGGTTGCCCGAAATCCGGACAAAGTGATCCCAGACAGACACCCCCGAAACGGACCGTTAACACATGTTCCGGAGAGCGACGCACGATATGCGGACACGTCGGTCAGGAAAATGGGTTGACGAAAGGCCCGGACCCCCACAGTCTCTGCGGGGGTCCGGACCTCGTGTCGACCATGGGTCAGGGCGCTCGGCCGGCCGGAGCGGACGCTCCGGGGTCACGGCGCCCGGCCGGGGCCGGAGCGGACGCTCCGGGCCGGGTCAGCCGTTCTTGGCGCGCGACGCGGTGCGGCCGCGCTGCTTCTGGTCCAGGACGACCTTGCGGATGCGCACGGTCTCCGGGGTCACCTCGATGCACTCGTCGTCGCGGCAGAACTCCAGGGACTGCTCCAGCGAGAGCTTGCGGGCCGGCACCACGTTCTCCGTGGTGTCGGCGGACGCCGCACGCATGTTGGTGAGCTTCTTCTCCTTGGTGATGTTCACGTCCATGTCGTCGGCGCGGGAGTTCTCGCCGATGATCATGCCCTCGTAGACCTCGGTGCCGGCCTCGGTGAAGATGACACCGCGCTCCTGGAGGTTGACCATCGCGAACGGCGTCACCGTGCCCGCGCGGTCGGCGACCAGCGAGCCGTTGTGGCGGGTGCGCAGGTCACCGAACCAGGGCTCGTGGCCCTCGAAGATGGAGTGCGCGATGCCCGTGCCGCGGGTCTGGGTCAGGAACTCCGTACGGAAGCCGATGAGGCCGCGGGAGGGGACGATCCACTCCATGCGGACCCAGCCCGAGCCGTGGTTCGTCATCGTCTCCATGCGGCCCTTGCGGGTCGCCATCAGCTGCGTGATGGCACCGAGGTGCTCCTCGGGCGAGTCGATGGTCATGCGCTCGATCGGCTCGTGCGTCTTGCCGTCGATCTGCTTGGTGACCACCTCGGGCTTGCCGACCGTCAGCTCGAAGCCCTCACGGCGCATCTGCTCGACGAGGATGGCCAGCGCGAGCTCACCGCGGCCCTGGACCTCCCAGGCGTCGGGGCGCTCGGTGTCCAGGACACGCAGCGAGACGTTACCGACCAGCTCGCGGTCGAGGCGGTCCTTGATCTGGCGGGCGGTGACCTTGTGGCCCTTGCCGCCCTTGCCGACCAGCGGCGAGGTGTTCGCACCGATGGTCATCGAGATGGCCGGCTCGTCGACCGTGATCAGCGGCAGCGCGATCGGGTTCTCGGTGTCGGCCAGGGTCTCGCCGATCATGATGTCCGGGATACCGGCGATGGCGCAGATGTCGCCCGGGCCGGCCATCTCGGCCGGCTTGCGGGTGAGCGCCTCGGTCATCAGCAGCTCGGTGATGCGGACGTTGGACATCGAGCCGTCGCGCTTGATCCACGTGACGGTCTGGCCCTTGCGGAGCTCACCCTGCTCGACGCGGCACAGCGCGATACGGCCGAGGAAGTTGTCGGCGTCCAGGTTGGTGACGTGGGCCTGGAGCGGGGCGGTCTCGTCGTACTCCGGGGCCGGGACCGTGGAGAGGATGGTGGAGAAGAACGGCTCCAGGTTGTCGCTGTCCGGCGGGACGGTGCCGTCCTCGGGCTTGGTCAGCGACGCGACGCCGTCACGGGCGCAGGCGTAGACGATCGGGAACTCGATCTGGTCCTCGTCGGCGTCCAGGTCGAGGAAGAGGTCGTACGTCTCGTCGATGACCTCGGCGATCCGGGAGTCCGGACGGTCCGTCTTGTTGATGCACAGGATGACCGGCAGCTTGGCGTCGAGCGCCTTGCGCAGGACGAAGCGGGTCTGGGGCAGCGGGCCCTCGGAGGCGTCGACGAGCAGGACGACCGCGTCCACCATCGACAGACCGCGCTCGACCTCGCCGCCGAAGTCGGCGTGGCCGGGGGTGTCGATGATGTTGATCGTGATCGGGTCCCCGCCGTCCTTGGGGTGATACTTCACCGCCGTGTTCTTGGCGAGGATCGTGATGCCCTTCTCACGCTCCAGGTCGTTCGAGTCCATCATGCGTTCGTCGAGGTTCTCGGCGGCGTGCGCGGCGAAGGCGCCCGCCTGCTTGAGCATGGCGTCGACCAGCGTGGTCTTGCCGTGGTCGACGTGGGCGACGATGGCTACGTTACGGATGTCGTGGCGCGTGGGCATGGGTGGCTTGCGCTTCTCTCGGATCGTGGGATCAGGCGTCTCAGTCGGTCTCGAGTCCTCGTACGCCCGCCGGGCGGCACGCCACGGCTCGTCCAATGGTACGGGCCCGACGGGTCCGGGGCTTCCCGGCCCGGTGCGCAGGGCGGGACCACAGCTGCATTTCAGCCGATATTCAGCCAGTATTACGCCATCGTCCAGCCGGGGAGCGGGCGGACGGCAAGGGGTGCGGGAAGACGGGCGGCCCGGGTCGGGGCGGACACCACCTTGCCCGCCGGGGGCTCCGGCGGGCAAGGGAATTGAGCGGTATCTGAGCTTCGTATACGCCTTTGACCTGCTACTTCTTCCGGTTCGCGGGGGAACCTGCCGCTTGGCGCCCGATGAATCCGATGTCCTCGTAGCGGGGTGCGGCGAAGCCGAAGGCGCCGATGTTCGCCAGCTTCTTGTCCACGGCGACCAGCTGTGGCCTCTGATACAGCGGAATCGATCCGGCTGCCGCCCAGATCCGTGCGTCGGCCTGCTTCAGCAGGTCCCTGGACGCGTTGGCGTCGAGTTCGGCGACCGCCTGGTCGAAGAGCTGGTCGATGTGGTCCGAGCCGACCCGCGTGTAGTTCTGCGCGACGAGCAGCGAGCCGTCGCTGGCGGGCTCCGGCTTGGCGAAGATCGGGCGGCCGTCGGTCGCGGGGTAGGCGGTGGCGGGCCAGGAGTACAGGGCCATGTCGTAGTCGCCGGACGCGATGTGGTCCTTGAAGTAGCTGTCGTCGTCGACCTTGGTGACCTGCGTGCTGATGCCGATCGTGTCGAGCATCGCGACGATCTTCTCCCCCACGGTGCGCAGCGACTGCGATCCCGGTCCCGAGGGCAGGACGAAGCGGAGGCTCAGCGGCTTGCCGCCCTTGCCCAGCCGTCCCTTGGCCGAGGCGGGTGCCGGCGCCGCGGTCCCGGCGGGGGCGTAGGCACCGGCGGGACCGCCGGCCGGCTTGTCCTGGGCGGTGGCCCCGGCGGCACGCTCGCCCGGCTTGTCGTCGCCGACGATGTACGTCCCCTCCTCGCGGGAGGCCTTGTCGTCCTTCTCCCCGTCCTCGGCCTTCCCGTCCTTCTCCGTCTTCTCGGCCTTCTCGGCCTTCTCGTCGGCCGGCTTCTTCCCCTCGGCCTTCCCTTCGGCCTTCTCCTCGGCCTTCTTCTCGGCCTCGCTGCCCGCCTTGGTGTCCTCCGTCTTGCGGACGGCACCGCCCAGGGTCCATCCGGCGTCGGCGAGCAGCGCCTGCGCCTCCTTGGTGTCGTGCTCGCCGAGTGCGCCGCTGCCGTCCTTGTAACCGGGCTGCCCGGCGAGCGCCAGGTGGCTGCCGGGCGGCTTCGCGGGCAGGCCGAGCGGCTTCAGGACCGCGTCGGCGAGCTCCTGCCGGTCCAGGGTCCGGGCGATGGCGCGCCGCACCCGGTCGTCGGAGAGGGGGCCGGACTCGCCGTTCAGCGCGAGCTGCGTGTAGGCGGGCTCCAGGGACCTGCGTACGGCGAAACCGTTGAGCGACTTCTGCTCGGCGGCGTAGGCCGCGACCGCCGCGCGGTTCTTGTCCCGGGCGGCCTGGGCGGTCTCGGCGGCCTCCTCGTCCGAACCGTGGGCCAGCGCCCACGAGCGCAGGGCGGCGGCCGGAGTGATGTCGGCTCCGGGGCCGTGGGCGGGCGGCCCGCCGTCGCCGCCGCCGTACCGGGCCGCGAGGGCGATGCTGTCCGCCGTGCCGGGGTCGATGTCCGCGACGTTCACCGTGCCCTCGGTCAGTGCCCCGCCGCGGTCCTTGGGGGCGACGGCACGGAAGACCAGGGACGCGAGCTTGGCCTCGTTGCCCCACCAGCGCGGGTTGCGGTCGAGCACGACCGTGCCCTTGGGCTTGTTGACGCTGCGCAGCCGGAACGGCCCCGCGGTGTTCTTGATGGTGGTGCGGGCGCCGTCGTTGAAGGCGGCGGGCGTCCCCGTCACCTCCTTCGGGTACAGCGGCGAGAACAGCGAGCGCCAGTCGGCGTACGGCTTGGAGAACGTGACCCTCACCTGGAGGTCGTCCTTGCCGCGTTCGATCTTCTCGATCCGCTCGTAGCCGGCGTTGCGCGCGGTCCAGAAGGCCGAGTCCTTGCCGCTCAGCGCCCGCCACTGGGCGACGAAGTCGGGGGCGCCGATCTCCCGGCCGTCGCTCCACACGGCCTGCTGGTTGAGCTTGTACAGGACGACCTGCTTGGGCTCCTGCTCGATGACCTTCGCCGACTCCAGGTAGTCGGGGTTGAGCGTGGGCTCGCCCTTGGCGTCCATGGGGAAGAGCGAGGGCAGCAGGGCGCCGGTGATCCGCGTGGTCGCGCTGTCGGCGTCGGCCTGGAAGGCGTTGAGCGTGGGGGGAACCGCGTCGACCGCCCAGGTGAGGGTGGAACCGTCGGCCACGTCGTCCCTGGCGGCCCGGGCGATGTCCTGCGGGACGGCCGCCGCGGTGGGGCCCTCGTTGTCCGAGCCGCAGCCCGCCAGCACCGGGATCGTGAGCACGCCTGTCGCCAGGAGCGCGACCGAGCGGCGCTTTCGGGTCGTCCCGCGTGGGACGCCGACGTGGGCCATGGCTGATACCTCCGGGGCCGGCCCGGTCCACCCCGTACCGGAAGGGACCGGATGATGCGTACTGGTGGCATTTGCAGTTGATCAGACTGATTCGCTGATCCACTGAACGCACCTGTACGCGCGGGGGGACGCAGACACGGCCGATGGGGCCCCTGAAGTCACCCGAGCGGCCCCGGGTGCGCGGCGGTCAGCCGAGGAGTTCGACGATCGCGGCGGTGGTGTCGGTCTCGCCGAGCCTCGGGAAGATCTTGTCGAGGCTGTTGCGGTGGGCGTCGGCGTCCATGTCGGTGACCGCGTCGGTGGCGATGGTGACGTGGTAGCCGTGCTCGTGTGCGGCGCGGGCGGTGGACTCGACGCCGATGCTGGTGGCGACGCCGGTGAGGACGACCTGGGTGATGCCGCGGCGGCGCAGTTCGAGGTCGAGCGCCGTGCCGTGGAAGGCGCCCCACTGCTGCTTGGTGACGACGATGTCGCCGTCGCGCGGGCCGAGCTCGGGCACGATCTCGGCCCAGTCCGCGGCGGGCCGGCCGGACGGGGCGCGGCCTTCGTTGCGGCCGGGGGCCCCGCCCGTCACACGGACCAGGAAGACCGGGAGGCCCTTGGCACGGAAGGCGTCGGCGAGGGATGCCGCGCGGGCGACGACGGCGTCGGCGGGGTGGGCCGTCGGGAGGGCGACGATGCCCTTCTGGAGGTCGACGACGACGAGTGCGGTACGGGGGTCCAGGACGGTGGCGGTCATGTGCGTACTCCTTGAGGTGCTGAGGAACAGGTACGTGCGCGTGGGGGCGCGGTCGGGAACGGTGGGGTGCGTGGGGGCGCGCTCAGGCGCGGGGCGCAGGGCGCGGCCGGGTACGTGGGAACAGGGTCGGGCGCGGGGGGCGCGGGAACACGGTCAGGCGCGGGGGCGCAGGGCCCGGTCGGTGAGGGTCAGGACGGCCAGCAGGACGGCCAGGACGACGGAGACCGCCGCCATCAGGTGCAGCCCCGCGTCGCTCGCCGCGTCGGCGTAGGCGAGGGCGATCAGGCTGGACGCGGTGATGGCCCCGATGTACTGGGCGGTGCGCTGGAGTCCGGCGGCCGACCCGATGCTCTCGGGGGGTGCGAAGGACTGCACGGCCGCCTGGTTGCTGGTGCCGATGAGGCCCTGCGGGGCGCCGAAGCAGGCTCCGGCGATGAGCAGGACGGCGAGCGGGGTGTCGCCCGAGAGGAACACCAGGATCCCCGCGCCGGCGGTCAGCAGGAGGCTCGCCACGGCCAGCGGGGCGCGCAGCCCCTTCGTGCGGGCACCGACCAGCGAGCAGACGAGCGCGGTCACCGACATCGGCAGCATGAGAAGGCCGGTGTGCCCCGAGGAGAAGCCGCGCGCCTCCTCCAGCCACTGCGTGTAGCCGTACATGACGCAGTAGATGAGCAGGTAGCTGAGCCCGTGGCGTGCGTACGTCCGCAGCAGCGCCCCGTTGCCCGCGAGCATCCGGATGTCGATGAAGGGGTGCGGGGTGCGCAGCTGCCGGCGGACCAGGACGGCCGTGAGGACGGCGAAGGGGGCCAGCAGCCACCACTGCGGGTGGGAGAGGTCGAGGAGGAAGAAGACCAGGACCGTCAGAGCGCCGGTGAACAGGCCTATGCCCGGCGCGTCCAGGGAGAGCTTCGCCGCGCTCCCGTCGGCGGCCCGCCCGCGGGGCGGGTCGGCCGGGACCCAGAGCAGTGCGGCGCCGAGGGCGAGCAGGGCGATCGGCACGTTGACGGCGAAGATGCCGCGCCAGCCGACGACGGTGACGAGCAGCCCGCCGAGTGCGGGGCCGACGGCGGCGCTGCCCAGGGCCGCGAAACTGAGCCGGGCCAGCACGGGGCGCGGGGTCGGCCGGCCGAGGCGCCGGGACTCGTCGCGCAGGACGGCCATGGCGGCCGGGTAGGCCGCCGAGGTGCCGATGCCGAGCAGCACCCGGGAGACGATCAGCGTGCCGAAGCCGGGGGCGAACGCGCCGACCAGCCCGGACGCGATGACGACGAGGAGACCGGCCAGGAAGACCCGGCGCGGGCCGAGGGTGTCGGCGAGCTTGCCGAGGACCGGCTGGGCGACGGCGCTGGCGAGGTAGAGGACCGAGATGAGCCAGGCGGTGTCGGCGGCCCCGATGCCGAAGGAGCGCCCGATGGCCACCAGCGCGGTGGAGATCATCGTGGTGTTGAGCGGGTTGAGCAGGGAGCCCATCAGCAGCGGAGCGGTGAGCCGCGCGCCGAACCCGGGGGCGGGTTCCGCCGGTGCGGCGGCCCCCGTCTCCGCCGGCGGGACGGGCGCCGTCCGCGTCTGCGGCGCACCGGGGGGCAGGTCCCTTCCGTACGGGGTCACTTGTCGACCAGCCGGCCGATGAGCTCGACGGCCTCGGCGAGCGTCCGGCGCTCGGCGCCGTCCAGTTCGGCGGCGACCGCGTCGGCCAGCCAGCTCCGCTTGGCGGCCCGCACCCCGGCGAGCACCGCGTTCCCCGCCTCCGTGACCGACACGACCGACTTGCGGCCGTCCGCCGGGTCGGGGGCGCGGGAGACGAACCCCTGCCCCTCCAGTGCGCCGAGCGTCAGCCGCATCGACTGGGGCCGCACCAGCTCGGCGCGGGCCAGCGCCGCGGTGGTGGTCGGTCCGCCGTCCTCCAGCCGGGCGAGGACCGAGCGCTGGGAGGGGGTGAGCAGGCTGTCCGCCGACGAGCTCCGCAGCCGTCTGATCAGCCGGCCGACGACGGCGGCGAGATCCGTCGCCACGCGTTCGGCGGTCGGGTCCCCGGGACCCGGGCGGGCCTCGCCGCCCTGCGGCTGCGTGCTGTCGGCGTGCGCGGAGGTGTCGGACATGTTGTCCACGGTAAAGATGGACAGGGCACCTTGCAAGGCCACCTGTCTATTATTGGGCAAAGGCCGGGAGCGGGACGGGGCACCCCCTCGGGCGGCGCGCGGAGCCGGGCCGCTGTTGCCCGCCGCCGGGCAGGCGATCTAGGGTGAATGCGCTTTCAGAAGAGGGCCGCCACCCGCAGCCGCGGGTGCTGCGTACGAGGAAGAAGCGGACGGTCGGTCGAGTGAGCGCCCCTACGGTGTACGACGTCGCCGAGCGGTCGGGCGTCTCGATCGCCACGGTTTCCCGGGTCTACCGCAACCCGGACTCGGTGCGCGCCCAGACGCGGGAGCGGGTGCTGGAGGCGGCCCGGGACCTGGGTTACGTGCCGAGCGGGAACGCCCGGGGGCTGGCCAGCCGTACCACCGGGGTGCTGGGACTCTGCTTCCCCGACTACTCCGATCCGGACGCCGAGGCCGACGCGGAGACCGACAGCGGGGCCGACGACGCGGCGATGCTGTACTCCGACCAGATCATCCGCGGCATGGAGCGGGCGGCCCGCCGCCACGGCTACGCCCTCCTGATCGCGGCGTCGCTCCAGGGCGGCCCGGAGAGCCTCGTCGCGAAGGTCGCGGGGCGGGTGGACGGCTTCGCGGTGCTGGCGCAGACCGTGCCGACCGAGGACCTGGAGGTCATATCGCGCCGGCTGCCGGTGGTGATGCTCGCCGGGCCGCGCGAGATCGACCACCTCGACCACCTCGTCGTCGCGAACGCCGCCGGGGAACGCGAGCTGACCCGCCATCTGATCGAGGACCACGGCCTGCGCCGCCTCTGCTTCGTCGGGGGCGATCCGGACTCCCCCGACGCCGAGGCGCGGTTCCGCGGCTTCCGCCAGGCGTGCCGCGACGCCGGGCTGCCGGTCCCGGACGCACCGGACCTGCGCACCGGGATGATGACCAGGGCCGAGGGGGCGCGGGCCGCCGAGACGCTGCTCGACCGGGGTACGGAGCGGCCGCAGGCCATGGTCTTCGCCAACGACCAGATGGCGGTGGGGGCGCTGCGCGCGCTGGAGCGGCGGGGGGTGCGGGTTCCCGGCGACATCGCCGTGACCGGCTTCGACGGGATCCCGCTGAGCCGGATCGTGCGCCCGTCGCTCACGACCGTACGGCAGCCGATCCGGCAACTGGGCGAGCAGGCGGTGGAGTTGCTGGTGCAACGCCTGGCCGAACCGGCCCGGGACCCGGTGTCCCTGGAGCTCCCCGTCTCCCTGGCCCGCCGGGCGAGCTGCGGCTGCGGCTGACGGAGCCGCCCAGCGGGCCCTCGTACTCCGGGACCGGGAGGAGCAGCCCCCGCTCCGCCTCACGGGCCCGCGTACTCCGGGCGCCCGGACGGCCCCGGCACTCCCCGCCCGAGGATCCGTCGCCCGAACCGGCCGCCCCGTGAGCCCCGGAGCCACGCCCCGGAGAAGCGCGCGCCGCGATGGAGGTGAAGCCCACGGCCGTGCGGTCGGCCCCCGTCGCGCTCCCCCTCAGCCGGGCCCCGGCGCCCCCCGTCGCGCACCCCGTCGGCCGAACCCCGTCGCGCACCCCGTCGCGCTCCCCCTCAGCCGGGCCCCGGCACACCCCTCGGCCGAACCCCGTCGCGCTCCCCCTCGGCCGAACCCCGTCGCGCTCCTCCCCGACCGAACCCCGTCGCGCTCCCCCTCGGCCCCGGACCGGCCTCGGGGCGGTGACGACCGCGTGGACCTGGCCGTGACGCGCCTTCCCTGACGCCGCGAAGCCCTCGGGGGCACCGGGCGCGGGCACGCGCGGCAGATCGTCCGGGGTCCGGCCGCAGGCGGGGCCGAAGGGGAAGCCGCGTACGAACGGAGCCGCGAACAGGACGGGCAGGACCTCCCCGCCTCTCCGGACCCACGGCGGGACCCCTCCACGGGAGGCCCGGGCCCGGAGGCCCGAATTCCGTCAAAGGAAGCGGAATCGGTCACATCCACTTCAAATCCGCAAACGGTGTGCTTACGGTTCAGCGAGCGGTCCTCCAGATGTCGAGCACGTTGCACGAGTGTGACCCAGCACCCTCTTGCGGATTCCCGAACCACTGCCGCAGAGTGATGTATGCGCTTACAGGCAGCGCATACATTCGGATTGCTCAAGGAGGAGCCCTCCATGTCCCGCACCGCCAGAACGGCCTCCGCCGCCCTCACCGTGGCCCTCGCCCTCGGTCTCTCCGCCTGCGGCGGCTCCGGCGGCGACGACGTCGCCGCGGACGCGAAGCAGACGCTGACCGTCTGGGCCATGGGCGCCGAGGGCGAGAAGCTCGCGGAGGTGGCCGAGGTGTACGAGAAGGCCAACCCCAACGTCACCGTCAAGGTGACCCCGGTCGGCTGGGACGTCGCCCACCAGAAGCTCGTCTCCGCCGCCGCGGCCGGCACCCTGCCGGACGTGGCGCAGATGGGTGGCAGCTACATGGGAGAGTTCGCCGAGCTCGGCGTCCTGGAGCCGGTCGACACGAAGACGTTCGACAAGAAGGACTTCTTCCCCGCCGGCTGGAACCAGGGCGAGGTGGACGGCACCGCGTACGGCGTGCCGTGGTACGTCGACACCCGGGTCCTCTACTACCGCACCGACCTCGCGAAGAAGGCCGGCGTCGACAAGGCGCCCGCGAACTGGCAGGAGATGCGGGACCTGGCGACCGCGTACCAGGCGAAGGCCGGTACGAAGTGGGGCCTGTCCATCCAGCCCAGCGGTCTGGACACGGTGCAGAACTTCTACCCGTTCCTCTACTCCGCGGGCGGCGCGATCCTCGACGACAAGGGCGAGGCCGTCATCGACAGCCCCGAGGCCGTCAGCGCGCTGAAGGAGTACGGCGCGTACTTCGACAAGGGCCTGGCCAACAAGTCCGTGCAGCCGGGGTACGACGTGGTGAAGGACTTCGGCAACGGCCGGGTCCCCATGTTCTTCGGCGGCCCGTGGCACGTGACCCTGCTGAACGAGGGACAGCCGCAGATCGAGGGCAAGTGGGCGGTGGCCCCCGTCCCGGCCGGCCCGTCCTCCGTGTCCATGGCCGGCGGCTCCTCGCTCGTGGTCTCCAAGGACAGTGAGCACAAGGCCGCCGCCACGGAGTTCATCAAGTACCTCACGGACACCGAGGGCCAGGCCGACTGGTACGAGCGCACGAAGGACCTCCCCGCGAACACCGCGGCCTGGGACTCCGGCAAGCTCGCCCAGGACACGAACCTCCAGGTCTTCCGGAAGCAGATGGACACCGCCAAGGCCTCGCCGTCCACGGCGAAGCTGACGGAGATCACCGACAAGGTCGACCAGGCCGTCGCGAAGGTGACGCAGGGCAAGGCTTCCGCCGAGGACGCGCTGAGGACCGCGCAGTCCGAGATCGAAGGCCTCGTGAAGTAGGAGCCATGGGCACCACGACCGCAGGGGCCGCGCAGCCGGCCAAGGTGAAGGACGGCCCCGGGGCTCCGGCGCCCCGGGCCGGCCGGGACGGGACGGGGCGCCGGAAGCGCCCGATGGGTGTGCAGAACGCCGCGGGCTGGCTGTTCTCCACCCCCTTCCTCGTCCTGTTCACCGTCTTCATGGCGTTCCCCATCCTCGCCACGCTGCTGATGAGCTTCACGGACTTCGGGCTGCGCAACGTCACCCGCCCGTGGGAAGCGAACTTCATCGGCTTCGAGAACTACGTCGAGCTGTTCGGCGACGAGAAGTTCCTCAAGTCGCTCTTCAACACGGCGTACTTCGTCGTGGTGGGCGTCCCGCTGACGATCGCCCTCGGGCTGGTCGTCGCCGTGCTGCTGAACAACGGCATCGACCGGGCGCGGACCTTCTTCCGGGTCGGCTTCTACGCCCCGGTGGTCACCACGATCGTGGCGGTCGCCGTGGTGTGGCGGTTCGTCCTGGACCCCAGTGACGGGCTGGTCGCGGGCCTCTTCTCCGAAGTGGGCCTCACCGCACCGGACTTCCTCGGTTCCGAGGCGCTGGCGATGCCGTCGATGATCGCGATGGCGGTCTGGCGCAACGTGGGTACGGTCATGGTGCTCTTCATCGCCGGTCTGCAGGCCATCCCGACCGAGGTCCGGGAGGCCGCGCGGCTCGACGGCGCGGGGGTCTGGCAGGAGTTCCGCGCGATCACGGTCCCCCTGCTGCGGCCCACGCTCCTCTACGCCACGGTGATCACGACCATCGGCTACCTCAACGTCTTCGAGGAGCCCTTCGTGATGACGCAGGGCGGCCCCTCCGACTCCACGCTCACCGTCTCGCTGAACATGTACCGCGAGGGCTTCAACTTCTTCCACATGGGCTACGCGAGCGCCATGGCGTACGTGCTCTTCGTGGTGATCATGGGCATCACGGTGCTGCAGCTCCGACTGCTGAAGGACAACACCAAATGACCGTCCCCCAAGCACCCGGTGCCGTGCGGACGGCCCCCACGGGCAAGCCCCGCAGCCCCCGGCGTCCCCTGGTCTACGTCCTGCTCTCGCTGGGCCTGCTGATCATGTCGGCGCCGTTCCTCTGGATGGCCCTCTCGTCGTTCAAGACGGCGAGCGACCTGTCGGCCAGTCCCCCGGTGTGGGTCCCCACCGAGTGGACGCTGGCGAACTTCCGGGAACTGCTCGACAAGCTGGACCTCCCGCTCTACTTCATGAACTCCGTGATCGTGGCGGTGCTGGTCACCGTCTCGAACCTGGTCTTCTGCTCGATGCTCGGCTACGCGCTGGCCAAGCTGAGGTTCGCCGGCCGCGACAAGATCTTCGGCCTGGTCCTGGGCGCGCTGATGGTGCCCGGGAACCTGATGCTGCTGCCGCTGTTCGTGCTGATGAGCAAGCTGAAGCTGATCGACTCGTACGCCGGTCTGGTGCTGCCGTTCGCGGCGGGGGCGTTCGGCGTCTTCCTGATGCGGCAGTTCATGCAGTCGATCCCCGACGAGCTGCTGGAAGCGGCCCGGATGGACGGCGCCGGAGAGTGGTACATCTTCTGGCGGATCGTCATGCCGCTGGTGAAGCCCGCCCTCGCGACGCTGTCGATCTTCACCTTCCTCGGCTCCTGGAACAACTTCGTCTGGCCGCTGATCGCGACCAACGACCCGGACAAGTACACGCTCCCGGTCGCTCTTGCCACCTTCGTCACCGATCCCAACAAGGCGGGCGGCTCCAACGGCATGCTCATGGCCGGCGCCTTCCTGGTCGTACTGCCGGTGCTGGTCCTGTTCATCGCACTCCAGCGGCACTTCACCCAGGGCATCGCCACGGCGGGCATGAAGTAGCCCGCCCGGCCGCCCACCGCACGTCCACGGGGCCGCACCCGACCGCGCGGCCACACCCCTTCACGCACAGGAAAGACATTCCGCGATGACCCACACCCCTGTCCCGTTCCCCGAAGGCTTCCTGTGGGGCGCCTCGACCGCCGCCCACCAGATCGAGGGCAACAACACCAACAGCGACTGGTGGGTGAAGGAGCACTCCACCGGCACCCACATCCAGGAGCCCAGCCTGGACGCCTGCGACAGCTACCACCGCTGGCGCGAGGACATGGACCTGCTGGCGTCCCTCGGCTTCACCGACTACCGCTTCTCCCTGGAGTGGGCGCGCATCGAGCCCGCCGAGGGGATGTTCTCCCGGGCCGAACTGGCCCACTACCGGCGGATGGTCGAGGGCGCGATCGCCCGCGGCCTGCGTCCGATGGTGACCCTGCACCACTTCACCGTGCCGCAGTGGTTCGAGGCGCGCGGCGGCTGGACGGCCGACGGCGCCACCGAGCTCTTCGCCCGGTACGTCGCGGCCTGCGCGCCCGTGATCTCCGAGGGCGTCAGCCACGTCTGCACGATCAACGAGCCGAACATGATCGCCGTGATGGCGGGCCAGGCGAAGCGCGGCGACATCGGTTTCCCGCCCGCCGGGCTGCCCACCCCGGACGACGAGACCACCGAGGCGGTCATCGCCGCCCATCACGCCGCCGTGAAGGAGGTCCGGGCCCTCGACGCCGGGATCCAGGTCGGCTGGACCGTCGCCAACCAGGTCTACCAGGCACGTCCGGGCGCCGAGAGCGTCACCGCCGCCTACCGCCACCCGCGTGAGGACGTCTTCATCGAGGCGGCCCGCGGCGACGACTGGATCGGTGTGCAGTCCTACACCCGTACGGAGATCGGCGCCGACGGCCCGATCCCGACCGCGGATGACGTCGAGCGGACCCTGACGCAGTGGGAGTACTACCCGGCAGCGGTCGGGCACGCACTGCGCCACACCGCCGAGGTCGTCGGGACCGGCATGCCGCTGATCGTCACGGAGAACGGCATCGCCACCTCCGACGACACCCGGCGCGTCGACTACTACGCGGGTGCGCTGAACGAGGTGGCCTCCGCGATCGAGGACGGGCTGAACGTCCAGGGCTACCTGGCCTGGAGCGCCCTGGACAACTACGAGTGGGGCTCCTTCACGCCGACGTTCGGCCTGATCGGCGTGGACTGGGAGACGTTCGAGCGGACCGCGCGTCCCTCGGCCGAGTGGCTGGGCTCCCTCGGCCGCTCCCGCGAGATGCCCCGCACCGCCGGCTGAGACCGGCCCCCGAACGGGACCGCCTGACGGTCCCTCCGGTGCGGGAGCCGTCGTCACCTGACCGGCGACGGCTCCCGCACCACCCGGCCCGGACGCGTCCGGGCCCGCCCGACGTGGCAGTCGATGACACTCCTTCTGAGAGGTTTCCGATGGACCGTCGCACGTTTCTCGGCGCTGCCGGGACCGGGGCCGCCGCCCTGTCCCTCGGAGCCCTCGCGGCTCCCCACGCCACCGCCGCACCGGCCGCCGGCTCCGGGCAGCTGTCGGCCTGGTTCCGTGACACCTACCGCTCCATCGAGGCGATGACGACCGGTTTCGGTCTCACCGCCGACAAGATCGACGTCAGCGGTGCCGCGCCCGTCGTCTCCCGCCAGACCTCGCCCACCAACATCGGCTGCGGCCTCTGGTCGGCGGTGGCCGCAGCGGGGCTCGGGGTCATCGGCGAGGCGGCGATGCTCCGCACGCTGGAACGGACCGTCGGGGCCGTGGAGAAGCTGGAGCGCCACCACGGCTTCTGGCTGAACTGGTACGACGCCCACGACGGGTCCGTCCTGACCGAGTGGCCCGGCACCGGGGACCCCGTCCGCCCGTTCCTCTCCTCCGTGGACAACGCCTGGCTGGTCACCGGACTGCGGATCGCCGCCGACGCCGCGCCCTCACTCCGCCCCCGCATCGAGCGGATCCTCTCCACCGCCGACTGGTCGTACTACTACACGCCGTACGACCCGTCCGACCCGGTGGCCGGTCCCGGACAGCTGCGCGGCGGCTTCTGGACCGACACGGGCGAGCCCACCGCCCACCACTACGGGGCCCTCAACACCGAGCCCCGCATGGCCAGCTACCTCGGCATCGCGGACGGTTCCCTGCCCACCGGGCACTACTGGCACATGCTGCGCACGATGCTCCCCGAGCACGAGCAGGAGCAGCACCCGCAGGGCGCGTACGCCGTGATGGACGGCGTACGGGTCTGGCAGGGGCACTACACCCACGGCGGGCGGAAGTTCGTCCCCACCTGGGGCGGTTCGATGTTCGAGGCGCTGATGGTGCCGTTGTTCGTCCCCGAGCCGGAGTGGTCGCCGCGGTCCTGGGGCCGCAGCCACCGGCGCTACGTCCGCAGCCAGATCGAGCACGGGCTGCGGGAGGCGCGGTACGGCTACTGGGGCTTCTCGCCCGCCGACATCCCCCAGGGCGGCTACCAGGAGTACGGCGTCGACGCCCTGGGCATGCAGGTCGACGGTTACGCCTCCAACACGGACCGGACGTACACCACGGACGGCGAGCCGTTGCCCGATCCCTCGGCCTTCACCCACGGCGTGGTCACCCCGCACGCGTCGTTCCTCGCGCTGCCGTACGCCCGCCGGGAGGCGCTGGCCAACCTCCGGGCGCTGGAGCGCGATTTCGGCGCCTACCACGAGGGGTACGGCTTCCGGGACTCGGTCGACGTCGGCACCGGCCGCGTCAGCGACTTCATGCTGGCGCTCGACCAGGGCATGATCATCGCCGCGCTGGCGCAGGAGCTGCGGCCCGGGCTGTTGCAGCGGCCGTTCCGCACGGGCGGCTTCCGGTCGCGGGTACGCCCGCTGCTCGCCGCGGAGCGCTTCAGCATCTGATCCGGGCGGCCGCGTTCCGTACCGGGGCGGGGCCGGGCGCCGCGTTCCGTACCGTACGGGGGCCCGGCGCCGCGTTCCGTTCCGTACGGAGGCCCGGCGCCGTGTCGGCCGGTCTTCCGCCCGGTGCCTCGCGTGCCGGCCTGCCGGGCGTCGTGTTCCGTACCGGCCGGCGGACGGTACGGGAGGCGCCGGGTCGCGGGCGGCAGTGGGCGGACATAGCCTCCGACATGTGACCCCGTCTGCGCGCCGCACCGGGACGCCCCGGCCTTCGATACCCGGCAGGATCCTGTTCGCCGCCCTGACGGCGCTGCTCTGGATCGGGCTGCCGGGCACCCCGGGCGCCCGGGCGGAGGCGCCCGTTCCCCTCTCCCCCGACGGGCGGAGCACCGAGCGGGTGGGCGTGCCCGGCGCCCACGAGCCACGGACGGAGACCGCGCCGGGCCGGTCGTCCGCCACGCGGCGGCTCCCCGTGGCGTACGTCCCCGGCTTCTCCGCCCGCGACCGTCCGGGGCGGCGCGACGCGCTGCCGGCCCCCGTCCCGCACGACCGGCGGTACGCCCGCACCGCGGGCCAGGGCTCTCCGCTGCCCACGGCCCGGCTCCGGGGCGAGGCGAGCCGGACGGCGGAGCCCGCGGGTGACCCCGCCGCCGCGCCGGGAGCCCCGGACCGGGGAAGCGGCAACCCCACCGGGGTCTCGGGGAACGTACTGGTGCCGCTGGTCGTGCTCGTCGTCGCCGGAGTGCTCGCCGCCCTCACCTTCGGCCGCCGCAGACGGCGTACGAGGACCCGGACGACGCCGGGCCGCTGGGGCATGGGGACGGGAGTGGGCCGTTGGGGCGACGGGACCGACGAGGCGGTTGAGCCGCCGGTACCGCTGCCGCTGCCTGATCTCGACGCGCGGGCCGAGGCGGACCTGGTCGACACGGACGACGCCGTACGCACCAGCGAGGAGGAACTGGGCTTCGTCACCGCCCGGTTCGGGGAGGAGGCCGCGGCCCCGTTCGCCGGGGCCCTGCGGCATGCCGAGGGTGAGCTGGCCGCCGCCTTCCGGCTGCGCCAGCAGCTGGACGACGCCCTCCCGGAGGACGACGCGGCCCGGCGCCGCATGCTCGACGGGATCGTGACCCGCTGCGCGGACGCCAACGGGCGCCTGGACGCCGTGTCCGAGGACTTCGACCGGCTGCGCGCCCTGGAGCGGACCGCCCCGCAGGCCGTCGCGGCGGCCGCGGCCGTGTTCCGGGAACTGACCGCCCGCGCCGCCGCCTCCGAGGCGGCGCTCGGCGCGATGCGCGACCGGTACGCCCCGTCGGCGTCCGCCCCCGCCGCCGGGGACCTCGGCCAGGCCAGGGACCGGCTGGCCTTCACCGCCGGCGCCCTCGACGAGGCCCGCCGTGCCGTGGACCGGGACGACGACGCGCGGGCCGCGGTGTACGTCCGTGCCGCCGAAGGGGCGGTCGGTCAGGCGGCCACCCTGCTGGACGCGGTCGACCGGCGGTCCGGGGAGCTGGCCGGGGCCGAGGCCGCGCTGCCGGACGCGCTCACCGGGACGGAGACGGAACTCGCGGACACGGGAAGGCTGCTCGACGGCACTCCGGAGGACGTGCCCACGGCGGATCTCCGGGCGGGTGCCGCCCGGGCCCGGGCGGTGGTCGACGAGGTCGGACGCGAGCTCGCGGCCGGACCGTACGACCCCGTCGAAGCGCTGCGCAGGGTGGTGGAGGCACACGAGGCGCTGGCCGGGGCCCGTGAGCGCGGGCGGGACGGCCTGCGGGCGCGCTCCCTGCTCGACGGGGCGGCGCTCACCGCGCGGGCGGCGGTCGACGGCGCCGAGGACTACGTCACCACCCACCGCGGCGCGATCGGCAGCCAGGCACGCACCCGGCTCGCGGAGGCCCGGCGGCGGTGGGAGAGGGCCGGTGAGCTGTCGGCGGCCGACGACCCCCGGGGCGCCCTGGCCGAGGTACGGCAGGCGGAAGCCCTGGCCGCTCAGGCGCGGGACCTGGCCGAGCGGGACGTACGCGTCTACCGCGACCGGGACGGCTACGGCGGTCCGCGCGGCAAGGGAGGGCCGGAGGGCGCCGTACTGGGGGGCATCCTGCTCAGCGGAGGGCTGGGCGGTGGGGCCGGCGGTCCCGGCAGCTTCGGCGGCGGCGGGACGCGTGGGCGGCGGGGCGGCGACGGCCGCTTCTGACGCCCGCCGGGGGGGGGCCATCACCCGCGCCGTGTCCTCGAAGCGGCCGGGTCCGGACATCGGGTCCATCACGTCGACGGGCCTCGCGGCGAGCGCCGTCGGCGCCCGCGCTTCGCGGGGCGTCGGCCTTCTCCCGTGCCGCCCGAGTCCGCCCCGTGAGCACGGGGCGCCCGCCCCGCACGTCAGTACATGCTGAGCAGCTGCTCCACGGAGAGTTCGGCCGCGGGCTCCCCGTCGGGCAGCCCCAGCTCGAACCACACGGTCTTGCCGCGCGGGGTGCGCCGCGAACCCCAGGCCGCGCTGAGCAGCCCGACCAGCTGGAGTCCCCGTCCGCCCTCGTCGGTGTCGCGTGCCCGCCGGCGCCGTGGCTGGACGAGCCCCGCGTCCCACACCTCGCAGACGAGCGTACGGTCGCGGAGCAGCCTGAGCCTGATCTCGCCCTCGCCGTAGCGCAGGGCGTTGGTGACGAGTTCGCTGACGAGCAGTTCGGTGGTGTCCACCAGCTCGTCCAGGTCCCAGGCGGTGAGCTGCGCGCGGGCCAGCTCACGGGCGCGACCGACCGAACGGAGCTCGCGCGGCAGCCGCCAGTCGCCCACCGCGTCCGGGGCGAGGCCCTGGATACGGGCCATCAGCAGGGCGATGTCGTCCTCGCCGTGGCGCGTGTCGAGGGTCCTCAGCACGTGGTCGCAGACGTCTTCGAGCTGCTGCGACGGTTCGGTGAGCGCCTGCCGGAAGGCGTCGAGGCCCTCGTCGAGGGGGTGGTCGCGGGACTCGACGAGCCCGTCGGTGTAGAGGGCGAGCAGGGAGCCCTCCCTGAGCTCCACCTCGACCTCCTCGAAGGGTTCGCCGCCGACGCCGAGCGGCATGCCCGGCGGTACGTCGAGCAGCAGGGCGGGCTCGCCCGGCTCGGCCACCACGGGCGGCAGGTGCCCGGCGTTGGCGAAGGTGCACCGCCGGGTGACCGGGTCGTACACCGCGTACACGCAGGTCGCCAGGTACACCTCGGAGAGGTCGGCCTCGCGTGACTTGTGGGCGGCCCGGGAGGGCCACTGGGAGCCGCCCCCCGCGCCGAAGCCGTCGCTCCGCTCGCCGCCGCCCGGGGTACCGAGGCCGCGGGCGACCTCGTCGAGGGCGGAGAGCACCTCGGCGGGTTCCAGGTCCAGGAGTGCCAGTGTGCGCACGGCGGTGCGCAGTTCGCCCATGGCGACGGCCGCCCGCAGTCCGCGGCCCATCACGTCGCCGACGACCAGGGCCGTGCGGTGCCCGGGGAGTTCGATCACGTCGAACCAGTCGCCGCCCACCTCCGTGGCCGTGTTGCCGGGAAGGTAGCGGCAGGCGATGTCCAGGCCCGCGGCCTCGGGGTCGCCGGGCGGGAGCAGGCTCCGCTGGAGGATGAGCGCCCGCTCGTGCTCCCGGCGGTAGAGGCGGGCGTTGTCGATGCAGACGGCGGCACGGGCCGCGAGCTCGGTGGCCAGCGCCCGGTCCCGTTCGCCGAAGGGTTCGCTGCCCTTGGTGCGGGAGAACTGGACGAGCCCGACGACGATGTCGTGGGCGACCATCGGCACGGCGAGGGTCGAGTGGACGAAGCCGCGTTCGTCGCCGGGCACGTCCTCGGCCCGGCCGCTGCGCAGGGCGACGGCGCAGGGTGAGTGGAACGGATAGCGGTGGACCGCGCCGAGGGCGGGCGGGCCCGTGTCCCCGGCGCTCCCCGCGCCGCCGGAACGGGCGGCGGGCAGGACGCCCGGGAGCGCGTCGGACACGGCGCTGGCGTGGGCCACCCGGCGCAGCTCGGCCGAGCCGCTGCCGGACTCCTGGTGGTACCGGCCCCAGCTGCCGGGCGAGGCCTCCTCGCCGGTGAGCAGTCCCTGGAACAGGTCGACCGAGGCGAGGTCGCAGAAGCCGGGCACGGCGACGTCGAGCAGTTCGCGGGCAGTGGTCTCCAGGTCGAGCGAGTTGCCGATGCGCGCGCTCGCCTCGTTGAGCAGGGCGAGATTGCGCCGGGCGCTGGCCGCCTCCCGGGCGGCGATGTGCCGCTGGGTGACGTCGGTGGCGAGTCCGGCGATGCCGACGGGGCGACCGGAGCCGCTGTGCACCCGGTAGAGGTTCATGGACCAGTGGCGGCGGCCCTGCGAGCCGGGCGGGGTGCCGACGAGCTGGAGGTCGGTGACCGCGTCACCGGTCTCCAGGACGCGCTTGAGCGTGCCGGCGAGGCGTTCGGCCTCCGGCCGGGCCAGGTAGTCGTCGACCGTGCGTCCGCGGTGGTCGTCGGCCTCGCCCCCGAAGACGGTGGCGAAGCGCTTGTTGGCCCGCACGACCGTGAAATCGGTGCCGAAGAGCACGAAACCGAAGGGAGATTGACCGAAAATCGCCTGCGAGGCGGCGAGGTCCGTCTCGATGCGGCGGAGTGCCCGCACATCGACGACGATGCAGAGCGCCGCCCGCTCACCGGTCTCCGTCTCGCTGGGCATGACGTAGATCTCGGCGAGTCCGCGCACCGCGTCCTCGCCCGGGATCCGGAACGGGACGAGGCCCGTCCACTCCTTGCCGTCGAGGATCTCGCCGACCCGCCGACGGGCGTCCGGGCGCAGCTCGGCGGGCATGAAGGCCTCCACCGGGTCCCTGCCCACCACCTCGTCGGAGGTCATGCCGAAAAGACCCGCGGCCCGCCTGCTCCACTGCTCGACCAGGCCGTCCGGCCCGATCGAGAACGAGGCGACCCTGATGTAGTCATAGATCGAGCCGGGCGGGCTGCTCTGCCACATGACGTCGCCCGCCGTCCCAGGTATCTCGCTCACGCGACCGTCCCCTCCAGCTCACACACCGGACCGGTCCTGCCCGCAGTATTCAGCACTACGGGCCTCACCGGCACGACGTTCACGATCACAGCACGGTCTCAGTCCCTTTCAGCCAGGTCCTGCCCGACCTCCGGTGATCGCTGTGCGTCCCACCCCACTCCTAACCAGGCAGAGCGAGCTCGAACCACACGGTCTTGCCGGTCTTTCCGCGCCGGGTCCCCCAGCGGCGAGCGGAACAAGCCACGAGCTGCAGTCCGCGACCGCCCTCGTCCTCGGGTCCGGCACTGCGTTCGGTGGGCGGATCCGGAACCGGATCGGAGACTTCCACCAGCAGCCCCCAGCCGTCGGACCCGCCCCCGGGCCCCTGCCCGTCGGGGCGCGGGCGCACGAGCCGGACGCCGATGGGGCCGGAGGCGTAGCGCAGGGAGTTGGTCACCAGTTCGCTGACGAGCAGCTCGGCGATGTCGCCCAGGCCCCCGTCGAACCCCCAGGAGTGCAGTGCGTCACGGACCGCGTGCCGGGCACTGCGCACGGAGCCCGGCACCGCCGGGAACGTCCACTCGGCACGATCGCCGTCGGTTCCGGTCACTCCGATCACTTCCCAGGGCCGACAGCGGGGGCGCGCCCTGTTCAGAGGGCCTGATCGGCACATACCCCGCACTCGGCACAACTTATCGCAGAAGGTGACGCATCGTACGTACGGGCGTACTCACCGCTGACGGGCCCGGTGCGGGCCGGGAGCGCGTCGCGGGTCCGGGCGCGCTACCCGCCGGACCGGCCGGACGAGGCGGGCGCCTTCCGGCGGCGACGGCCCGCTCGCTCGCGG
Organism: Streptomyces sp. NPDC058008; assembly: GCF_042886395.1. NCBI lineage: Bacteria > Bacillati > Actinomycetota > Actinomycetes > Kitasatosporales > Streptomycetaceae > Streptomyces > Streptomyces sp. NPDC058008. The sequence goes on along the minus strand of NZ_JBHVQX010000002.1, from coordinate 161,524 downwards.
TGCCGGGCGCGCTCCACGACCCGCCGCCGCGCCGGCCGGTTCCGCGGCGGGGCCCGGCGCCGCCCCCGGGACTCCTCGGCGGAACCCGCCGGCGTCCGCCGTCCGGGCTTCCGCCCGCCGGCCCGGCGTCCGGGGATTCCGGGGTTCCGGAGTCAGCACGGGTGCCGTCCCGGTGCCGCTCAGGCGCGCGAGGCCTCCCGCAGCCGCCGTACGGCTTCGGCCACGGCGGGGCGGTCCTGGTCCAGCCAGTCGACGGTGTCCGTCTCCTCCGGCGTGAGCCAGCGCAGCTCGTCGTGGCCCTCCAGCGGGCGGGGCTCACCGGACAGCAGCCGGACCGTCCACACACGGAGGACGTGACCGCGCTTCAGCGGCCACTCGCCGGGGATGCGCTCCAGGGGCTCCGCCTCCACCCCGAGCTCCTCCCGGAGCTCCCGTACGAGCGCCTGCTCGCCGCTCTCTCCCGGTTCCACCTTGCCGCCGGGCAGCTCCCAGCGGCCGGCCAGCTCCGGTGGGGCGCTGCGGCGGGCGGCCAGCAGCCGCCCACGGTCGCAGACGGCCCCGGCCACCACCACGGAATCACTCATGGGCCGGAGCGTAGCCGGTGGCCCCGCTCCCGCCGGGCCCTCCCTAAGGGCGCGCGCTCCGGCTCGTGCGCTCCACCCAGTAGAGCCGCTCGTTTCCGTGGCGGTGCAGACCGTCCGCGATCTTCTGCGCCTCGTCCTCCGTCGCGTAGCGCCCGACGCTGTACCGGTTGCCGTTGCCGTCCTGCCTGATCACCGACCAGGGGAGCATGGCGCCGTTGTCCGTCATGCCGTTCCTCCCCAGCATTCCGCCCCTCTCCCCACTGGCGTGCACGTCTCTAAGGATCCCCAGGAAACCGCAGTACGCATATGCCCGAGCGTACGCCTGACCTTCACTCAGCGGATGCGTGTTTACACAAAGAGATACGCATCCGGCCACACCAAAGGGGGCGCACTCTCCCGAATGCGCCCCCTCTGTGGCCTGTCACGCCCCCCGCGCGTCAGCCGGCCGGAGCGCGCACGACGGGCATCGGCATGAGCACCGGGCCCGCGGGCTCCTTGCGGCAGACGTCTCCGCACTCCGCGTCCAGCGAGCAGCAGAGCGAGCAGATGGGACCCGGCCTGACCGGGCAGTCCGCGATGTCGGGCAGCTCGTAGGCGGTCTCGCACACCGCGCAGGTGTGTGTGGCGGTGATGTCGGCGATCTCGACGCCGGGGCCGTTCACCGGGTTCGGACGGGCCAGGTAGTACTTCCCCTTCGTCAGCCAGGCGATCAACGGGCAGAGGATCAGGGAGAGTCCGGCCGCGATGAAGGTGGAGAAGGCTTCGGCGTACGTGCCGAACAGCCCGAAGAAGGCGAGGATCGAGACGGTCGAGGCGATCACCATCGCCCCGAATCCGGCCGGGTTGACGGCGTGGAGGTAGGCGCGCTTGAACTCGATGTAGCGGGGGCTCAGTCCGATCCGCTTGTTGATGACCAGGTCGGCGGCGACGGCCACGATCCAGGCGATGCCGACGTTGGAGTAGAAGCCCAGCAGCTTGTTCAGGGCCGCGAACATGTTCATCTCCATCAGCGTCAGCGCGATGACGAGGTTGAGGAAGATGTACCAGACCCGGCCCGGGTGCCGGTGCGTGATCCGGGAGAAGAAGTTCGACCAGGACAGCGATCCGCTGTAGGCGTTGGTCACGTTGATCTTGACCTGGGAGACGATCACGAAGAGCGCCGCGGCCGGAAGGGCGAAGGAGCCGAGCCAGGGCTTCAGGGCCTCGATCTGCGGCGCGATCGGCTCCAGGGCGTGTGTCTTGCCGACCGCCTCCAGCGCCACGAAGGCGAGGAAGGCCCCGCCGAGCTGCTTCGCGGCCCCGATGACGACCCAGCCGGGCCCCGCGGCGAGGACGGCGAGGTTCCACCGCCGCTTGTTGGCCTCGGTCCTGGCCGGCATGAAGCGCAGGTAGTCGGCCTGTTCCCCGATCTGGGCGATGAGCGAGAGCGCGACGCCCGTCCCGAGCCCGAAGGCGACCCAGGAGAAGCCGGGCGCGGCCCCCTCGGTGCCGGTGAAGGAGGTGAACGCCCCCCAGGAGCCGGGCGCTTCGACGGCGAGCACCACGAAGGGCAGCACCATGCCGATGATCCAGACCGGCTGGGTCCAGGCCTGCACCTTGGCCAGCGCGCCCATACCCCGGAACACGATCGGGATGACGATCAGCGTGGTGACCAGGTATCCGGCCTCGACCGGCAGCCCGACGGCCTGGTGCATGGCCTGCGCCATGATCGAGCCCTCGAGCGCGAAGAAGATGAACGTGAAGGACGCGTAGATCAGCGAGGTCAGCGTCGATCCGAAGTACCCGAAGCCCGCCCCGCGCGTGACCAGGTCCATGTCCAGGCCGTACTTCGCGCACGCCCGGGCGATCGGGATCCCGGTGAGGAAGATGATCGCCGCGGCGGCCAGGATCGAGGCGAGCCCGCTGGTGAATCCGTAGGTGAAGACGATCGACGCGCCGATCGCGAAGTCGGCGAGGTACGCGATGCCGCCGAGCGCCGTCCCCGCGACCGTCGAGGGCGACCAGCGCCGGAAGGAGTGCGGCGCGTAGCGGAGGGAGTAGTCCTCGCGGCTCTCGTCGGCGGCGAGCCTGGCGTAGCTGCGCCGGGGCGCCCCCGGGCCTTCCAGCGGCGCCTCGCCCGTCGCGGGCGTTGCGGTGTCCGTCATCGGTGGCTTCCCGTCCGTCGGTCCGGTGTGCGGTGACGAACGGGAAGTTAGGACTTGGACATGACAAGCCGTGGCGGCGGACGGTTGCCCGCCGGTTACGTGCGGCGGGCGGCCGTTAACTCGGCGTCACACGGGGCGGACACGGAGTCGCTCCCAGCGGTCACCACGGCCGCCCCACCTGTCACCCCTGCCGCACCGGGGGTCATCTGACCGGGAGATGGTAGGCAATCCGGTACCGGTCGGCGGGGACGACCACGTCGGCCGTCTCCACCGCCAGCCCCGAGGCGTAGTACGTCCGCCCGATCACCATCACCACATGGCCCGGCACCCCGCCGAGCGCCAGGAGTTCCTCCGCCAGCCCGGGGCGCGCGCCGACCTCCTCCGCCACGTTGTCCACGACGACGTCGATCGCCGCCATGCGCTCGACCACGCCGCAGCCGCCCAGCGGGCCCTCCTCGGGGAGCATCACCGGGGTGCGGCCGGTGACGGCCAGGGGCTCCCAGGACGTGGACAGCATCATCGGCTCCCCCGCCTCCCGGAAGACGTAGCGCGTGCGCATCACCCGGTCACCCGGCTCGATCCCGAGCCGCTCGGCGACCTCGGGGCTCGCCCCCTCCTGCTCGCTGCGCGACTCCCAGGTCCCGCGCGCCCCTTCAGCCGTCTGCTCCTGGCGGAACGGGCTGGCCCCGGATCCCGGCCGGTAACCGGAGCGGGCGATCCGGCGCGGGACCGGACGCGCGCGCACGTACGTGCCGGAACCCGACCGCCCCTCGACGAGCCCTTCGGCCATCAGCACCTTGCGCGCCTCCAGCGCCACGGTGTCCGAGACCCCGTACTCCTCGCGGATGCGGGCCTGCGAGGGCAGGCGCGTATGGGGCGGCAGCGCGCCGTTGACGATCTTCTCCCTGAGATCGCTCGCCACGCGCAGATAGGCGGGCTGCTCACCGAAAGGCACAGGCCACTCCCAACAGGTTGACAGACAGCAACAGCGTGACAACCGTGGGTTGAGTACCGCAAGCACGGGCCAGAGTTTCACCCGAAGTGATGATTCCCTGCCCACCAGCGCATACCTGGTGCAGGTATGCGTCGGACGCGCCCCGGCGCCCGATCAGCTCCGGTCCACGAAGCCGTGCGCCCACCGAGGGAATCCGGGTCACGCCCCGCCGCACGGGGCCGCACGCCGCGCCCGCCCACCGGAACGGGACGACGGGCCCGCGCCGGCGCCCGGGACCGGTCACCGGCCGGGCAGGGCCGGGCCGCGCCCGCCGCACCGGGACCGGATCAGGACACCGGGACCGGATCAGGGCAGCGGGACCGGATCAGGGGCCGGCCGGGGACTAGGTTCGTCCCATGGCCGACACCCCCCTGCCCGCCGCCTCCTACCTCTGCCCGCGGGACGGCTCCCGGTCCGGCTCCGCCCTGCTGGACTGGTGCTGTCCGGTGTGCGGCGGCCCCTGGGACCTCGACACCGGTCCACTGGCGCCGGTACCCCTCGACGCGCTGGCCGGACGGGTCGATTCGCTGTGGCGCTACGAGGAGGTCCTCCCCCTCGCCGGACCGGCCGCCGTCTCCCTCGGCGAGGGCCGGACCCCCCTCGTCCCGCTCACCGGCCATGTCTCGGCCAAGCTCGACTTCCTCATGCCCACGCTCTCCTTCAAGGACCGGGGCGCGGTGATGCTGGCCGAACTCGCCCGCAGGCTCTCCCCGGACCGGGTCGTCGCCGACAGCAGCGGCAACGCGGGGACGGCCGTCGCCGCGTACTGCGCACGGGCCGGACTGCCGTGCACCGTCTACGTCCCCGAGGGGACCTCTCCCGGGAAGACCGAGCAGATCCGCGCCCACGGAGCCCGCCCGGAGACCGTGCCCGGCGACCGCGAGGCCGCGTCCGCCGCGGCCCGGGCCGCGGCGGACGCCCCCGGCACCTTCTACGCCTCCCACGTCTTCAACCCGTACTTCCTGCACGGCACGAAGACGTACGTCTACGAGATCTGGGAGGAACGCGGCGGCACCCTGCCCGACGCCCTCGCCGTACCGGTCGGCAACGGCACGCTGCTCCTGGGCGCGGCCCTGGCCACCGCGGAACTCCTCGCGCACGGCCTGATCGACCGCCGCCCGGCCCTGATCGCCGTACAGGCCGAGGCCGTGTCCCCGCTGGCCGCGGCGTTCCGGGCAGGGGCCGCCGGGCTCCTCGACGACGGTCCGGGCCGGGCACTTCCCACCCTCGCCGAGGGGATCGCGATCCCCCGGCCGCCGCGCGCCCGGCAGATCCTCGCCGCCGTCCGGGATTCGGGCGGGACCTTCCTGACGGTGACGGAGGACCAGATCAGGGCGGCCCAGAAGGACCTGGCCGGCCGGGGCCTCTTCGTGGAGACCACCGGGGTCGCCTGCTGGGCGGCGGTGGGCGGCACGACGGACCGCAGCGTGGTCGTCCCGCTGTGCGGGGCCGGGCTCAAGACGGGCCTGGCGCCCTGAGGCCGGGCCGCGCGCCCGCCCTCACTCCGTCCAGTACGTGTCGTGCTTGATGAAGAACTCCGCCCGCTGCTTCTCCGGCCAGTCGGAGACCTGCCCCACCTTCTCGAAGTACTCCTCGCGGGGCGCCCCCGGGGTGAAGAGCAGCAGCATCGAGGCGGGCTCGTCGGAGTCGTTGCGGAAGGCGTGCAGGCCGCCCTGGGGGACGTACAGGAAGTCGCCCGGCGTGGTGTCGGTCCACCGTTCGCCGTCGTAGATCCGCACCGTCCCGTCGAGGATGAAGAAGGACTCGGAGATCGACCGGTGGAAGTGCTCCGCCGGGCCGCCCGCGCGCGGACCCATGTCGATCCGGTACAGCCCGAACTCGCCGTGCGTCGAGTCCGACGTGGCGAGGTAGTGGGTGCTGCCGCCGTCGCGTGTCAGCAGGTCCGGGGTGGTGCCGGCCGGGCGGTACCGCGCACTGATCTCGCCCGCGCCGTCCATGTGGACGGGATCCGGATAGGACATGTGGCGCTCTCCTGCCTCCGGCCGTGGACCGGCCGGCTCGTCCCGCGCGCCGCTACCGCCGCGGCGCTCAGGCGTTCCCTATTTTCGTACGGTGAGCCTCACGCGCTTCTCCGTTCTCGCGCCCCTGATCGCGGCGGCGCTGGCAGCACCGCCGCCCCCGCTCTCCCACGCGGCCGGGCCCGCCCCGGCCGCCGTGTGCGGCAGCCGGGGCGCTCCGCCGGACGCCTCGTGGGCTCCGGGCTCCACCACCTTCGGCGAGGCCCAGGGGTACGACCCCTACGTCGGCAACGGCTACCTGGGGCACCGGGTGCCCGCCACCGGCGCCGGATACGCCGCCACGGGCGGCAGGACGGGCTGGCCGCTCTACACACCACGGTACGACGGTGCCTTCGTCGCGGGGCTCTACGCCCGCGACCAGGACCTCGCCGGGGGCCGGGAGGTGATCGCCGCGCTGCCCTCCTGGACCACGCTCGACGTACGGGTCGGCTCCGAGACGTACGGCTCCGCCACGCCCGCCGGCCGCGTCTCCCGCTACCGCCAGACCCTCCACCTGCGCTGCGGCGTCGTGGTCACCTCCCTGCGGTGGACCACGGCCGACGGCCGCGCGACGGACCTGACCTACGAGGTGCTGGCCGACCGCTCCGACGTGCACACGGGCGCCGTACGCCTGCGGATGACCCCGCACTGGAGCGGCACCGCGACGGTGACCGGCCGGCTGGACGAGCGCGGGGCGCGCCGGGTCACGGTCGCGTCCGACGGCACCTTCCGCACGCTCGGCACGGGCACCGAGGGGGCGATCGTCCAGACCGGTTCCGGCGGGGGCACCCGCACGGCCCGGGTCGAGGCGGGCCGCTCGTACACCTTCGAGAAGTACGTGGGCGTCGACACCGCCCTCACCTCCCGCACCCCCCTCGCGGCCGCGCGGGACGCCGCGCGGCGGGCGGCCCGGCGCGGCTGGTCCGGGGTCCTCGCCGGCAACGCGGCGGCCTGGCGGACCGCCTGGGCCGCCGACATCGCCGTACCGGGCAGCCCGGACCTCCAGGCCTGGCTGCGGTCCGCCCGGTACGGGCTGCTCGCCGGCACCCGGCCCGGCGCGTCGGACAGCATCGCCCCGGCCGCTCTGAGCAGCGACAACTACGCGGGCATGGTGTTCTGGGACGCCGAGACCTGGATGTACCCGGGGCTGCTGGCCACCAGCCCGGAACTGGCCCGCTCCGTCGTCGAGTACCGCTACCGCACCCGCGACGCCGCCCGGGCGAACGCCCGGAAGCTCGGCCACGCCGGGCTGTTCTACCCCTGGACGAGCGCGAGCCGCGGACGTCTGGACTCCGAGTGCCAGAGCTGGGACCCCCCGCACTGCCTGACCCAGATCCACCTCCAGGGCGACATCGCGCTCGCCGTCTGGCAGTACTACCTGGCCACCGGCGACCGGGCCTGGCTGGCCGGGCGGGGGTGGCCGCTGCTGAAGGGGATCGCCGACTTCTGGCAGTCGCGCGCCACGGCGAACGCCGACGGCAGCTACTCGGTCAGGGACGTCGCGGGCCCCGACGAGTACAGCAACGGTGTCACCGACGGCGTCTTCACCAACGCGGTGGCCGCCACCGCCCTGCGCCACGCCACCCGCGCCGCCGCACTCCTCGGCCACCCGGCACCCGCGGGCTGGACCGAGGTCGCCGACGGGCTGCGCATCCCCTACGACGCCGAACGGAAGGTGTTCCTCCAGTACGCCGGCTACAACGGCTCGACCATCAAGCAGGCCGACACGGTGCTGCTGGTCTACCCGCTGGAGTGGCCGATGCCCGAGGGCGCCGCCGCCGCGACGCTCGACTACTACGCCGCCCGCACCGACCCGGACGGGCCCGCGATGACCGACTCGGTGCACGCGATCGACGCCGCCGCGACCGGTGAGCCCGGCTGTGCGGCCTACACGTACCTCCGGCGCGCCGTACGCCCCTTCGTGCGCGGCCCGTACCACCTCTTCTCCGAGGCGCGGGGGGAGAAGTCCGGCGCCCAGGACCCCCTCTCGGGCTTCCCGGCCGAGGACTTCGTCACCGGGAAGGGCGGCTTCCTCCAGGTCTTCACCCACGGCCTGACCGGGCTCAGGCTGCGCGAGGACGGCGTACGCCTCGACCCGCTCCTGCTGCCGCAGCTCAATGAGGGCGTGCGGCTGTCGGGGCTGCGCTACCGGGGCCGTACGTACGACGTCGCCATCGGCCCCCGGACCACCACGGTGCGGCTGACGCACGGCACGCCCTTCACCGTGCACACCCCGGCGGGCCCGCGCCGGCTGTCCGGCACCCTCACGCTCCCCACCCGCCGCCCCGACCTCGCCCCGACGTCGGACGCGGCCCGCTGCCGCCCCGCGACGGCCACCTCCGAGGCACCGGGCCTGTACGCCGAGGCGGCGGTGGACGGCAGCGGGTCGACCTCGTGGTCACCGGACGGTGCGACGGGCACGCTGACGGTGGCCCTGCGCCGCGTGACCCGGATCGCCTCGATCACACCGGACTGGACGGACACCGCCCCGGCCTCCCACACCCTGGAGACCTCTCTGGACGGCCGCACCTGGCGCCCGTACCGGCCGGGCGACGCGGCCCGCCAGGTCAGGCTGACGGTCAGTTCGGCGGACGCGGAGAAGCCGCCGGGGGTGAGCGGACTGACGGTCCGCGCACAGGGCGGCTGAGCGTGGGTCAGGCCGGCCGCCGCCGGTCCGGGTTGCGAACGGGGGTGGTCCTCGTGTTCGGATGAGGTGATGCACACTCCGCACCGCATCGACCCCCGTCACCACTCCCCTGACCGGCCCGCAGCGCCCCACGACCCCTACGACGAGCTCGGAGCCCTCGCCGGCCCTCCGCCGGGCGGGGTTCCCGGCGAGGACGCCGCCCGGCGGAGGGCCGGCCCGCGACCGGAACGGCCCCCGCGCGCCGCCGCCCACCGGGGCACCCGCCGGCGGCGGCGACGTTCCGGCGTGCTGCCACTGGCCGTGAAGGCGGTGGCGGGTCTGGTCGTCCTCACGGCGTTCGCCGCCCTGGCCGACCGCTGGGCCGTGCTGTACGCCGAGCGGAAGGCGGCGGACACCCTCAAGGGGCAACTGGACCTGGCCGCGGCCCCCGAGGTGGAGATCGGCGGCTTCCCCTTCCTCACCCAACTCGCCGGCGGGAAGCTGGACTCGGTGCGGGTGACGGTGCCCGACGTGGCGGCCGACCGGGTGTCGCTGGCGAAGGTGTCGGCCACGGCGCAGGACATCCGGCTGGACACCGACGGCCTCACGTCCGTACGCGGCGCCGAGATCCCGCGGGTGGACGGCGACGTCCTGCTGTCCTTCGCCGACCTCAACCGCGAACTGGGCGCCTCCCAGGTCTCGTTCACCGGCGAGGGCGGCAACCGGGTCAAGGCCCGGGGCACCCTCCCGGTCGCCGGACACGACCTGCGGCTGCACGCCGACGCGACGATCCGGCGGCAGGCCGACCGGGGCATCACCACGGAGATCGGCGGCATGCGCCTGGACATAGGCGAGCTGGCCACCTACCGCCCCGGGCCGCGCGCCTCCGACGGTCTGCACCTGACACGGAAGGCCTCGGCCGACCTCGCCCGGGAGACCCGCAAGGCGAGGGCGCTGCTGTCGGTCCCGGCGATCGTGCAGCGGCTGGGGGTGCCGGAGGCGACCGTACGCGAGAGCCTGGACGACGACGGCGAACTCGCGGAACTCACCGGCTCCCCGCACTTCGCCCGCCAGGCCCGGAGCCTCGACCTCATCGACCTGGCGAAGGACAACCCCGGGATCCTCCGCGCCCTGGGCCTGGACCCCGGCCTCCTGGACGCCCTGTCCCAGCTCACCCGCCCGGTCCTCGCCGACAGGCTCTCCCTGGCCTTCGAACTCCCGGAACCGCCGAACGGCGACCTACGGCTCCGGGACGTCCGCGTCGCGAAGGACGGCATCCGGGTACGCCTCACAGGCTCAGGACTGTCCGTGGGCACCCCCTGACCCAGCGACCGGGCAGCCCACACCACGGACGTCCAAGGCCGCCCGGGTCACCGCCAGCCGCCCACTTCCCACCCCGCCCAGGACGGCAAAGGGCAAAGGCCCGGCTCCGAAGGGCCGAGCCGGCGCCGACCTGCACGCGTCGGCCGGATCAGTGACGCGGCGGTGTTCGTGACCTCCCACACGTTGGAGCGGGTAGGTAGCGCAGGGCTGCGAGCTGCGGAAACGTCGGCCTCGAACCGTATATCCAGCACCCATCCAGCACAGTGCGAGTTCATCCAGCACATCCAGCACATCCAGCACGCGGAGCTGAAACGAAGGACGCCACCCGCCAGCCACACCCTTTGTGTACACATAGGACACATGGGACACTCGGTACACCTGAGCGCATGACGCAACCGTTGCCCATAGAGACCATCCGCGACGTACACGCGCATCTGGCGGAGGTCGTGGACCGCGCCGACCGCGATGACGTACCCACCGTGATCACACGCCGCAGCAAGGAAGTCGCCGCCGTCGTCTCCGTCGAGGTACTGCGCAGGTACCAGGAGTGGGAAGAGCGCGAGATCAATCGGATCATCGACGAGCGCATGGCCAACGCCGCACCCGGCATCCCGATCGAGGACGTCATGAGGGAGACGCTGGCGCGCCGTGAGTGAGTACCGAACGGACTTCCGCCCCGAGGCGCAGGCCGAGCTCCGGAAGATCCCGCGCGAGACGACGCTGCGCCTCCTGACCAAGCTGACCGAGCTGGAAGGCGATCCGTTCGACCTCACCGCGTCCGAGTTTCGGATTGATAGTGCCACCTGCCTACCAGCGTCCCCGACGTCGAATACTCCCGTCCTGAACTTGGCAGTGGCGGTCCGGTTCGAAGCAGCGTGATACCTCAAGAAAACCGAAACGGCTCGCCAGTTGAACTGGCGAGCCGTCACGGAGAATCGCGCCTAGCTGACAACCTCGGCGCTCAACTCAACCGAGAATGCGCCTGGAACATCAAGCGCTTCAATCACCGATTCTGCCGCTTCCGCGGAGAAGAGCGCCCGGGTCACACTGAGGAGGAATCCAGGTGTAGGTGGATGAAGCGCCTCCCGCTGCAGGGCGAATTTTTCCCCATTGGGCAACGCGAAGGCGAAGCACAGCCATTCGGCCAGATCGTCTACTGCGACATCCGGTCGACCCCAACGGCGATACAGTGCCATGAGGTCAAATTGCACTAGCGCCAAATATCGAATCTCCGTTAGCACTAGCTTTTCCTCTGGGATTCTCTGCAGGCCCGTAAGGTCCAACTCCATCGAGTAGCCTACCTTGTTGAAACGATCACGATCGGGATAGAAGCCCAATCTTTGCCATCAGAAGTGAAAGAATTGATGCCAGCGGCCTTACCGGCTTCCCATGCGGCATAGCCCGTCTTTTTTGATGCCGCGCCAGGTCGAACCGTGGTGTAGAACTCCACGCTTCCCGGGACGGAATTCTCGGACAGTGGGCCAATATGCGCCTGAGCCGCAGGATCTCCGCCGGTTCTAGGATAGGTCCCCCACAGTTCTTCCGACTCAACTGCACGAGCTGAAGCCGGGAGCCGTAGGAGCCGCCGTACGCCTCGCTGAACCCCTTGTAGTCCACCCGAACGGAAACCGGGACAGCATCCTGCGAGCGTCTTCCGCTGTCCGTGGGCTGGAGCGTGAGGAGCATCCCATGGGTGCCAGTCCTCTGCGCTTCGTCGTCGCCGAGTACTTGTACGTCAACGCTGGACGGGTCGGTTTCGGCGGTGGCCTTCGCCATCTTGCCGGGAGCCGCGCCGATGCTCACGGGGAGCTTGTCAACCCGTCGCAGCGACGGCGCTCCGGCCGAACTCCCCGACAGCTCGACGGTTCGTTTGGCGGAGACAGGACGCTCGGCACGCGGGGCCCGGGACGGTGTCCTGGGCCCAGGGCACACCAACAAAAAGAGGCGTATGCCGCTTTTCGATACAGAGTTGTGTGTACTGAAAAGTCATGATCAGAATGGATGTCACCCGGTCATGCCTACGGCGTTGACGGACCGCAGGTTGGAGTGCGCCGCATGACCCTGGCGGTCCGCCCATGCTGACCGCCAGGCTGGACGGCGGCGGGCGTTCGGGTAGCCAGCCATCGGGAGTTGGTGGCATTAGTCGCAGATACCGCGGTGATCGGCGCACGGGGCAGAGGCCAGGCGGGCCACGTCGGCGGCCAGCTGCTGATGGCAGGGGCGATCCGGGGCCAGTCACCACCCTGGGCGCGGGGTGCGCGGGCGATCTCCAGGGCGTCACGGTGGTCTCACCTCCGCGCGCGGAGACGTTTTACTCCCCTGCAATCTCACGCCTCTGCGTGAGATTGGAAAAGGCTCACTGCCGACTGCGGTGCTTTGGTGGTTAATGTGGATGCAGCAGTCACAGGGAGGCCAGTGGCACCCAAAATGAATAGGACGACTGAGACAGGGAGAGGGGAACCTTCGCCCTCGCATTCGAGGCCCACTTCAAGGACCGCGGAGGGCACCTGATGGGGGCAGGACGAACTCGTCCTGCCCCCATCAGTCACTTGTACTTTCGGGCTGAACTCCACCACATCACCGACGTGGTGGAGTTCAGACGTTGAAGCGGAACTCCACCACGTCGCCGTCCTGCATCACGTAGTCCTTGCCCTCCATGCGCGCCTTGCCCTTGGCGCGGGCCTCGGCGACCGAGCCTGTTTCGACCAGGTCCTCGAAGGAGACGATCTCCGCCTTGATGAAGCCCTTCTGGAAGTCGGTGTGGATCACACCGGCCGCCTCCGGGGCCGTGGCGCCCTTCTTGATCGTCCAGGCGCGGGCCTCCTTGGGGCCTGCCGTGAGGTAGGTCTGGAGGCCGAGGGTGTCGAAGCCGACGCGGCCGAGGGTGGCCAGGCCGGGCTCTTCCTGGCCCATGGACTGGAGGAGTTCGAGGGCCTCGTCGTCGTCCAGCTCGATCAGCTCGGACTCGATCTTGGCGTTGAGGAAGATGGCCTCCGCCGGGGCGACCAGGGCGCGCTGCTCGTTCTTGAAGTCCTCGTCGACCAGCTCGTCCTCGTCGACGTTGAAGACGTACAGGAAGGGCTTCGTGGTGAGCAGGTGCAGCTCGTGGAGCAGGCGGCCCTTCTCGGTGCCGGCCGTGATGCCCTGCGAGAAGAGGGTGTCGCCCGCTTCGAGGATCTTCTGGGCCTCCTCGACCGCGGCCAGGACCGCGACCTTCTCCTTCTGGAGGCGGGACTCCTTCGTCAGGCGCGGGACGGCCTTCTCGACGGACTGGAGGTCGGCCAGGATCAGCTCGGTGTTGATCGTCTCGATGTCGTCCTTGGGCGAGACCTTGCCGTCCACGTGGACGACGTTCTCGTCCTTGAAGGCGCGGATGACCTGGCAGATCGCGTCGGACTCACGGATGTTCGCCAGGAACTTGTTGCCCAGGCCCTCGCCCTCGCTCGCGCCCCGCACGATGCCCGCGATGTCGACGAAGTCGACGGTGGCGGGGAGCAGCTTCTGCGAGCTGAAGATCTCGGCGAGTTTGTCGAGGCGGGGGTCGGGGACGCCCACGACGCCGACGTTCGGCTCGATGGTGGCGAACGGGTAGTTGGCCGCCAGCACGTCGTTCTTGGTCAGGGCGTTGAACAGGGTCGACTTGCCGACATTCGGCAGGCCGACGATTCCGATCGTGAGCGACACTTTGGCGACTTCCTGAAGTGAGGAGCGGAGCTGCGCGGGCGGGCCCGGGAGTGGACCGATTCTCCAGTTTACGGGCGGGGCCGGGCGGCCCGTCACGGGTGCGGGGACGGGGGCCTCCGCGCGGCCGAACGGGGCTGTTTCGGCCGCATGGGATCGAACGCAACGCCAAGGTAGGCCAAAGCGCGTGTCCAACGCCCGAAAGAGTGCACTCGGCGACCTAGGTTGTCGGGGTGGAGCAGCACAGGACTCGTACCCCGCAGCGCAGGCAGCCCCCGCAGGGCCGGCCCGCCCCGCCCGCAGGTCTGGGCGAGGGCGCGGCCCCCGTCGGCCCGGTGCGGGTGTCGGTCTCCTCGGCGCCGGCGACGGGCACGGGTCGGGGTTCGAGGCCGGGCGGCGTCCCGCCCGTGGTCCTGGCGCTGCGCAGGTTCCCCGATCCTCGGCTGACCGGTATCGGCGCCGGGCTGTTCGCGGCCCTGACCATGTTCGTGCTGGCCTGCCTCGACCAGCTGCTCCTCGGCGGCTCGGAGCTCGTGTACGGGCTGCTGTTCCTGCCCGTCAGCGCCCTGACCGCGCTCTGGGTACGGCCCGCCGACCTGGTGACCGCCCCCATCATCGTGCCGATCGCCTTCGCGGTCGGCGTCATCCCGGTGTCCGGGGGCACGGGGGGCTTCGGCGGGCGGGCGATGGCCGTCGTGACCGCGCTCGCCGTCCACGCCGGCTGGCTGTACGGGGGCACGCTCGTCGCGGGTCTCATCGCCACCGTGCGGAAGGTCCGGCAGATGCGGGAGCGCCGGCGCCACCTGGCCAAGGCCGACCGGGCCACCCGCCGCCCCCGCCCGTAGGACCCGCCGCAGCAGGCCGCTCCCCCCGGCGTGGGAGCCGGGCCGCTCCCGCCCGCACAGCCCCAGCTTCCCGCTCCGCCCTGCCCCGTAGGGCAGCTTCCCGCCCGTAGCGCTACTTCCCCGCGGCCGCCATGGCCGCTCCGACGATGCCCGCGTTGTTCTGCAGCTGCGCCGGGACGATCTCGGCGCGTACGTGTTCGATGAGCGGCAGGAACTTCTCGGCCTTGCGGCTCACGCCGCCGCCGATGATGAAGAGCTCCGGCGAGAACAGCATCTCCACGTGGACCAGGTACTTCTGCACCCGGTGCGCCCAGTGGTGCCAGCTCAGGTCCTCGTCCTCCTTGGCCTTCGTGGAGGCGCGCTTCTCCGCGTCGTGGCCGTGCAGCTCCAGGTGGCCGAGCTCGGTGTTGGGGACGAGCTGCCCGTCGGTGAAGACCGCGCTCCCGATGCCCGTGCCGAGCGTCAGCATGATGACCGTGCCCTTGCGGTCACGCCCCGCCCCGAAGGTCATCTCGGCGATACCCGCCGCGTCGGCGTCGTTGAGGATCGTGACCGGCTGCCCGATGCGGTCGCTGAGCAGCGTCCCGGCGTCCGTGTCGATCCAGCCCTTGTCCACGTTGGCCGCGGTCCGGGTGACGCCGCCCGTGACGACTCCGGGGAACGTGATGCCGACCGGCCCCTTCCAGTCGAAATGGCCGACGACCTCGGCCACACCGTCGGCCACGCCGGTCGGCGTGGCCGGGTGGGGTGTCAGTACTTTGTGGCGCTCCTGCGCCAGCTCTCCGCGATCCAGGTCCACGGGCGCGCCCTTGATCCCTGAACCGCCGATGTCCACACCGAAGATCTCCATGTGATCCACGGTACGGGCAGGTGGCGCGGATCACTCCCCGGGTGGGCGATCCGGGCGGGCGCACCAGGGTCGCCCGCCGGAGGGCGCGTACGCCCTCGACGCCCCTGAAGCCCGCGCGCCCGGGTCGTCCACCGGCGGACGAGCGCACCGGGGCCGGCCACGGTGGGCCGGCGCACCCCGGCGGTCCACCGGAGAGCCCGAGCGCCCGGACCGTGTCGTCGGCCGGTCGGCCGGGCCCGGTCCGGGTGGTGTGTCCGCCACCCGGGCCGGTCCCCTGTTCCGCTACCTGTCAGCCCGCGGGGCGGCCGGGACTTGCCCGTCAGCCGACGAGGCGACCGGCACCGTTGCTCGTGAGCTCGTGAGGCGAACGGCACGTTGCCCGTCAGCCCGTGAGGCGACCGGCGGCGTTGCTCGTGAGCCGGCGAAGCAGCCGACGCGTCACTCCGCGGCGAGCGCGGCAGCCTCCGCGCGCAGGTCGCGGCGGAGCTCCTTGGGCAGCGAGAAGGTGATCGACTCGTCGGCGGTCTTCACCGTCTCCACGTCGCCGTAACCCCGCTCGCTCAGCCACTCCAGCACCCCGTCCACCAGGACGTCGGGGACCGAGGCGCCCGAGGTGAGGCCGACCGTCGTCACGCCTTCCAGCCAGGCCTCGTCGATCTCGGCGGCGAAGTCCACCAGGTGGGCGGCCGGCGCGCCGGCGTCCAGGGCGACCTCGACCATGCGGATCGAGTTGGAGGAGTTCTTGGAACCGACGACGATGACCAGCTCGGCGTCCTCGGCCAGCTTCTTCACCGCGACCTGACGGTTCTGCGTGGCGTAGCAGATGTCGTCGCTCGGCGGGGAGAGGAGGTTCGGGAACTTGTTCTTGAGCGCGCCGACCGTCTCCATCGTCTCGTCGACGGAGAGCGTGGTCTGGGAGAGCCAGACGACCTTGGACTCGTCGCGGACCTCGACGTTCGCGACGTCCTCGGGGCCGTCGACCAGCGTGATGTGGTCGGGGGCCTCACCGCTCGTGCCGATGACTTCCTCGTGGCCCTCGTGTCCGATCAGGAGGATGTCGTAGTCCTCCTTGGCGTAGCGGACGGCTTCCTTGTGGACCTTGGTGACCAGTGGGCAGGTCGCGTCGATCGTGGCGAGGTTGCGTTCGGCGGCCTCCGCGTGGACGGTCGGGGCGACCCCGTGCGCGGAGAACATCACGATGGAGCCCTCGGGCACCTCCGCGGTGACGTCGACGAAGATCGCGCCCTTCTTCTCGAGCGTCTGCACGACGTACTTGTTGTGCACGATCTCGTGGCGCACGTAGATCGGCGCCCCGTACTGCTCCAGGGCCTTCTCGACGGCGATCACGGCGCGGTCCACGCCCGCGCAGTAGCCGCGGGGCGCGGCGAGCAGGACGCGGCGGCTGTCACTGCTGCGCGAAGCGCCTCCGCTCGGGACGGTGGCGGGTGACGGGCTGGGCGTTGCAGTCATGCGTCCCATCGTAAGGCCGTACCGAACAGGCGCCGGATCCCTGGGGTCGCGAGACTGGGGCGAACGCAATCCAGCGACGGAGGCTTCATGGCGGGCAGCGGAAGCAGCGCGGACGAGGGAAGGCTGCGGCGGACACTGGGGTTCAGGGACCTGGTGGTCTACGGGCTGCTGTTCATCGCCCCCATGGCCCCGGTCGGCGTGTTCGGCACCCTGGACGCGAAGTCCCACGGGGCCGTTGCGCTGGTGTACCTCGTGGCGACCGTGGTGATGGCCTTCACCGCCTTCAGCTACGCCCAGATGGTCCATGTGGCGCCCCTCGCCGGTTCGGTCTTCGCGTACGCCCGCAAGGGGCTCGGGGAGGGCCCCGGGTTCATCGCCGGCTGGATGGCGATGCTCGACTACCTGCTGATCCCTGCGGTCGCCTACCTCTTCTCCGGGATCGCGATGAACGCGCTGGTCCCCGAGGTGTCCCGGTGGGTGTGGACGGCGATCGCGGTCGTGGTGACGACGCTGCTCAACCTCTGGGGCGTACGGGCGGCGGCCCGGGTGGGTTTCGCGGTGCTCGCCATGGAGATCGTGGTGCTGCTGGTGTTCGTGGTGTCGGCGGTGGTGGTGCTGGCCAGGGACGGGGCCGAGCGCGGCTGGCTGTCCCCGCTCACCGGGGACACCGGGTTCTCGACGACCGCGGTGCTGGGGGCGGTGTCCGTCGCCGTGCTGTCCTACCTGGGCTTCGACGCGATCGCCTCGTTCGCGGAGGAGGTGACGGGGGGTTCGGCGAAGGTGGCGCGGGCGGTGCTGTTCTGCCTGGTGCTCGCCGGGGCGCTCTTCGTCGTCCAGTCCTACCTGGCGGCGCTGCTGGAACCGGTGAGCTCGGCCGAACTCGCGGCGGACCCGGTGAAGCAGGGGTCGGCGTTCTACGACGCGGTGGACGTCTCGGTCGGGACCTGGCTGCACGACCTGGTGGCCGTCAGCAAGGCGATCGGGGCGGCCTTCGCGGCGCTGGCGGGGCAGGCGGCTGCTGGCCGGCTGGTGTTCGCGATGGCCCGGGAGCGGCGCCTGCCCTCGCTCCTGTCCCGGGTCGACGCCCGTTCCGGGGTACCGCGCGTGGCGATCGCGGGGGCCGCGGTGGTGACGATGGTCGCGGCGGTGTGGGCGGCCCGGCAGGACGACGGTCTCGACCATCTCGTGTCGGTGGTGGACGTGGGCGCGCTCACGGCGTTCGTGCTGCTGCACGCGTCGGTGGTGGGCTGGTTCGCCGTGCGCCGGATGGAGGGTCCGCCGAGCTGGTGGCGCCACGTGCTGATGCCGGTGGTGGGCGCGGCCATCCTGATCGCGGTGATCCTGGAGGCCACCACGAGCGCCCAGCTGGTGGGGCTGTGCTGGCTGGGGATCGGACTGGTGGTGCTCGCGGTGCAGTGGGGGCGGCGGGCCGCCTGATTGTCGGTACCGGCCGCTACGCTCGCCCGTATGGCTCTCTCTACGTCCCCGGAAGCCCCGTTGCCCGTCGGCGACGTGTCGCGGCTGATCGGCGGGTGGATCGACCGGCTCGGCGCGGTCTGGGTGGAGGGGCAGATCACCCAGCTGTCACGCCGGCCCGGCGCCGGGGTGGTGTTCCTGACGCTGCGTGATCCGTCGCACGACATCTCGGTGAGCGTCACGTGCTTCCGGCAGGTCTTCGACCGGATCGCCGATGTGGTGACGGAAGGCGCGCGGGTCGTCGTCCTCGCCAAGCCCGAGTGGTACGCCCCGCGGGGCCAGCTGTCCTTGCGGGCCACGGAGATACGTCCGGTGGGCATCGGCGAGCTGCTGGTGCGGCTGGAGCAGCTGAAGAAGTCGCTGGCGGCCGAGGGGCTGTTCGCCCTGGACCGCAAGAAGCCGCTGCCCTTCCTGCCGCAGCTGATCGGCCTGGTCTCCGGGCGGGCCTCGGCCGCGGAGCGCGATGTGCTGGAGAACGCCAGGCGGCGCTGGCCCGCGGTGCGCTTCGAGGTGCGCAACACGGCGGTGCAGGGGGTGCACGCCGTGAATCAGGTGGTCCAGGCGGTGCGGGAGCTGGACGGGATGCCCGAGGTCGACGTGATCGTCGTCGCGCGTGGCGGCGGCAGCGTCGAGGACCTGCTGCCGTTCTCGGACGAGGCGCTGATCCGGGCGGTGGCCGCGTGCCGCACGCCGGTGGTCTCCGCCATCGGGCACGAGCCGGACTCGCCGCTGCTCGACCTGGTGGCCGATCTGCGGGCGTCGACGCCGACGGACGCGGCGAAGAAGGTCGTCCCGGACGTGGGCGAGGAGCTCGACCGCGTCCAGCAGCTCCGGGACCGGGCCCTGCGGACCGTGCGCGGGCTGATCGACCGGGAGGAACGGGGGCTGGCGCACGCGCTGGGCAGGCCCTCCATGGAGCGGCCGCAGCGGATGGTGGACGAGCGGGAGGCCGAGGTGGACGCGCTGACCGGTCGGAGCCGCAGGGTGCTGGGACATCTGCTGGACCGCGCCGACTCCGAGCTCGCGCACACCCGAGCCAGGGTGGTGGCGCTGTCGCCGGCGGCCACGCTGGAGCGGGGGTACGCGGTGCTTCAGCGGCCCGACGGCCATGTGGTGCGCTCCCCCGCGGACGCGGGGGAGCCGGGCGGGGAGCTGCGGGCGCGGGTCTCCGAGGGCGAGTTCACCGTACGGGTCGCCGAAGTAGCGGACGTCGCGGAATGAGGGCCCTGGTTTGTCGGAGGCCGCGCATAGGGTGGTCGGCATGACGACGGACGACGGGACGACGGCTGCCTCGACGGGCACGCTCGGGTACGAGCAGGCGCGGGACGAGCTGATCGAGGTCGTACGCCGCCTGGAGGCGGGCGGCACGACCCTGGAGGAGTCGCTGGCCCTGTGGGAGCGCGGCGAGGAGCTGGCCACGGTGTGCCGGCGCTGGCTGGAGGGCGCGCGGGCGCGGCTGGACGCGGCGCTGGCACGCCCCGAGGAGCCCACCCGGGAACCCGGCGACACGGACTGAGGAGCCTCGCGCCCTTGACCCCGGTGGCACGGAGCTGAGGAGCCTCGCTCCCTTCAACCCGGTGGCACGGAGCTGAGGAGCCCGCCACGGGGGCCCGGGGCGGCACACGGACCGAGCAGCTTGCCGCGAGGGGCCCGGGGCGGCACCCCCTCCGGAGCCGGCGGAGCTGCTCGTGACGGTTTCGGCCCGAGGGCGTTCCTGGGGCAGGTGAAGGTTCGAGTTCAGGCCGGGGCCGCCGAGGCGACGCGGCGAAGGCGCGCTCCGGCCGTGCGAAGGTCCGGGATGCGGCGACAGCACGCGGTCCGGCCCTGGCCCGGAAGCGATTCGGGGTGCGGCGAAAGGTGCGCGGTTCGGGGCCGGGGCCCGGACGTGCCTCGGGGGCGCGGGGCGCGCGCGGCGCCGATGGGCTCTTCGGCCCGAGCGCGCTCCTTGGGTACGAAGACGGCGGCCGGTCCGGCCCTGTCCCGGAAGCGGTTCGCGGCACGGTGAAGGTTGCGCGGTTCGGGCCGAGGCCCGGACACGCCTCGGGGCCAGGGACGGGTGGGCGCTTCGACCCGAGGGCGCTCCTTGGGTACGGAGACGGCGGCCGGTCCGGCCCTGTCCCGGAAGCGGTTCGCGGCACGGCGAAAGATATGCGGTTCAGGGCCGAGGGCCGAACATGCCCTGGGGGAGCAACGAAAGGCACGCGGTTCGGGCCGAGGGCGCTATCGGCGTCCGGCGTCCGGCGTCCGGCGTCCGGCGTCCGGCGTCCGGCGTCCGGCGTCCGGCGTCCGGCGTCCGGCGTCCGGCGTCCGGCGTCCGGCGAGGGTTGACGGTTCGGGCCGGGGCGTCTCGGATGGGGCTTGTGGAGTCGATCACTCCAGGCCAATTTAGTTTAAAGTTAATCTATCTGTCGGTTACGGTGAGGACGTCACTCGACCTGTATCCGTCCGGAAGGTAACGCTCCAGATGTCCCTCGTTCTTGACCCCGCCGCCCAGGACCTCCTCTTCCGCGAGGCCCGCACGGCCAACACGTTCACCGACGAGCCGGTGACCGACGAGCAGGTCCAGGCGATCTACGACCTGGTCAAGTACGGCCCCACCGCCTTCAACCAGTCGCCGCTGCGCGTCGTCCTGGTCCGCTCGGCCGAGGGCCGCGAGCGTCTGGTCAAGCACATGGCCGAGGGTAACCGGCCGAAGACCGCGACCGCCCCGCTGGTCGCCCTGCTCGTCGCGGACCACGAGTTCCACGAGGAGCTCCCCGCTCTCCTGCCGCACTTCCCGCAGGCCAAGGACGCCTTCTTCTCCGAGCTCCCGGTCCGCGAGCGGTCCGCCTCGCTGAACGCCTCGTTGCAGGCCGCCTACTTCATCATCGGCGTCCGCGCCGCCGGTCTCGCCGCGGGCCCGATGACCGGCTTCGACGCCGCGGGCATCGAGAAGGAGTTCCTGGACGGCGACCACAAGCTGCTCATGGCCGTCAACATCGGCAAGCCCGGCGACGACGCCTGGTTCCCGCGCCTGCCGCGCCTGTCGTACGACGAGGTCGTCACCACCGTCTGATCCCCCTCCGCGACCGGACTCCGGGGCCGGACCGCACGGACCGGACCGCACGGACCGGACTCCAGAGGCCTCCAGAGGCCGGGGCACAGGGACCCAACCCCGCGCCCCGGACTCCAGGAACCGGAGCCCGGGGAAGACCCACCCGCCCCGGAGCGGCCCCGGACCCACCGGACCAACGGCCCAGCGGCGGGCTCCCCGGAGCAGACGAAGGCCCCGCGCCGCCGAGCGTCGCGGGGCCTTCGCACGTCTCCGCCCGCCCGGCGGCCTCGCGCACGGTCAGGAAGCGGCGGGAGCCTCGTCGGCAGGGGCGTCGGTGGCAGGGGCGTCGGTGGCGGGGGCGTCCGTGCCGGTGGCGGCGGGGGCCGTCTTCAGCGCCGCGGCCATCTCCGCCAGCCGCTCCGCCGGGGCCGAGCCGGTGACCACCGTCGTCACGTCGTCGGCGTGCAGCACCAGCGCGTCGTACTTCGGGCCCTTCCAGACCTCCCAGGACCGGCCCGACACGTCGCGCGTCCGGCCGGTGTTCTCGGCGTCCTGGCTGACCTGGGGCACGTACTTCTTCGCCGGGGTCGTGGACTGCTCCACGGCCACGTACCGGTCGTCGGGGTCGAGGAAGCCGAGGTGCCAGCCGGAGCCGTTGCGGCCCTCGTACGAGACGGAGGTCGGCTTCCACCCCTCCGGCAGCCCGTCCGGCGCCGCCACCGGGTACGGCGCGGCACGGCGGGCCGTCGCGAGCTCCACCCGGTAGTCGACCGCCTTGATCGGATCGGCCTTGTCGTCGTGCGGGATGAAGATGTAGACGACGCCCGCCACTGCGGTGATCACGAGCATCGACAGGATCATGTCCCGGACGGTCTGCTTGCCTCGCTTGCTTGCCACGGACTCAATGGTGGCATGGGCCTCCGGGCGCCCGGCCATCGGGCGCCCGCTCATACGTGACCCGCCCTGCTCATTTTATCGACCTACCGATAGAGTCACAGGACCCTCATTTCCGGTCGTCGTCGTACAGAAAGGTGCGCTCCGATGTCCGAGCATCATCTGCCGTCCCAGCTCGAGGTCTCCCCGGAGGCTCCCGACCGCAACCTGGCCCTGGAACTGGTGCGCGTCACCGAGGCCGCCGCCATGGCCGCCGGGCGCTGGGTGGGCCGCGGCGACAAGATCGGCGCCGACGGTGCCGCCGTGAAAGCCATGCGTACGCTCGTCTCCACCGTGTCGATGAACGGCATCGTCGTCATCGGCGAGGGCGAGAAGGACGAAGCCCCCATGCTGTTCAACGGCGAGCGCGTCGGTGACGGCACCGGTGCCGAGGTCGACATCGCCGTCGACCCGATCGACGGCACCACGCTCAACGCCAAGGGCATGCCCAACGCCATCGCCGTACTGGCCGCCGCCGACCGCGGCGCGATGTTCGACCCGTCCGCCGTCTTCTACATGGACAAGCTGGTCACCGGCCCCGAGGCCGCCGACTTCGTCGACATCAACGCCCCCGTGTCCGTGAACATCCGGCGCGTCGCACGGGCCAAGAGCTCGACGCCCGAGGACGTCACCGTCGTCATCCTGGACCGGCCCCGGCACGAGGGCGTCGTCAAGGAGATCCGGGAGACCGGCGCGCGGATCAAGTTCATCTCCGACGGCGACGTCGCCGGGTCGATCATGGCCGCCCGCGAGGGGACCGGCGTCGACCTGCTCATGGGCATCGGCGGCACTCCCGAGGGCATCATCTCGGCGTGCGCCATAAAGTGCCTCGGCGGTGTCATCCAGGGCAAGCTCTGGCCCAAGGACGAGGCGGAGCGGCAGCGCGCGCTGGACGCCGGCCACGACCTGGACCGGGTCCTGTCCACCGATGACCTCGTCAGCGGCGACAACGTGTTCTTCGTCGCCACCGGGATCACCGACGGTGAACTGCTGCGCGGTGTGCGGTACCGCGCGGAGACGGCCACCACCGAGTCCCTGGTGATGCGGTCCAAGTCGGGCACGATCCGGCGGATCGACTCGACGCACCGGCTCTCGAAGCTGCGCGCCTACAGCGCGATCGACTTCGACCGGGCCAAGTAGCCGCGGAGGCACGCCGGTGGGGGCCGTCCGGCCGGGCGGCCCCCACCGGCGCGTCCCGGAGGGATCAGCCCGCCGCGGCTATGCGTTCCGTCGGAGCCGCCGCCTTGAGCTCCATGTCGCGCCTGCGGCGCCGGGCGAGCACCACGCGGCGCTCGGCGGCGGTGAGGCCGCCCCAC
Organism: Streptomyces sp. NPDC058008; assembly: GCF_042886395.1. NCBI lineage: Bacteria > Bacillati > Actinomycetota > Actinomycetes > Kitasatosporales > Streptomycetaceae > Streptomyces > Streptomyces sp. NPDC058008. Next base: position 138,230 of record NZ_JBHVQX010000002.1, on the reverse strand, counting down.
ACGCCGTAGGGCTCGGGCTGTACGAGCGCGTGCTCCCGGCACTCCACCATCACCGGACACCTCGCGCAGACCTGCTTCGCGGCCTCCTCACGGGACAGCCGGGCAGCAGTCGGCTCCTTCGACGGGGCGAAGAACAGCCCGGCTTCGTCCCGGCGGCACACCGCCTCCGAGTGCCAGGGCCCCGCCTGGTCCTCCCGCGCGGGTGTGCGCTGGGACGGCACGGCGGCGACCTGCAGGGGCTGATGCGGCATGTGCAGCACGGTCCACTCCTGACGACGGCTTGGGGCTTCGTGAGCGAGAGGCGATGCCGACTCCCTACCCGCTGTACGCACGCCTAAGCGCTGCGTGGCGCCGCCCGGTACCCCGCGCGGACAGCCCGCGTCGGTGAATGGCCGAAAACGAGCGGTCTCCCCGCCGTCCGGCTCAGCTGCCGAGGTGCTTCCGCAACTGCCGGTGGAGGTTGGCGATGAGCTTGCCACGCTTGGGCTTTGCCTCGACGTTCCCGAACACCGAATAGCCGTTCACCACGACCACCGGTGCCTCCGGGTCTGCGGATTCCAGTGTGTCGACCTCGAAATTGCCGAAAATGCCCGTTCCGCTGCCGCGTAGCGAGATGTTCTCGGGGACCTTGATGTCGACGCTGCCGAAGATGGACGTCGCGTTGACGACCGTCAGCCGCTGGCCGAACAGCGCCTCGGTGAGGTCGATCTCGACGCTGCCGAAGAGCGCGAAGGCGTTCGTACGCCCGCCGACGCGCCAACGGCCCCTGCGCGTCGAGCTGCTGAAGACCGCCACCAGGTTCTCGGCGGGCCCGGTCGCGCCCTCGGGGCCGTACCCGTAGGCGGAGGCGGCCTGGCGGGAGGTGCCGGCCGGTGCCGGCAGGTCCTGGACCAGCGGCTCGAGTTCACCGACGGTCTTGGCCCGGTAGACCAGGTCGACCCGCTCGGCATGCTCCTCGGCCGTCAGCCGGCCCTCGGCCACGGCCTCCCGCAGGATGTCCGCGATCCGGTCGCGGTCCGCGTCGGAAGCGCGAATTCCGGCGGGCGCGGGACCGGCCGGAGCGACGGGCTGCTGGGGCTGCTTTTCGAGGTCCACCGGACCAGACTACCGAAACGCGATAGATCGCGACCAGTGCCTCACCGGCCTTGCCCGGAATCCGGCCCGCGGATCGGGCGCCCCGGGTGAGCCTTACCTCACAGGCCCGCGGAGCCCCCGGGGTCCTACCCTGGTGGATGCGCTGCCCGAGGGAGGTCAGCCGCTGTCACCGAGTGAGGAATGGCCGTAATGCCAGAGTTTGCGTACTCCGATCTGCTCCCCCTGGGAGAGGACACCACGCCGTACCGGCTGGTGACCGCCGAGGGCGTCTCGACCTTCGAGGCCGACGGCCGTACGTTCCTCAAGGTGGCTCCGGAGGCCCTGCGCACCCTCGCGGCCGAGGCCATGCACGACATCTCGCACTACCTGCGGCCCGCCCACCTGGCGCAGCTGCGGCGCATCGTGGACGACCCCGAGGCCTCGTCCAACGACAAGTTCGTCGCGCTGGACCTCCTGAAGAACGCGAACATCGCCGCCGCGGGCGTCCTCCCGATGTGCCAGGACACCGGTACGGCCATCGTCATGGGCAAGCGCGGCCAGAACGTGCTCACCGAGGGCGGTGACGAGGAGGCCCTGTCCCACGGCATCTTCGACGCGTACACCGAGCTCAACCTGCGCTACTCGCAGATGGCCCCGCTGACCATGTGGGACGAGAAGAACACGGGCTCGAACCTCCCCGCGCAGATCGAGCTGTACGCCACCGACGGCGGCGCGTACAAGTTCCTCTTCATGGCGAAGGGCGGCGGTTCGGCCAACAAGTCGTTCCTCTTCCAGGAGACGAAGGCCGTCCTCAACGAGGCCTCCATGATGAAGTTCCTGGAGGAGAAGATCCGTTCGCTGGGTACGGCGGCCTGCCCGCCGTACCACCTGGCGATCGTGGTGGGCGGTACGTCCGCCGAGTTCGCGCTGAAGACCGCGAAGTACGCCTCCGCGCACTACCTGGACGCGCTCCCCTCCGAGGGTTCCCCGACGGGCCACGGCTTCCGGGACGAGGAGCTGGAGCAGAAGGTCTTCGAGCTGACGCAGAAGATCGGTATCGGCGCGCAGTTCGGCGGCAAGTACTTCTGCCACGACGTCCGGGTGGTCCGCCTGCCCCGGCACGGTGCCTCGCTGCCCGTCGCCATCGCCGTGTCCTGCTCGGCCGACCGCCAGGCGACCGCGAAGATCACCGCCGAGGGCGTGTTCCTGGAGCAGCTGGAGAAGGACCCGGCGCGCTTCCTCCCGGACACCACCGACGAGCACCTGGAGAAGTCCGGTGACGTGGTGCGGATCGACCTCGGCCGGCCGATGGACGAGATCCTCGCCGAGCTCACCAAGTACCCGGTCAAGACCCGGCTCTCGCTGACCGGCACGCTCGTCGTGGCGCGCGACATCGCGCACGCCAAGATCAAGGAGCGGCTCGACGCGGGTGAGGAGATGCCGCAGTACCTCAAGGACCACCCGGTGTACTACGCGGGCCCGGCGAAGACCCCGGAGGGTTACGCCTCCGGCTCCTTCGGCCCGACGACGGCCGGGCGCATGGACAGTTACGTGGCGCAGTTCCAGGCGGCGGGCGGCTCCAAGGTGATGCTCGCCAAGGGCAACCGGTCGAAGCAGGTCACGGACGCGTGCGACGCGCACGGCGGCTTCTACCTGGGCTCGATCGGCGGCCCCGCGGCGCGCCTGGCGCAGGACTGCATCAAGAAGGTCGAGGTCCTGGAGTACGAGGAGCTCGGCATGGAGGCGGTCTGGCGGATCGAGGTCGAGGACTTCCCCGCGTTCGTCGTGGTCGACGACAAGGGCAACGACTTCTTCACCGAGCCCGCTCCGGCGCCGACGTTCACCAGCATCCCGGTCCGCGGCCCGGGCCTCGGCTGACCTCCGGTCACCGCGTCCACGAGGGGTGTCCGGCCGGCGGCCGGGCACCCCTCGGCGTATCCCGGGGGCGCCGTCGGCCGCGTACGGGCGGGTGGCGGTCCCGCTCCGGATACCTTCTGGCGGACGGCGTCCGGGAGGGCGCCCGGGGAATACGTGGCACGCGCCACGTGCTCATCTGCATCAGGAGGTTGGACACCATGGACGGATCGGCCGAGGAGAGCGCGTACCGCGTCGAGCACGACTCGATGGGCCAGGTGAGGGTGCCGGCGCACGCCAAGTGGCGTGCCCAGACACAGCGCGCGGTGGAGAACTTCCCCGTCTCCGGGCAGCGCCTGGAGCGGTCCCACATCGAGGCCCTGGCCCGGATCAAGGCCGCCGCGGCCAAGGTCAACGCCGAGCTGGAGGTACTGGATCCGGACATCGCGGGCGCGATCCAGGAGGCCGCCGCCGAGGTGGCGGCGGGGCGCTGGGACGAGCACTTCCCGGTGGACGTGTTCCAGACGGGTTCCGGCACGTCGTCCAACATGAACACCAACGAGGTCGTGGCCACGCTGGCCACCGAGCGCCTCGGGCGCGACGTCCACCCCAACGACCACGTCAACGCCTCCCAGTCCTCCAACGACGTGTTCCCGTCGTCCATCCACATCGCCGCGACGGCGGCCGTCACGGGCGACCTGATCCCGGCACTCGAACACCTCGCCGAGGCCCTGGAGCGGAAATCGGCCGAATTCGCCGAGGTCGTGAAGTCGGGCCGTACGCACCTGATGGACGCCACCCCCGTGACCCTGGGCCAGGAGTTCGGCGGTTACGCCGCGCAGATCCGCCACGGCGTCGAGCGGCTGCGCGCCTCGCTCCCCCGGCTCGCCGAACTCCCCCTGGGCGGAACGGCGGTGGGCACCGGGATCAACACCCCGCCCGGCTTCTCCGCCGCGGTGATCGCGGAGGTCGCGCGCACGACCGGCCTGCCCCTCACCGAGGCACGCAACCACTTCGAGGCGCAGGGCGCCCGGGACGGGCTCGTCGAGGCGTCGGGCCAGCTGCGTACCGTCGCCGTCTCGCTCACCAAGATCTGCAACGACCTGCGCTGGATGGCCTCCGGCCCCCGGACCGGGCTCGCCGAGATCAGCCTCCCCGACCTCCAGCCCGGGTCGTCGATCATGCCGGGCAAGGTCAACCCGGTCATCCCGGAGGCCGTGCTGATGGTCGCCGCCCAGGTGACGGGCAACGACGCCACGGTCGCCGCGGCGGGGGCGGCGGGCAACTTCGAGCTCAACGTGATGCTCCCGGTGATCGCCAAGAACCTGCTGGAGTCGGTCCGGCTGCTCGCCGGCGCCTCCCGGCTGCTCGCCGACCGCACGGTCGACGGCATCACCGCCGACGTCGAACGGGCGCGGCGGTACGCGGAGTCCTCGCCGTCGGTCGTCACCCCGCTGAACAGGTACATCGGTTACGAGGAGGCGGCGAAGGTCGTCAAGCGGTCCCTGGCCGAGGGCACCACCATCCGGGAGACCGTCCTGGCCGGGGGGTACGTCGAGCGCGGCGACCTGACGGCGGAGCAGCTCGACGAGGCCCTGGACGTGCTGCGCATGACCCGGCCGTGACGCGTATCGCACCGTGCCGGCGGGCGCGTCCCTAAGATCTCTTCATGACAGCGACGGAAGCGGGTACGGGAGCGGGCACCGGGGCCGGTGCGGGGGACGGTGTGCGCTGGTCGCCGGGAGACCGGATCCTCTGGCGCTACCGGGCCAACGGGGAGCCCGGCGGCGGCCAGACGGTCCACATCTGCCGGCCGGTCACGGTCGTCCAGGACACCGACGATCTGCTGGCGGTCTGGATGGCGTCCGGCACCGAGTGCGTGAGACCGGTCCTCGCCGACGGCACCCAGGTGCACGCCGAGCCGCTCGCCACCCGCTACACCCGCCCGCGCACCACGGTGCGCTCCCGGTGGTTCGGCTCGGGCGTGCTCAAGCTCGCCCGGCCCGGCGACCCCTGGTCGGTCTGGCTGTTCTGGGACCGCGGCTGGCTCTTCCGCAACTGGTACGTCAACCTCGAGGAGCCCCGCTCACGCTGGGCGGGCGGAGTCGATTCGCAGGACCACTTCCTCGACATCTCCGTGCGACCCGACCACAGCTGGGAGTGGCTCGACGAGGACGAGTTCGCCCAGGCGCAGCGGGTCGGGCTGATGGACGAGACCACTGCGCTGCGGGTACGCGAGGCGGGGGCGGCGGCCGTCGAGGTGATCCAGCGCTGGGGCGCGCCGTTCAGCGACGGCTGGGAGCACTGGCGTCCGGACCCCCGGTGGCCGGTGCCCCCGCTGCCTGATGACTGGGACAGCACCCCCGCCCGGACACCGTCGTGAGACCCTTGAGGCACCCCAGGGGGGCGAACGTAGGATCGTCTCCCACGAACCGCTCCGCCGGACCGACGCACGACAACCGGCGTGACCGGTCCTGGGCCTGACCACCAGTCACCGAAAGCGTCGCACGAGTCGCACGGCCCACCGAGCCGGACGAACCGTGGGATCGCACGAACCACCGGAGGGGGTGGAGACGTGCTCGCAGTGCGCTGCCCGGCCACCGGAAGACCTCATACCGGCCCTCTTGCCGGGCACACGGTTTCGGCCCCTTTTCCGAGGGCATCCGGTGACAGCCGTTGTTCTCACCGCTCTTGCCGGGGCACAGTGGCGCAACCCCCCGAGGTGACTGTGACTGCCGCATACAACCGGCCCGGACGGACGGAATCCCACGCGTGACGGAGCATCCCACCTCCCACGAAGGCCGGCAGCCTCTCGCCGCCCGGCAGCAGGAACGCGCCCGGCCCCGGCAGCCGGAGGCCCCACCGGGCGCGGCCGCCACCGCCGCGATCCCCGGCCCCTCCCCCGTGCCGAACACGGCGGTGCCCGACGGCGTACCGCATCAGGTGCCCGGCGCACCGGTCGCCGACACCCAGACGCTGACCCGCCGTGAGGGGGACCGGCTGCGCTTCGTCGGCGCGGCGACCCGCCGGATCGCCCGGGGCATAGACCTGGACGAGATCGTGCTGGGTCTGTGCCGGGCGAGCGTGCCGACGTTCTCCGACGCCATACTCGTCTACCTCCGCGACCCGCTCCCGGTGGGCGACGAGCGGCCGGTCCACCCCTTCGTGCTGAGGCTGCGCCGCACCGACAGGCTGCGGCTGGCCGACGAGGAGGGCGGCGAGAGCGGGCCGGAGGGCGAGCGGCTGCGGCTGCCCGTCACCGACGCGCAGGCCGGGCTGCTGCCCGCCGCCGAGCTGTGCGAGATCCAGGCGGGCGGTGCGCTCGCCGAGGTGCTGCGCGGGGTGCGGCCCGTCTTCGGGGACTCCGCGGCGGCCCGTGTCGCCCTGCCGGAGCTGCTGGGGGCCGGCCGGACCGTGCCGACCGGGCACCGCGCGATCCTGGCTCCGCTGCGCGGCCGCCGCCGGGTGATCGGTGCCGCCGTCTTCCTGCGCGGCACGGAGCGACCGCCGTTCGAGGCCGACGACCTGCTGGTCGCGGCCCAGCTGGCCACGCACACGGCGCTCGGCATCGACAAGGCCATGCTGTACGGCCGTGAGGCGTACATCGCCGACGAGCTCCAGCGCACGATGCTGCCCGACTCGCTGCCGCAGCCCACCGGGGTCCGCCTGGCCTCGCGCTACCTCCCGGCCGCGGAGACCGCCCGGGTCGGCGGTGACTGGTACGACGCGATCCCGTTGCCCGGCAGCAGGGTCGCCCTGGTCGTCGGTGACGTGATGGGGCACTCCATGACGTCCGCGGCGATCATGGGCCAGCTGCGCACCACCGCGCAGACCCTGGCCGGTCTCGACCTGCCTCCGCAGGAGGTCCTGCACCATCTGGACGAGCAGGCGCAGCGGCTCGGCAGCGACCGCATGGCGACCTGCCTGTACGCGGTGTACGACCCGGTCGCCCACCGCATCACCATCGCCAACGCCGGTCACCCGCCGCCCGTGCTGCTCCACCTGGGCGGCCGGGCCGAGGTGCTGCGGGTACCGCCGGGTGCGCCGATCGGTGTGGGCGGGGTCGACTTCGAGGCCGTGGAGCTGGACGCGCCGGCCGGGGCCACGCTGCTGCTGTACACGGACGGTCTGGTGGAGTCCCGGTTGCGGGACGTCTGGACGGGCATCGAGATTCTGCGGGAGCGGCTGGCCGCCACCGCCCAGCTGACCGGGCCGGACCACTCGCCGCCGCTGGAAGCGCTCTGCGACGACGTGCTGGACATGCTCGGACCCGGTGACCGGGACGACGACATCGCCCTGCTGGCGGCCCGGTTCGACGGGATCGCGCCGAGTGATGTCGCGTACTGGTTCCTGGAACCCGAGGACGCGGCGCCCGGCCGGGCCCGCAGGCTGGCCCGCAGGGCGCTGAGCCGATGGGGGCTGGACGACCTCTCGGACGAGGTGGAGCTGCTGGTCAGCGAGGTGGTGACGAATGCCGTGCGGTACGCGGAGCGTCCGGTGACGCTGCGGCTGCTGCGTACGGACATCCTGCGGTGCGAGGTCGGCGACGACGCCCCGCAGCTGCCCCGGCAGCGGCGCGCCCGGGAGACGGACGAGGGCGGGCGCGGGCTGTTCCTGGTCAACCGGCTGGCCCGGCGGTGGGGTGCGACCCGGCTGTCCACGGGCAAGGTGGTCTGGTTCGAGATGGCCACCCCGTAGGTCGCCGCGCGGCCCGGCCGGACCGGACCCGTCTCCCGGACGGTGCCGACCGGTAGGGGCGGCCCGGACAGGGCCGGCGGATGACGCGTGTGAGGGGCGGGTGCCGGCCGGCACCCGCCCCTCGTGTGTTGTCGCTACTGACCCAGCAGGGTGTCGCTGCCGGGCCGTTCGCCCGGCGGCTGTTCCCCGCCGTCCCCGGGATCCTTCGTGGCGCTGGGACTTCCGCTCGGGGTCCAGGTGGGAGTGGTCTCGCTCGGCGTCCCGGAGGGCGGAGGCTCCTCGGTGGGTGTCGTGCTCGGCGACCCGGAGGGCGTCGTGGTCGGCGCGCTCGGCGTCCGGGACGGCGTCGTGGTCTCGGACGGGGTGGCCGAGGGGCTCTTGGTCACGGTGGTCTCGCCCCGTTCGACCCCCTGGAGGTCGAAGGTGGCGTCCGAACCGCCCCCGAGGGCGCCCAGGGTGTAGTCGGCCCAGATCTTGGCGGGGAATCCGCCGCCGTTGGCGCGGCCGGAGTTGGCGGTGCCGGTGAGGCTGACCTGGCCGCCGCCCTCCTTGGTGGACTCGCCGAAGAGGGCCACGGCCGTGGTGAGTTCCGGGGTGTAGGCCGTGAACCAGGCGGCCTTGTTGTTCTCGGAGGTACCCGTCTTGCCCGCGGCGTCGTAGGCGGAGGTGTTGGCCTCGCGGCCGGAGCCGATGTCGACGACCTCGGTCAGCGCCTTCGTCACGGTGTCGGCGGACGCCCGGCTGATCACCTGGTCGCCGATGCCGTCGACGGGCTCCATGGTGCGGTCACGGTGCACGGCGGACCCGACGATGGTCGGGGTGACCTTCTTGCCGTGGTTGGCCAGCGTGGCGTACACCCCGGCCATGTCCCAGGTCGAGGCGTTCATGGTGCCGAGGGTGATGGCGGGCCGCTCGGGGAAGTTCTTGTCCGGTACGCCCAGGTCGAGCGCGGTCTTCTTCACGGCGCTCGGGGTGACGTCGACGACCATCTGCGCGAAGACGGAGTTGATCGACTTGTCCATCGCCTTCCGGACGGTCGGGCTGTCGTAGCTGAGGTCGTCCTCGTTCTGGGGGGCGAACGGGGTGTCGCTGCCGACGACCGGGCGCTTGCTGGTGCCGTCGTAGACGGTGTTCAGGCCGATCCGGTCGCCGCCCTGGGTGGTCGACCCGTTCTCCAGCGCGGAGGCGAGGACCAGCGGCTTGAAGGTGGAGGCCGGCTGGTAGTCCTGGCGGGTGGCGTTGTCGAGCCAGTGCTCGGTGGCTCCGACGCCTCCGTACAGCGCGACGACCTTGCCGGTCTTCGGGTCCACGGAGGTGGCGCCGGCCTGGACGGTCGCGTCGACCTTGTTGCCCTTGCGGTCGAGCTGGCTCTCCAGCTGCCGGTCGACCGACTTCTCCAGCTGCTTCTGCCGCTTCTTGTCGATGTTGAGGGTGATCGTCCAGCCGCCGGCGTCCAGCATCTCCTCGGTGACGCCCTGCCGCTTCATCTCGTCGTTCGCGGCCTCGACGAGGTAGCCGGTCTGCCCCTCCATGCCGGGAGCGGCCTTGGGGGACTGGGGGACGGGGAAGGTCAGCTTGTCGCGCTCGGCCCGGTCGAGCCAGCCCTCGCCGACCATGTTGTCCAGCGTGTAGGCCCAGCGCTGCTTGACGAGCTTCTTGCCGGTGGGCGTGGCGTTCGCCCAGTCGTACTGGCTGGGGGCCTGGAGCAGGGCCGCGAGGTAGGCGCCCTGGGCGGTGTCGAGGTCCTTGGCGTCGACGCCGTAGTAGGCCTGCGCCGCGGCCTGGATGCCGCTCGCGCCGCGTCCGTAGTACACGGTGTTGAGGTACCCGGCGAGGATGTCGTCCTTCTTCATCCGCTGGTCGACCTTGAGGGAGATGACCAGCTCCCTGAGCTTGCGGGTGACCGTCTGGTCCTGCGTGAGGTAGTAGTTCTTCACGTACTGCTGGGTGATCGTGGATCCGCCCTGCTTGCCCTTGCCGGAGAGCGTGTTGAACACCCCGCGCGCGGTGCCCTTGAGGTCGACGCCCTGGTCCCGGTAGAAGGACTTGTTCTCGGCGGCGACGAAGGCGTGCTGGACGCTCTTCGGTACGACGCCGAGGTCGACTATCTCCCGGTTGACCTCGGAGTTGCTGCGGGCCAGGAGCGTTCCGTCGCTGTACTTGTAGACGTTGCTCTGCTTCTCGGCCTGGGCGTTGGCCTCCGGCACGTCGACGTACACGTAGAGCGCCGCGAAGGCTCCCATGCCGAGCAGGCACAGCCCGAAGGCCGTTCCCAGGAGCTTCCGCCAGGTGAACAGCCGGCGTATGCCACCGCCCTTGGCCCCGCGGGCTTCCCGCCCCTGGGCTCGCCGCGCATCCGCTCGACCCATCGCTGTGGTGCTCCCGTTCTTCTGCTCGTAACCGCTCCGGTCAGACCTGCCAGCTAACACCGAAAGCCTGGACAAATGGCAAGCGATCCGGCCTTTTCCGGACGTGAGAATCAGCACCCGCCTCTGAAGGAACCGACTCGCCAGGAGTGCACAAGGTTGCGAAACGCGTTAATGTGTAATCACATTGATAGCGCGGCGCCCTGCCGCACGAAACGGGGGACCCATGTCCGCACCGCACGACCTCCCAGGCACGAACGGCCCCGGCGCCGACCTGACGCCGGACGCTCCCGAGATGCCCGCGCCCCAGGTCAGGGAGACGACCGCCCACTCCATCCCGGGTGGCCTCGGGCTCCTGCTGACCGTCCTGGGGGTGTTCCTCGGCGTGGGCCTGGCCATCGTCGGCGGCGTCCTCGGCTCGAACGGCCACAACGGCGCCGGCGTCCCGCTCTTCATCCTCGGGCTGCTCCTCGTCATCGCCTCCTTCTTCTGCATGAGCGGTGTGAAGATGGTCGCTCCGGGCGAGGCCCGGGTCATCCAGCTCTTCGGCCGGTACGTCGGCACGATCCGCGCCGACGGTCTGCGCTGGATCAACCCGCTGACGTCCAGCCGCAAGATCTCCACCCGGGTCCGCAACCACGAGACGGCCGTCCTGAAGGTCAACGACGCCTACGGCAACCCGATCGAGCTCGCGGCGATCGTGGTCTGGAAGGTCGAGGACACGGCGCAGGCGCTCTTCGAGGTGGACGACTTCCGGGAGTTCGTCTCGACCCAGACCGAGGCGGCCGTCCGGCACATCGCCATCGAGTACCCGTACGACGCCCACGAGGAGGGCGGGCTCTCCCTGCGGGGCAACGCCGAGGAGATCACCGAGAAGCTCGCGGTCGAGCTGACCGCACGGGTGCGGGCGGCGGGCGTACGCATCATCGAGTCCCGTTTCAGCCACCTCGCGTACGCCCCCGAGATCGCCTCGGCGATGCTCCAGCGGCAGCAGGCGGGGGCGGTCGTCGCCGCCCGCCAGCAGATCGTCGAGGGCGCGGTGGGCATGGTCGAGATGGCGCTGACCCGGATCGCGGAGCAGGACATCGTCGAGCTCGACTCCGAGCGCAAGGCCGCCATGGTCAGCAACCTGATGGTGGTCCTGTGCGGCGACCGGGCGGCGCAGCCGGTCCTGAACACGGGCACGCTCTACCAGTGACCGACGACGCGGCCCCTCCCCCCGGCCGGGCACCCCGGCGCGGCCCCGTCCGCAAGCAGATGCTGCTGCGGCTGGATCCCGCGGTGCACGACGCACTGGCCCGCTGGGCCTCGGACGAGCTGCGCAGCGCGAACGCCCAGATCGAGTTCCTGCTGCGCCGGGCCCTGGCGGAGGCGGGCCGGCTCCCGGGCGGCGCGGCTCCGATCCCCCGCAGGGGACGGCCCCCGAAGGCCCCGCCGCAGGAGCCGCCGGGACCGGGCGACCGTACGGAGTGACCCGCGCGGAGGTGGGAGCATGGCTCCCACCTCCGCGTTCCGCATGCCCCAGGACCCGTATACACAGTAGGTATACACACCGTGTAGAGTGCCTGGCATGTCAATCGGTCACACCCTCCTCGGGCTCCTGGAGTCCGGCCCACGCCATGGTTACGATCTCAAGCGCGCCTTCGACGAGAAGTTCGGGCACGATCGCCCCCTGCACTACGGACAGGTCTACGCGACCATGTCCCGCCTGCTGAAGAACGGACTCGTCGAGGTCGACGGCGTCGAGACGGACGGCGGCCCGGAGCGCAAGCGCTACGCCATCACCGACGCGGGCATCACCGACGTCGCCACCTGGCTCGCGCAGCCGGAGAAGCCGGAGCCCTACCTCCAGTCGACCCTCTACACGAAGGTCGTCCTGGCCCTGCTCACCGGCCGCGACGCGGCCGACCTCCTGGACTCCCAGCGTTCCGAACACCTGCGCCTGATGCGCATCCTCACCGACCGCAAGCGCCAGGGCGACCTGGCCGACCAGCTGATCTGCGACCACGCCCTCTTCCATCTCGAAGCCGATCTGCGCTGGCTGGAACTGACCTCCGCGCGACTCGGCCGGCTCGCCGAGGTGGTGGCCCCGTGACCCCCGACGGCTCCCTGCTCGCCGCCCACGACCTCCACCAGACCTACGGCTCGACCCCCGCACTCGACGGGGCGACGTTCTCCGTGCACGCCGGCGAGGTCGTCGCCGTCATGGGCCCCTCCGGCTCCGGCAAGTCGACCCTGCTGCACTGCCTCGCCGGGATCATCACCCCCGACGCGGGCACCGTCACCTACGGCGGCCGCGAACTGTCCGCCATGTCCGACGGTGAGCGCAGCGCCCTGCGCCGCACCGACTTCGGCTTCGTCTTCCAGTTCGGCCAGCTCGTCCCCGAGCTGACCAGTGTGGAGAACGTCGCCCTGCCCCTGCGCCTCAACGGCGTCAAGCGCAAGGAGGCCGAACGCACCGCCCTGGAGTGGATGGCGCGCCTGGAGGTCGACAACATCGCCGCCCAGCGTCCCGGCGAGGTGTCGGGCGGTCAGGGCCAGCGCGTGGCCGTGGCCCGCGCCCTGGTCGCCTCCCCCAAGGTCGTCTTCGCCGACGAGCCGACGGGGGCCCTGGACTCCCTCAACGGCGAGCGGGTCATGCAGCTGCTCACCGAGTCCGCCAGGACAGCGGGCACGGCCGTCGTGCTCGTGACCCACGAGGCGCGTGTGGCCGCGTACTCGGACCGCGACATCGTCGTGCGTGACGGGCGTTGCCGTGACCTGGAGTCCGTATGACCTGGCTGCGTGACCTCGGCCTCGGCATACGCTTCGCGGCCGGCGGCGGACGCGAGGGCTGGGCGCGCACCGCGCTCACCGCCATCGGCGTGGGGCTGGGAGTGGCGCTGCTGCTCACCGCCTCGTCCGTGCCGCACCTGCTGGAGCAGCGCTCCGTCCGCAACCAGGAGCGGGGCGAGGTCTCCACCTCGCGTGACGTGGAGGTGGCGAAGTCGGACAGCACGGTCCTGCGCGTCAGCGGGGAGACGGAGTACCGGGGCCTCACCGTCGAGGGCTACCTGATGCGCGCGGAGGGGAGCACCCCCGTCCTCCCGCCCGGGGTCAAGGCCTTCCCCGCACCGGGCGAGATGGCCGCCTCACCCGCTCTCCGTGAACTGCTGGACTCGCCCGAGGGCGCACTCCTCAAGGAGAGGCTGCCGTACCGGATCACCGCGACGATCGGCGACGCGGGCCTGCTCTCACCGGGAGAGCTGTACTTCTACGCGGGCAGCGACTCGCTGACCCCCGCCGCCGGGGCGCACCGGCTGGCCGGGTACGGCTACAAGACCCCGGAAGAGCCGCTCACACCCGTCCTGATCGTCCTCGTGATCATGATCTGCGTGGTGCTGCTGGCGCCTGTGGCGATCTTCATCGCCACGGCCGTGCGGTTCGGCGGCGACCGCCGCGACCGCCGGCTCGCCGCCCTTCGCCTGGTGGGCACCGACATCCGGATGACCCGCCGGATCGCGGCCGGCGAGGCGCTGTTCGGCTCGCTCCTGGGGCTGCTGGTCGGGCTGGTGTTCTTCCTCGTGGGCCGCAGGTTCATCGGCCACCTCGAACTGTGGAACCACAGCGCCTTCCCGTCCGACCTGACACCGGCCCTGTGGCTCGCGGCGCTCGTCGCCGTGGCGGTCCCGCTGTCCGCCGTCCTCGTGACGCTCGTCGCCATGCGTTCGGTGGCGGTCGAGCCGCTGGGCGTCATGCGCAACACCCGTGGCGGCCGGCGCCGTCTGTGGTGGCGCCTGCTGATGCCCGTCGCGGGACTGGCCGTGCTGGGAACGACGGGCAAGGTGGACGAGTTCAGCCCCGTCAACCCGTACCCGATCGCGGCCGGCGCCGTGCTGGTCCTGTTCGGGCTCGCGCTGCTGCTGCCCTGGCTGGTCGACGCGTGCGTCAACCGGCTGCACGGCGGTCCGCTGCCCTGGCATCTGGCGGTCCGCCGGCTCCAGCTGAACAGCGGTGCGGCGTCCCGCGCGGTCAGCGGCATCACCGTGGCGGTCGCCGGAGCGGTGGCCCTTCAGATGCTGTTCGCCGCCGTGGGGGACGAGTTCGACAAGGTGACGGGGCAGGACACCTCGCGTGCCCAGTTCCACACCTTCTCCGAGAAGGTCGGCGGGGACGCGGCCGCCCACACCATCGAGGAGTTCCGGTCCACCAAGGGGGTGGAGAAGGTGATCGGCGTCGTCGAGACGTACGTGACCAGGCCGGGAACCTTCGGGGACGACGAGGTCACCCCCACCACCTCCCTCAGCATCGGCGACTGCGCCACCCTGAAGGAGCTCGCCCGGATCACCTCCTGCGCGGAGGGCGACGTCTTCGTCGTCCACCCGAGCGACGACAAGGAGTTGAGCGACTGGGTCGACGAGACGGCGCGCAAGGGCAAGCCCGTCGAGCTGAACCCCGTGTACGGCATCGAGGGCGAGGCGAAGGGCAAGGAGTCCGTCCACTGGATCCTGCCCGCCGACGCCCGTACGGTCACCGCCGCCAAGGACCCGATGGGCGAGGAGCGCTGGGGCATCATGGCGACGGTCGGTGCCATCGACCCGCGCACCCTGCCCAGCGCGCAGACCATCGCGCAGATCAAGGTCGACGGGGGTGTGAAGGACGTCGCCGAGTACGTTCGGAACACGGCGGCCAGGATCGACCCCGGTATGCGGGTCGCCACCCTGACCTCCGTGGCGCGCGACCGCCAGTACGCCAGCGTGCAGACGGGGCTGGCGCTCGGCGCGGCGGCCACCCTGATGCTGATCGCCGCGTCCATGCTGATCTCCCAGCTGGAGCAGCTCCGGGAGCGCAAGCGGCTGCTGTCGGTGCTGGTCGCCTTCGGCACCAAGCGCGTCACCCTGGGCTGGTCGGTGCTCTGGCAGACCGCGCTTCCGGTGGTCATCGGTCTCCTGGTCGCCATCGTCGGCGGCCTCGGGCTCGGCGCCGTGATGACCTGGCTGCTGGGCAAGACCGTGACCCAGTGGTGGCTGTTCCTGCCGATGGCGGGTGCGGGCGGGGCCCTCATCGTGGCCGTGACCCTGCTCTCGCTGCCGCTGCTGTGGCGCCTGATGCGCCCGGACGGCCTGCGTACGGAGTGAGGACCGAGGGGTGGGCGCGCCGGGGGGCGCGCTCACCCCTCGCCGGGTATCCGTACGGGGAGCGCCGCCATCGCACCGCGCAGCGCGGCGGCCAGTTCCTCGAACTCCTCGTGCCGCGCCGAGCCGGCGCGCACCGCCAGCGCCACCCGCCGCGAGGGTGCCGGGTCCGTGAAGTACCCGGTGGCCAGGGCCCCGTTCCGCCCGGTCTCCACCGTCACCGCCGTACGCGGCAGCAGGGTCACCCCGAGCCCGCCGGCGACGAGCTGCACCAGCGTGGAGAGCCCGGCCGCGGTCGTCGTGACCGGCGCCCCCTCGGTGCGCCCCGCCTCGCGGCAGACGTCCAGGGCCTGGTCGCGCAGGCAGTGCCCCTCGTCGAGGAGCAGCAGCGGCAGGTCGCGCAGGGCCTCGCGCGGCAGGCCGGTCCGGCCGGCCAGGCCGTGCCCCTTCTCCATGACCAGCACGAAGTCCTCGTCGAACAGCGGCAGCTCCGTGACACCCGGCACACCGAGCGGCACGGCGAGCAGCAGCAGGTCCAGCCGCCCGGCCGCCAGCCCGTCCAGCAGCGAGGAGGTCTGCTCCTCGTGCACCTGGAGGTCCAGCTCCGGGTAGCGCTCCCGCACCAGCCTGAGCACGGCCGGCAGCAGATACGGCGCGACCGTCGGGATCACACCGAGCCGGAGTACGCCGGTGAACGGCGCGCGCACCGCCTCGGCCTCCTCCATCAGCTCGCCGAGAGCCTCCAGCACCGCCCGGCTCCGCACCGCGAGGCGTTCACCCGCGGGGGTGAGCAGCACCCTGCGGGTCGTACGCTCGATGAGCTGGACACCCAGTGCCACCTCCAGCGCGGACACCGCCCCGGAGAGCGCCGGCTGACTCATGCCGATTGCTGCCGCCGCGTCCCTGAAGTGCAGATGCTCCGCCACGGCCGCGAAGGCGCGCAGCTGCGAGAGGCTGGGCTGCTTGACCCTGTTGGCCTGATTTACATACGCCACTGATAGGCACCTCCGATCATCGCGACCGAGTGTAGCTATTTCCGTGATCAATGCACTCTGTGCCAAGGTGGGGACTGTCCAACCCCCAGGAACGCCCTCAAAAGGGGATTTCCTACGCAGCAAGGAGTGCGCGTGCTCACTGTCGGTGACAAGTTCCCCGAGTTCGACCTGACCGCTTGCGTGTCGCTGGAGAGCGGCAAGGAGTTCGAGCAGATCAACCACAAGACCTACGAGGGTCAGTGGAAGATCGTCTTCGCGTGGCCGAAGGACTTCACCTTCGTGTGCCCCACCGAGATCGCCGCCTTCGGCAAGCTGAACGACGAGTTCGCCGACCGTGACGCGCAGATCCTCGGCTTCTCCGGTGACTCCGAGTTCGTGCACCACGCCTGGCGCAAGGACCACCCGGACCTGACCGACCTGCCCTTCCCGATGCTGGCCGACTCGAAGCACGAGCTCATGCGTGACCTCGGCATCGAGGGCGAGGACGGCTTCGCCCAGCGCGCCGTCTTCATCGTCGACCAGAACAACGAGATCCAGTTCACGATGGTGACCGCCGGTTCCGTGGGCCGTAACCCCAAGGAGGTCCTGCGGGTCCTCGACGCCCTGCAGACCGACGAGCTGTGCCCCTGCAACTGGACCAAGGGCGAGAACACCCTCGACCCGGTCGCCCTCCTCTCCGGCGAGTGAGCTGATACGGACATGGCACTCGACGAACTGAAGTCCGCCATACCGGACTTCGCCAAGGACCTGAAGCTGAACCTCGGTTCGGTCATCGGCAACAGCGAGCTCCCCCAGCAGCAGCTCTGGGGCACGGTCCTCGCCTGCGCGATCGCCTCGCGCTCGCCGAAGGTGCTGCGCGAGCTGGAGCCGGAGGCCAAGGCCAACCTCTCCGCCGAGGCGTACACCGCGGCGAAGTCGGCCGCGGCCATCATGGCGATGAACAACGTGTTCTACCGCACCCGGCACCTGCTGTCGGACCCCGAGTACGGCAACCTCCGTGCGGGCCTGCGGATGAACGTCATCGGCAAGCCGGGCGTGGAGAAGGTCGACTTCGAGCTGTGGTCGCTCGCCGTCTCCGCGATCAACGGCTGCGGCCAGTGCCTGGACTCGCACGAGCAGGTGCTGCGCAAGGCCGGCGTCGACCGTGAGACCATCCAGGAAGCCGTCAAGATCGCTTCGGTGATCCAGGCGGTCGGCGTGACCCTCGAATCCGAGGCCGTGCTCGCCGAGCAGTGAACCCGCAGTACCTTGGTACCGGAAGGGCCCCGTCGACGACCGACCGTCGGAGGGGCCCTTCTTCCGTGTCCCGGTGCTACCGCTTCCGCTCGTCCGACGGGCCGGGGTCCGCCTCGTCGCCCGGCTCCTCCGCGGCGGCGGGTCCCGGCGGCTGCGCCGGAGGCAGGGTGGAGAGCGCGGTCGCGCCGTGCGGCCCCGGCCCCTGGAGCACGGCCGGGTCCTGTCCGTACGAACGCAGGTAGCCGACGACCGTGTTGGTCACCGCCACCAGGGGCACGGCGACGACCGCACCGCCGATACCGGCGATCATGCCGCCGGCGGCGACCGAGAGCACCACGGCCAGCGGGTGGACGCGCACGGCGCGGCCGAGGATGAAGGGCTGAAGGATGTGGCCCTCGATCTGCTGCACGGCGAGCACCACGATCAGCACCATCAGCGCGGTGAACACCCCCTGGGTGACCAGGGCGACGACCACGGCGAGGGCCCCGGAGACCACGGCGCCGACCAGCGGGATGAAGGCGAAGAGGAAGATGAAGACGGCGAGCGGGACCGCCATCGGCACGTCGAGGAAGTAGATCCCCAGCCCGATGAAGATGGCGTCGATCAGGGCCACGATCACCGTGCCCCGCACATAGGCGGTCAGCGTCCGCCAGGCGCGCGGCCCGGCGCCCGCGACGCCCGGCCGTGCCTGGGACGGCACGAGCTTGAGCACCCACTCCCAGATCCGCTTCCCGTCGTACAGCAGGAAGAGGGTCGAGAACATCGCCAGCAGCAGTCCGGTGAGGACCTCCACCATCACGGTGACGCCCTGGAGCCCGGCGGAGGTGATCTCCTCGGTGTTGGTGCCGATGGTGTCGCTGAGGTTCTTCGCGATGTCGTTGATCTGCGACTCGGTGACGTGGAACGGGCTGTCCAGGAGCCAGCGCTTCAGCTCGTCGATACCGTCACGGACCCGGTCGGACAGCGTGTCCAGGTTGTCCATGACCTGCCACACCACGAACCAGCCGACCAGGCCCATGATGACGAAGCCGAGCACGGCGGTGACCGCGGTGGCGAGCCCGCGCGGCAGCCCGAGGCGCCTGAGGCGTACGACGGTCGGCTGGAGCAGCGCCGTCACCAGCAGGGCGGCGACGAAGGCCAGGACGACCAGCTGGATGGCGCTGATGACGCGCATGAGGACCCAGAGCGTGCCCGCCAGGACCAGCAGCCGCCAGCCCGCCTCGGCCGCGACGCGCATTCCCCACGGGATCGCGGCGACCGGATCGGGCCTGGCGGCGACGGTGGGGGCGTAGGCGGGCGGGGGCGGCACCTGTTCGGCCGCGACGGTGGAGAGCGTGGACGAGGAGACGCTCGCGGCGTCCACCTCGTCGCGGCGCTCGTCCTCGGCGCGGCGTTCTTCCAGGCGCGCCCCGATCTCGGTGAGTTCGGTGCCCAGCCGGCCGAGCCACCCCGGAAGTTTTGACATGGAATTTTTCCTTCCCCCATACGCTCCACGCACGCCCCCGGAGCTGTCCGGACGACCGTACACGCGAGATGCCCCGCACCGTAGGACGGTGCGGGGCATCTCGGAGTTGAGCGCGGAACCTCGCGGGGCTCCTAGTACCAGTTGTTGGCCTGCCAGAACGACCAGGCTCCGCACGGGCTGCCGTAACGGCCGTCCATGTAGCTGAGGCCCCACTTGATCTGGGTGGCCGGGTTGGTCTGCCAGTCGGCACCGGCGGACGACATCTTGGAGCCGGGCAGCGCCTGCACGAGGCCGTACGCCCCGGAGGAGGGGTTGCTCGCGCGGTAGTTCCAGGTCGACTCGTGGTTCACGATGTTGCTGAAGCACTGGAACTGGTCGGCGGGAACCATCTGCCGGGCCATCGCCTGCACTTCGGCCACCGAGTAGGAGCCCTGGGCCGAGAAGGACGAGGCGTCGCGGACGGCGGACCGGCTCGCGCGCTCGGCCTCCTTCTTCTCCTTGGCCTCGCGCTCCGCCTCCAGCTTGTCCTCGGCCGCCTGCTTCTTCGACTTGGCGTCCTTGGCGGCCTGGATGCGGGCCGTCTCCTCGGCGGACTTCTTCGCCGCCGCGTCGGCCGCGGACGCCTGGGCGTCGGCCTGCTGCGTCAGCGAAGCGGTCTGCACCTGGGCCTGCTGGCCCGCGGGGATGTCTGCGAGCAGCGTGGTGTCGGCTGCGGCCGCCTCGAAGTTGTTGTCGTCGACAGCGGGGGTGCTGCCCGACGCAACGCCTACGACGGCGCCTACGGTGGTGACCGCGGTGGCTGATGCCACGGCGAACCCCCGGACCGAGATCCGGCTCACACGGTGTCCTTCCAGCATCGCCCGCTTAGGTGACCTCGCGGGCGCAATCGTGCCCTTGACACTGGCCTCCCTACTGCATGGGTCACGGGAGGCACGGGCCCGGTGGGCGACTCCCTCTCGGGAGCGCCGCGTGGTGCTCGCGGGCGGCATACGGACGGCGATTGTTGAGTTGTGTGGTGCGGGGCGCCTTCGGAGGTGCCCAAGTGCCGTATGCGGGGCCTGACGGAAGCAAGACTCTGCCGGAAGGACACGGCGTGTTGCAATTCTGTGTTGCGTGGGAAAGCTCACACCCCGTTTGGCGCAGGACTTTCGCGGAAATGACGGCGCAGCACGATGCCGCCCGGCTAAGCTCCTTGGCTCGCCGGGCGGCATCTATGGTGCGTTCAGGGTCAGATGTGCCCGTCCTCCAGCATTTCGGTCACCAGCGCGGCGATCTGCGAGCGCTCGGACCGGGTGAGCGTGATGTGCGCGAAGAGCGGATGCCCCTTCAGTTTCTCGACCACGGCGACGACTCCGTCGTACCGGCCGACCCTGAGGTTGTCCCGCTGCGCCACGTCGTGCGTGAGCACCACCCGGGAATTCGCCCCGATACGGGACAGAACGGTCAGCAGGACGTTCCGTTCCAGGGACTGCGCCTCGTCCACGATCACGAAGGCGTCGTGGAGCGAGCGGCCCCTGATGTGGGTGAGCGGCAGGACCTCGAGCATGCCGCGTCCCAGCACCTCCTCGATGACCTCGCGGCCGGCGACGGCCGACAGCGTGTCGAAGACGGCCTGCGCCCAGGGGCTCATCTTCTCGGCCTCGCTGCCGGGGAGATAGCCGAGCTCCTGCCCGCCGACCGCGTACAGCGGCCGGAAGACCATCACCTTCTTGTGCTGTCTGCGCTCCAGCACGGCCTCCAGGCCCGCGCAGAGCGCGAGGGCCGACTTGCCGGTGCCCGCCCGGCCGCCCATGGACACGATGCCGACGTCCGGGTCGAGGAGCAGGTCGAGCGCGATGCGCTGCTCGGCGCTGCGGCCGTGGATCCCGAAGGCCTCCCGGTCGCCGCGTACGAGGCGTACGTTGCCCTCGGCCGTGACCCTGCCGAGCGCCTTGCCGCGCTCGGACTGGAGGACCAGGCCCGTGTGCACCGGGTACTCGGAGGCCTCGGGGATGTACAGGCTCTCCTCGCCGAACAGCAGGTCGACCTGTTCCGCGGCCAGGGAGAGTTCGGCCATGCCGGTCCAGCCGGAGTCCGTGACGGCCAGCTCGGCGCGGTACTCCTCCGCCAGCAGACCGACCGAGGACGCCTTGATCCGGAGCGGCAGGTCCTTGGAGACGACCGTGACGTCGTACCCCTCGGCCTGGAGGTTGCGCGCGACCGCGAGGATCCGTGAGTCGTTGTCCCCCAACCGGTAGCCGGCGGGCAGGACGCCGGGGTCGGAATGGTTGAGCTCGACACGGAGCGACCCGCCCAGATCCCCGAGCGGGATCGGGGCGTCCAGCCGGCCGTACCGGACGCGGAAGTCGTCCAGGAGGCGCAGGGCCTGCCGGGCGAAGTATCCGAGCTCGGGGTGGTGCCTTTTGGCCTCCAGCTCCGTGACCACGACGATCGGCAGAACGACCTCGTGCTCGTCGAACCGGGTCATGGCTTTGGGGTCGGCCAGCAGGACGCTGGTGTCGAGAACGTAGGTGCGCCTGTCGGGCATGCGGCGCTTAGTGCTGGTCACCACGGAAGGACGTACCCCCTCGGACGAGGTCGGGGAGTGCGACGGACGTCGCGGAACTTCCCGAAGGGAGAGGACGGACCGGGTTCGGACCCCGTGCGCGGGCCGAACACCGGCCCTCCGCGTCGGCCGCACGGTGTGCGGTCCTTCGTGTGCAAAGGGCCTCCCGGGCGAGCGGGCTGGGTGCCGCTCACTTGGCTGCGACGTCCGCCCGGTTACTGACCGGACGTCGACCTGAGAGCTGTATTCCCTCGAACGCGCGAAGCCATGCCCCGGCCTGCGACAAGGTCCGCCTGACCGGCCCCCCGGCATCCGCTCCCGGCCCCCGGCCGTCCGGCGGGCGGACCGCGCCGCTCAGGCCCCGTAACGCCGGTGGCGCGCGGCGTAGTCGCGCAGGGCCCGCAGGAAGTCGACCTTGCGGAAGGCGGGCCAGAAGACCTCGCAGAAGTAGTACTCCGAATGGGCGCTCTGCCAGAGCATGAAGCCCGACAGCCGCTGCTCCCCGCTGGTGCGGATCACGAGGTCCGGGTCGGGCTGTCCGCGGGTGTAGAGGTGCTCGGAGATCAGGTCCGTGGAGACGACCTCGGCGAGCTCCTCGAAGGTCGTGCCCCGGGAGGAGTGCTCCAGGAGGAGGGAGCGGACCGCGTCGGCGATCTCCTGGCGCCCGCCGTAGCCGACGGCCACGTTGACGATTATCCCGTCGACGTCCGCCGTGGCCTCCTGCGCCTCCTTGAGGACGATCTGGGTCCTGGCGGGCAGGAGGTCGAGCGTGCCGACGTGGTGGACGCGCCAGCGCCCGTCGGACGCCAGCTGGCGCACGGTGTTCTCGATGATGCCGAGCAGCGGGATGAGCTCCGCCTCCGGCCGGTCGAAGTTGTCGGTGGACAGGAGCCAGAGGGTGACGACCTCGACGTCGGTCTCGCTGCACCAGCCGAGCAGCTCCGAGATCTTGTCCGCCCCGGCCTGGTGCCCCTGCACGGCCGAACCGCCGGACGCCTTCGCCCATCGCCGGTTGCCGTCGAGGATGACTCCGATGTGCTTGGGTACCTGATCGTGATCCAGGCGGCCTCCCACCCGGCGTGCGTAGAGCCTGTACACCAGGTCACGCAAGTTCACTGAGTTCACCCTCTCGGTTCCGTACGGGCCCGCAGCCCGCCCTCCCCCTCACCGGGGGTCCGGGGCCGACCCCCGGGGGATCACCGTGCGGTCCGCGCACCGCGCTCCCGCGCCGCGGATCGGCATGTCCCGAAGACGCCACATTACTGCGGACGGGTCACGGGGGCCCAACCCGGTGCGTCACAACTCCGTGATAAGGAGTGAAACGTGACTGATTCCCTTACCTACCTCGCCGACGCTTCGCGTTACGACACCATGGAGTACCGCCGGACGGGCCGCAGCGGGCTCAGGCTGCCCGCCGTCTCGCTCGGCCTCTGGCACAACTTCGGCGACGACCGCGCCCTCGGTTCCCAGCGGGCGATCCTGCGCCGCGCCTTCGATCTCGGGGTGACCCACTTCGACCTGGCCAACAACTACGGCCCGCCGCCCGGCTCCGCGGAGCTGAACTTCGGCAAGATCTTCCAGCAGGACTTCGCCCCCTACCGGGACGAGATCATCGTCTCCACGAAGGCGGGCTACCGGATGCACCCCGGCCCGTACGGGGAGTGGGGCTCCCGCAAGTACCTGCTGTCCTCGCTCGACGCCTCGCTGCGGCGGACGGGCCTGGACCACGTCGACATCTTCTACTCCCACCGTTTCGACCCGG
Organism: Streptomyces sp. NPDC058008; assembly: GCF_042886395.1. Taxonomy (NCBI): domain Bacteria; kingdom Bacillati; phylum Actinomycetota; class Actinomycetes; order Kitasatosporales; family Streptomycetaceae; genus Streptomyces; species Streptomyces sp. NPDC058008. The sequence goes on along the minus strand of NZ_JBHVQX010000002.1, from coordinate 115,121 downwards.
CCACCCCGCTGGAGGAGACGATGGGCGCCCTCGCCTCCGCCGTCACCCGGGGGAAGGCGCTGTACGCGGGCGTGTCCTCCTACAACGCGGAGCAGACCGCAGAGGCGGCGCGGATCCTCGGGGAGATGGGCGTGCCCGCCCTGATCCACCAGCCGTCCTACTCGATGGTCAACCGCTGGGTGGAGGCCGACGGGCTGCTCGACACGCTGGAGAGCGCCGGGATGGGCTGCATCTCCTTCGCCCCGCTCGCCCAGGGGCTGCTCACCGGCAAGTACCTGGCGGGCATCCCCGAGGGTTCGCGGGCCAGCCAGGGCAAGTCCCTGGACCCGGATCTGCTGTCCGACGAGATGGTGCGCCGGCTGCGGGGGCTGAACGACATCGCGCGGGCCCGGGGGCAGTCCCTCGCCCAGCTCGCGCTGAACTGGGTCCTGCGCGACAGCCGGATGACCTCGGCCCTGATCGGCGCGTCGAGCGTGAAGCAGCTGGAGGAGAACGTGGCCGCGCTCGCCGCACCGGCGCTGACCGCGGACGAGCTGAAGGAGATCGACACCTTCGCCGTGGACACCGCGAGCACCAACATCTGGGCCAACCGGGGCTGACGCGGGGGCCTCCCGGACGCCGGATCGTGTCCCTCCCGGGGGCCCGACACAGGGCCCGCACCGGTCCTTCACGCGGGCCGCACATCCGGAATCACGTCCGGGCACAAAAAAACGGGCCGGTCCGTGGGGGGGGTTACGGACCGGCCCGAGGGGGGGTTTCCACCATAACCCTTCGTAAGTGATGCTGGGTGCCACGCCACCGAATAATTACTCTCCGAATTCATTGGACTGCGCAGCGGGCATATCTCCGCCGTCCCGCGCGGGCCCGGAAGAGGGCCGTGCAGGACAGGCGCTGTCCTGTAGGGGGCCTACCGTCCGGCCCATGACGACACGAGCGCGCGGCACGACCGTGAGCTGGTCCCGGGCGAACGCCCGGCGCCTGGACCGGCAGTTTCTCTCCGATGGCGCGCCGACCCCGGCCCGCACCGCCCCTGACGTGACCGGCGCCGTCGCCGCGATGCTCGGGGCGCACGCGCAGGTGCTGTCCGCCGCGGAGTACTCCGCGGGGCTCCGGACGCCGGGGGCGACGCGCACAGATGTGCGTACGGCGCTGTGGACCGGCCGGACCCTCGTCAAGACCTTCGGCCCGCGCGGAACCGTGCATCTGCTGCCCGCCGCGCAGCTGCCGATGTGGGCCGGTGCGCTGTCGGCCGTACCGAGGGGCGACGGCCCGTTCCGCAAGGACGCCCGGATGACGCCGGACCAGGTCGAGAGGGTCCTGGCCGCGGTGGCCGAGGCCCTGACGGGCGCCGAGCTCACGATCGACGAGCTCTCGGACGAGGTGGTCGCCAGGACCGGCCCCTGGGCGGGCGACCTGGTGATGCCCGCGTTCCAGGGGATGTGGCCCCGCTGGCGCCAGGTGCTGCACCTCGCGGGCCACCGGGGCGCCCTGTCCTACGCGCCGGACCGGGGCCGGAAGGCGGCGTACACCAACCCCGGCACCGTCCCGATGGCCGCCCGGGAGGCGACGGCCGCGCTCGTGGAGCGCTACCTGCGGGCGTACGGCCCCGCCACGCCGGCCCACTTCGCCCGGTGGCTGGCGGCGCCGCGCGGCTGGGCCGGGCGGCTCTTCGCGGACCTGGCGGGGGCGGGCGCGATCGAGGAGGTGACGCTGGAGGACTGCGGAGCGGCCTGGGTGGCGGCGGGCGATACCCGCTTCCCGTCGGAGCCGCCGCGGGGTGTGCGGCTGCTCCCCTATTTCGACGCGTTCACGATCGCCTCCCGGCCGCGGGAGCGGCTCTTCCCCGGCGCGGCGTACGAGCGCGCCCTGGCGGGCGGCCAGGCGGGCAACTTCCCGGTGCTGCTGGTGGACGGCACCGTGGCGGGCGTGTGGCACCAGCGCCGCTCCGGCAGGCGGATCGCCGTGACCGTGGAACCGCTCGCCCCGCTGGACGCGGCGCGGACGCGGGAGCTGGAGGAACAGGTGGAACGGTTGGGGGCGGTGCTGGAGGGCGCACCGGAGCTGACGGTGGGAAAGGTGACCGTGGGGGCCCACGCCTGACCCCGGGGAGCGGCGCGGCGCCGGAGGCTCGGCGGGTACGGCAGGGCGTGGCGCCGGCGGGTTCGGCGGCTGCGGAACGTGGGCAGGTTCAACGGCCCCGGCCGATGGTCCAGCACCCCGGTGACCGTGCGCGGGCCCTGCGCCTCCGTGCGTACGGAGGCTCAACGCCTGTGGTGCGCACAGGGTTCAGCGGCCGAGCGCGCGCTGTGCGGCCCAACTCCCCTACCCGGAGGCACGTTCGTCGCCTCCCGGACACCCGTCGGCGCAACACTCCTCCCGCCGGAGCGGGTTCAGCGGGTCCGCGGGTTCACAGCGGGAGGAAGCGGATCGCGACCGTGTCTCCGCCGGTGACGGAGAAGTCGCCGTTCTCGCACCGGATCACGGCCTCGCGCACCTCTCCGTACTCGTCCCGCCGCTCCTGCGTGCCGGTGACCGTCCAGGCCCCGCCGTACGGAGGGAGCGGCAGCCGGCTCAGCTGCTCGAACTGCCACTGGCCGGCGGGGACACACCAGTCGGGGAGGCCGGGCCAGGCTCCCGAGGTGATGCTCAGGGTCCGGTCGGACGCGCAGGTCAGCAGGACCGACTGCCCGTCCTCCAGGACGAATTCGACGGCCTCCGGCTCTCCCGCGCGCCCCTCGGGCCGGTAGAACAGGCCATGGACGGCGGTGATCCGCGCACCCGTGAGCCAGTCGGCCTTCCCCTTGCGCGGCCGGCCGGCCGGCGGGCTGATCTCTCCGCCGGACATTTCCCTTCCCACCGACATGACCTGCTCCTTCGTTGTGCGCTCAACCACCAGGGTCGCACCACTCATGGGTAGGACGGCGGGACAGCCGGGGCCGTTGCCTCCTCGGCCGGTGAAGCCCGCTTCAGCGTGGGCCCGTTGGCATCCCGTCCGGTTTCCGCGCCTCGACCAGGAAGCGGGCGCTGTGTGCGACGAACGGCCCGTCCCGCTCGATCCTCCGGTGGAGGGAGCGCAGTTGGGGCAGGTATCCGTCGACGGTGAATCCCGGCACCATCCAGATGACCTTGCGCAGGAAGTAGACGACGGCGCCGATGTCGAGGAACTCGACGCGCAGCCGTTCGGCGCGCAGGTCCGTCACCTCCAGCCCGGCGGCCTCCGCGTCCTGCCGCGCACGCCCCGGGTCGCGGGCACCGCGCTGTTCGCGGGTCAGCGGACCCAGGAAGTGCTCGACGAGCTCGAAGACGCTCTCCGGGCCGACCTGCTGGGAGAAGTACGTGCCTCCGGGGGCCAGCACCCGGGCGATCTCGTCCCACCACGTCGTGACCGGATGACGGCTGACGACCAGGTCGAAGGACCGGTCCGCGAAGGGCAGCGGCGGCTCGTCGGAGTCCGCGACGACGAAGGCTCCGCGCGGGCGGAGCAGGGCGGCGGCGCGGGCGGCGTTCGGCGGCCAGGACTCCGTGGCCACGGTGAGCGGCGGCAGCACGGGCGCGGAGGCCAGCACCTCCCCTCCCCCGGTCTGGATGTCGAGTGCGGCCCCGGCCCGCGCCAGCCGGTCCGCCATGGCGCGCGCGTACCCCCACGAGGGGCGCTGCTCGGTGGCCCGCCCGTCCAGCCACGAGAAGTCCCAGCCGTCGACGGAGACGGCACCGGCCCGGGCCACCAGGGCCTCGAAGCGGGCGTCGGAGGAGGTGAGGGGTACGGACGGATCGGTCATACGGGCAGCGTGTCAGCCCGCCACGGCCCCGCGCGACCGGATAATCCGTACGTCCGGGCAGGCGCGCGGCGGGGCGTCCGGTGGGGTTCATGCGGCGAGAGCGCCGAACAGCAGGCCGGTCAGGGCTCCCGCGATCATGAACGGTCCGAACGGGATGCCCGTCCTGCGCCCGGCGCGCCGCAGCAGTATCAGCCCGACGCCGTACAGGGCGCCGAGCAGGAAGCCGGCGAAGCCGCCGGCGAAGAGCACCGCCCACCCGTACCAGCCGAGCGCCACGCCCAGCGCGAGGGCGAGCTTCACGTCGCCGAAGCCCATGCCGTTCGGGTTGATCAGGAAGAGCAGGAAGTAGAAGCCGCCGAGCGCCGCCCCGCCGAGCAGGGCGGAGGTCCAGGACCCCGCGTGCTCCGGCAGCAGGGCCGCACCCCCCAGGAGCGCCACGGCCGCACCGGCGAGGGGCAGCGTCAGCGCGTCGGGGAGCCGGTGGACGCGGCGGTCGATGACCGCGAGGAGCACGGCGACCGGGGCCAGCAGCACCCAGACGACGGCCTCGGGGCGGGTGCCGGTGGCGGCGGCCAGGGCCACGCAGGCCAGCACGGTGGCCGCCGGGGAGACGACGGCGGGGGCGTAGCGGTGCCGCCCGGCCGGCGCCGGACCCTCCTGGGCCGCGCCTGCGCCGGGCGAGCGGACGGCCACGGCGCACGCCGCGCACCTGACCGGGCCGATCCAGCCCCGGGCGGGCCCCGTGAGCGCGTGCCCGGCCGGGCAGCCGCCGCGCCACGGCTCCCCGGGCTCGACGGAGAAGCGGTACGCGGCGCGCGGGATCAGCAGTCCGGCGGCGGCGCCCCAGAGCGCGGCGGCCGCAATCAGTGTGGCGTCCACGAAGGCGACCCTAATCCGCCCCGTACGGCCGGGTCTTGGGCCCGGGGGCCCACTGCGGGCCGTTCCGGACCCATGGGGGCGCCGGGAGGGCTACGGTCGCTTGCCATGGGGAAATGGCGTAACGGCAGCGGGACTCTGACGGTCGGGGCGGACTCCGAGGTGCGGGAGGTGCCGCTGCGCATCGCCGCCTCCTACCGGGCGCGGGCGCGGGGGCTGCTCGGTGCGGACGGTGTCGAGGGCGCGCTGCTGATCACCCCGTGCGGGAGCGTGCACACCTTCCGGATGCGGTTCCCCATCGATGTGGCCTACCTGGACCGGCGGTTCAACGTCCTGGCGGTCCGCACGATGAGGCCCGGACGGCTCGGTCTGCCCAGGCTCCGGGCCCGCCACGTGGTGGAGTCGGAGGCCGGGGCGATGGACGGGTGGGGGCTGCGCCCCGGGACGCGGGTGCGGGTCTCCGTGCCGGTCACGGAGGTTTCGCCGCCCGTGCGGTGACGGGGCGGCCGGGCCCTCGGGCCGCTCCGCGGAGGCCGGCCGGCGGGCGCGCCCGTGTCCCCGGCGGCGGTGCGTGCCGTCGCCCGCCGCACCGGATCAGTGCTCAGGCGGACGGGCCGCGTCCCGGCCCGTGGGCCCGTGGGCCCACGTCACGGCGGTCCGGGTCCCAGCAGCGTCCACGCCCCGTAGGCGGCGGACCCGAGCGCCAGCGCGGCGACGACCGTGCCCGCGCCGAGCACCGAGCGCAGCCGTGCCAGTGCGACGGCCGGGGGCAGGAGCAGCGGGAAGGCGGGCATCATCAGGCGCGGCCGGGAGCCGAAGTAGCCGGAGCCGATGAGCGAGACGACGACGACCGCGATGCCGTACACGAGCACGGGCAGCGGCTGCCGCTGCCTCACGCACAGGAACACCAGCCACCCCAGCAGCCCCAGCGCGGCACAGAGCCCGAGTGCGGCCGGCAGGGGCAGTCCGGCGATGAAGGCGGCCAGCGCCCGGCCCCCGTCGATGCTGTTGCCCCACTGCGCCTGGACGTCGAAGTACGCGAACGGGGCGCCCTCGCGCACGGCGACGAACACCACGTACCCCAGCCACCCCAGCGGTGCGAGGCAGACGCCCAGCAGCATCCGCGCGTTGCGGCGCACCAGATCCGCCCTGGCGCCCGCGCGCCACTCCCGTACGAGGACGGCGGCCGCGGTGAGCGCGAGCGCGGCGATGAGGGCGGCGGCCGACGGCCTGGTCAGACCGGCGAGGACGCAGAGCGCGCCCGCGAGGATCCAGCGGTCCCGGAGCACGGCGTACAGCGACCAGGCGGCGAGCGCGGTGAACAGGGTCTCGGTGTACGCCATCGACTGCACGAACGCCGTGGGGTACGCGCCCCACAGCGCGGCCAGCAGCACTCCGGCCCGCCGCCCGTACAGCCGGGCGCCCACGGAGTGGATGCCCCAGGCCGCGACGAGCCCGGCCAGCCAGGCGATGGCCGTCCCGGCGTCCCGCAGGGTGAGCGGGGTGACCGCGGCGAAGCCGCGCTCCAGGGCGGGCAGGAGCGGGAAGAAGGCCAGGTCGGGGTGGACGGAGCCGTCGGGGAGGGTGACGGTGTAGCCGTAGCCGTGTGCGGCGATCCGCTGGTACCAGACGGAGTCCCAGCGGCCGCCCAGCAGGTGCGCGGCGTCCTTCCCGGCCGCCGACGCCCACACCTGGAGGACGAGGAGTCCGACGGCTCTGACCGCCGCGTAGGCGCCCAGAGCGGGGGCGGCGGCGGTGAGCAGGGCCGTGGCGCGGTGCCGGGTGCTGCGGGTTTCGGGCGCCACCGGGCGGGGGCGCGTCTGCTGATCGGGCATGCGGCTGATTATGGGCCCGCCGCCGGGGCGGCCTCCGGGCCGGGCCTCTCCGGGCCGTCCGCGCCCAGGACCGGCGGGGCGGCACGAGGGCCACGGGCACGGGCCCGGCCGTCTCGCGTTGCGGACCCGCCGGAGCGTGCCCGGCACACCGTGCGAGGGTTTCGGACGTCCGTACGACCCGTACGGCGGGCGCCGCTCGCGCGGCGGGGCCCGGACCGTGCGGAGGAAGGGCGGCGGAGGATGACGGCCGGATCATCGGTACCTACGGCGGAGGGGCGTACGGAACAGCCGCCCTCCGGGGCGCGGGCGCCCCGGCCACGGCTGGTGCGCGACCTCTCGCTCTCCGCGGTGCTCGCGGGCGTCGTCGCGGTGGTCGTCTCCTACTCCGGCCCGCTGGTCATCGTGCTCTCCGCCGCCCGCGCCGGTCGGCTGGACGCGGGGCAGACCGGGTCGTGGATCTGGGCCATCTCGATCGGCAGCGGGCTGACCTGCATCGCCCTCAGTCTGCGTACCCGCATGCCGGTCATCACCGCGTGGTCCACCCCCGGTGCCGCGCTCCTGGTCACCAGCATCGGTTCGTACGCGTACGGCGAGGTGATCGGCGCCTTCGTGGTGTCCGGTGTCGTGATCGCGCTGATCGGGGTGACCGGGGTCTTCGGGCGGCTGATGCGGCTCGTGCCCGGCGCGGTGGTCTCCGCCATGCTCGCGGGCATCCTCTTCTCGTTCGGCGCGGACGTGTTCACCTCGCTGGAGCACACGCCCGTCATCGCCGGTTCCGTGCTGCTGGCCTACCTGCTGGGCAGGCGGTGGCTCCCCCGGTACGCCGTGCTCCTGGCGCTGGCCGCCGGGGTGGTGTGCAGCGCCGCGAGCGCGAAGCTGCACGTCCGGCTGGACCATGTGGGCCTGGTGCAGCCGGTGTTCACCGCGCCCGCCTTCTCCGTGGCGGCGCTCGTCGGGATCGCGGTCCCGCTGACCCTGGCGACGCTGGCCTCGCAGAACGCCCCCGGGGTCGGCGTGCTCTCGGCGTCCGGGTACCGCCCCGACGACCGTCTCCTGGTCGGCTCCACGGGCCTGGTCTCGGCGGTGCTCGCCCCCTTCGGCTCCCACGCGGTGAACCTGGCCGCCATCACCGCCGCGATCTGCACCGGGCCCGAAGCGCACCGCGACCCCCGGCGCCGTTACGTCGCCGGGGTCGCCTGCGGGGCCGTGTACCTGGTGGTCGGCGCGTTCGGCTCGACCCTCGTGGCGTTCTTCGCGGGCCTGCCGAAGGAACTGGTCGCCGCCATCGCCGGGGTGGCCCTCCTCGGCGCGCTGTCCGGTGGACTGACGGGCGCGGTACGGGAGGAGAAGGACAGGGAGGCCGCCCTCGTGACGTTTCTGGCCACGGCTTCCGGGGTCACCCTGTTCGGCATCGGCTCGGCCTTCTGGGGCCTGGTGTTCGGCGTCGCGACGCATGTCGTCCTCAACGCGCGCCCGCGCCGCACGGCAGGTCCCTCCGCCACCGCGCCCGCCGACGGTACGGAGTCCGCGCCACGTCGGTGACCGCGTCCCGTCCCCGGCCGTTCCCGGTTCCGTGCGTCAGGGGCACCCCGGGCGGCCCGCCGGCCGGTCCGGGCCGTGGGCCCACAGCGGCTCCCGGGGGCCCGGGTTGGGCCCTTCTTTGGGGCCTGGGGCCCAGGTCACGCGCGGTTCCCGGCCGTACATTCACCCCCGAGAGGCCAGAGGACAGGTGCCGGCGAGAGGGTGAACCGTGAGCGGTGGCAGCGACTGGGGAGGCGGGGTCCCGGGCCACATACCGCCGGGCACCGGTAGGCCGGGCGGCTGGTTCTTCCCCCTGAGCCGCGGCTGGGCGGCCGGAGCCCTCGTCTACGTCGTCGCCGGTTTCCTGGCGGCGCGTGCGCTCGTCGGGACGCTCGCCACGGACGACCGGCTCGAACTGTTCGGCTGGCGACTGGCGCTGCTGCACCTGCCCGCCGTCCTCGTGACCGTACTGACGGTCCTGGCGGCGGCCCGCGCCCTTCCCGAGCGGCAGCGCGACTCGCGCGTCCTGTACGTCCTCGGCACCCTCGGGGTCCCGGTGGCCGGGCTCGTCCTCGGCTACGCGATCACCTGGGACGTGGTGGACGCCGAGGGGCTGTTGATGCCCGTGGTCGCGATGGTCACGGGCGCGGCCGTGGGGCTCGGCCTGGACCGGCTGCTGGAGGAGCGGGGCGCGGACCCGGCGGACTCGCCGGCCTACCGGGGTGCCTACGACTGGCGCGACGGCGGAGCCACGGCCACCGAGTACGTCGGTGTCGTCGTCCTGGCCGCCGCCCTGGTCGGCGCCCTCACCCTGACCGGGGTCGGAGGCCGGATCGGCGACCGCTTCCGGTGCGCCGTCATCGCCGTCACCGGGGACGGCGGCGGCTGCACCACGGGTGGGGAGGGGACCGCGCAGCCGAAGACCGACGCGGACTACGAGCCGACGACGTGTCAGGTCTCCAGCGTCTCGGACACCGCGGGCGGGAAGGTCAGGATCGGCTGGTTCGAATGGGGCGAGGAGTACGGCTTCCAGCAGAAGGTCGCCCGGGCCCGCACCGATGTGAACGGGGACGGTGAGGTCGACGAGGACGACAGGCTCGTCTACATGACGTTCACCGACGCGGCCTCGGCCGGCGCGACCGCCGGGACCCCCGGCGTCAAGCTCGGCAGCCTGGGCAGGGCCGAGGTGGACATCGGCGGCGGCATCAAGATCACCAACGGTGACACCTGGGTCTTCCGGAGCGAGGAGGAGGCCAGGAAGATGCGGGACGACATCGAGGAGATGAAGATGTGGGAGACCTCGATGAAGCACAGCGGCGGCTACGGCGGCGGCTGGTACTCCGGCATGAAGTGGGCCGACAAGAAGGAGGACATCGAGAAGAAGATCGGCGACAGGAAGATCTCCTACTCGACGATCGGTCTCAACGCGTACGCGGACGGCGGCCTTTCGGTCAAGGCCGGTGACGACGCGGGGCTCGGCGCCAAGCTGGGCGGCAAGGCCACGTTCTCGCCCGAGGTCACCGTCACCAAGGACGACGTGAGCGGCAACGAGTCGTACACGTACACCGCCAGGCTCGAGTTCGAGGGGAAGCTGGGCGGCAGCGCGGGACCGGTGAGCGGCGGTGTGAGCGGGAAGCACAACCGCACCGGGGCCATCACCGTCACCCGCGACCAGAGGACGGGGAAGATCGTCCAGATCAACATGACGCGGACGGTCGAGTCGGGTCCGGTCTCCGGCAAGGTCGAGGTCGGCGGCGACAACGGCGAGAAGGACCAGGACAAGCGCGGGGGCAAGGGCAACGCCGCCGACTCCTCCGGAGGCACCGGCATCGAGATCCGGACGAACTCGATCGTCTTCGGCAAGGAGACCGACCGGGCCACGGAGGCCGGGCGCGCGGTCGCCGAGCGGTGGCTGGACGGATCGGGCGACGACACCGCCCCGTTCGCCTACCTGTTCGGCGATCATTCCCTGGAGCAGCGGCCCACGGGCAGCGACCCCTTCGAGCAGCTGATGTTCCAGGACGGCCTGTCCAGCACGATGCGGTACGACGGCGAGACGGACGCCCAGAGCTTCGGCTTCGAGATCTCGCTCGGGATGAGCCTCGGTTTCTCCCTCTCCGACTCCCACAAGGAGGAGACGCTGACCGACGCGCGGTTCCTCGGGGCTCCGCAGGGTGACAGCCGCTCGTATCTCCCGTACAGCTACTGCGCACAGTGAACAGGCACCGCGAAGAGGCGCTCCACGGAGGAAGCGGATGACATCGACGAAGTTCCAGGCGCTCGCCACGGCGGCTTCCGCCGTCCTCGGCCTGGCCCTGCTCACCGGCTGCGGCGGGTCCGGCACCGGGGCGGTCCCGGACGGCTGGGGCACGCTCGACACGAAGAGCGTGTCGGTCGGCTACCCCGAGCACCAGGGGTACGCCCCCCAGCCCGCCGCCGAGCGCGACCGGGCCAACGCGGCGGTCGCGCTCAAGGAGGAGGAGGGGGTGCGCACCGGCATGGTCTCGGTGCAGCTCGACTTCGCCACGGGGGTGCGGGACGCCGGTCAGGCCGCCGCGGCGGCCGGCGCCGGGATCGGTCTCGGAGCGACCCGCACGGACACCCGGGACGTGCGCCTCGCGGGCGAGGAGAGCGCCCGGGAAGCGCGCAGGATCGACTACGAGTTCACCTCGACGGGCGAAGGGGCGACCCCGGCGAAGGGGACGCGGATGACGGGCGTCGTGGTGGCCGGTGTCGACTCGAAGGACGTGCCGTTCGCCGTCCGGATCAACGCGGTGAAGGGCGCGCTGGCTCCCGCGGACCTCGACGCGTTCGTCGGGTCGGTCACGGTCAAGTAGGCCCGCTACAAGCGTCGCTGACGGTCACCACCGCTGTGGTGACAGGGCCACCGCGGCGTAGAGCACGACCGGTTCCTCACGGTCGGCCTGCCCGGTGCCCACCGCGACGCGCCGTCCGCCCGTCTCCCAGACCTGTAGTTCGTCGTCGAAGTACCCGAGGTCGAAGAGCGCCCCGAGGAGCGGCGGCACCTCCTCGCCCGCGGCATGCCGTTCGGCGTGTCCGTAGGTGGCGAGCGTGCCGTGGGGGCCCCAGCGCTCGTCCAGGGCGAGCACCACGCCCCAGCGCTCGGTCTCGAAGGCGTCGTACGCGGCCTCGGTGCTCCGGCTGTCGTCGCCGGGGCCCGTATCCGTACGGGCTTCGGCGCCGGCGGGCCCGCCGGCGTGGTGGAGGTCCCGCCCGACCCTCAGGGCGACCACGGCGAAGCCGTCGCCGGACGCCGACCGGGCGGGGTCCGCGCAGCCCGGCCACGGCGGGGTGAGCGGGCCGGAGCGCAGCGCCTCGATCGCCGCGACGTCGTCGCGGACCCGCGCCTGGAACGCGAGCGCGTCGCTCACCACGCGGGCCTGGCCTCCGACACGGGCACGCGTTCCAGCGCCCCGGCGTCGGCCAGCGCCCGCTGCGCGGTCATGACCGCTTCCGTGGAGTGCCCCGCCTCCAGCACGAGGCCGCCGCCCTTCGTGGCGTGGCGCCGGCCGGGGAGGGCGTCGGGCACGAGGGCGGCACGGTTCACGGAGAGGTAGGTCGCCCAGCCGCAGCGCGGCCGGCTGTTGCGCAGGCCGAAGGCCGCCTTGACGGTGCTGAACAGCTCCCGGTCGTACGTCAGCCCGGTGTCGGCGTCCCAGCTCTCGGCGAGGACGACGAGCGCCTCGGGGAGGCGGTCGGCGAGCGGCGCGGGCGAACCGGCCGCCGCGCCCGGGGCCGGGAAGAGCTGGAGCGTCGCCGTGAACGGGGTGTGCTCGTCGCTGCCGCCGCCCTTGGCGCGCAGGTACGCGTATCCGCCGTCCGGCCAGGTGCCGGTGACGGCGGCGGACCAGCCGACGATGTCGGCGTCCTCCTCGGGGCCTCCGGCCTCGACCACGTCGGCGAACTCCCGCACGCCGGAGGGGACGGGCCCGCCGGCCTCACCCTCGCGGTCCCAGCGCCAGCTGACGGGCGCACCGGCGGGCTCCGGGGCGGCCGTCCCGGCAGACGGCGCGGCGGGCGCACCGGACGACAGTGCCGTCAGTGCGCCGAGCGTCGCCAGCCAGCGTTCCGCCAGTTCCGCGGGCGACTCGGGCCGGGGCCCCCAGGACACCTTCACTACCAGTTCGCCGGACATCCGTGACTCTCCGCCCCTGTCGTTCCGCTTCGTTCGGCTGACGCTACTTCTCCACCGCAGTGTGCTTCACGATCACATCCACATCGGCGTCGTCGAAGGCTTTCTGCGCCGCGTCGGCGACCTTCTGGTTGGAGAAGTTCCATTCGACGGGCTTGCCCCCGGCCGCACGCACCTGCCGTTGTGCCTGCTCCACGAACTTCGCCGCCTGGGCGGGTTCGAGGGTCCCGTCGGGGCGTACCTTCTTGCCGTACCCGAACTTGGCCTCCTTGTACGTCTGCGACGCCGAGTCCCACCCGTCGAAGTCGACGTCACGTCCGGTGCGCGGATCCTTGACGGCGTACTCCTTGCCGCGCTTCACCCCGGAGACCTGCTCCTGGTAGCGCATCCAGCGCTCCATGCCCGGCCAGTAGGCAACGGACTTCTTCGCCTTCCAGGTGCCGTCCCCCAGGTCCTTGGAGCCCTTGCGCGGGTTCTTCAGGTCCCCCTGCCAGGAGGGCTTCTCCCATGTGGCGACGCTCTTGCGGCTGGCCTCCTTCGCCGCCGCCCTGGCCGCGTCCGCGTCCTTCTGCGCCTGCTCCGCCGCGTCGATCTCGTCCTTCGAGACGCCGTCGCACTTCTTCCCCGCGGTGAGCGTGACGGGTGTCCCCTGCACGCGGTACACCACAGCGGTGGGGCCCGCCGCGTTCACTCCACCGGCGTACGAGGGCTGACGCGGCCCGCCACCGCCGGCCGGCCGGGGGCCGAGCGGCCCGGCGCCGATCAGGCATCCCTTCTCCGCCAGCTTCCCGGCGGCGTCGTCGGCGTGCCGCTGGGCCTCCTCGGCCGCCTTCCTCGCCCCGTCGACGTCGCCCTTGCCGGCGGCCTTGCGTGCCCGCTCCGCCGCCTTGCCCGCCTTCTGGGCGGCCTCACCGAGCTTGCCCAGCTTGCCGAACTTGCCCAGTTTGCCGAGCTTCTCGGCGACCTTCGCCTCTCCGTAGCCGGGGATGAAGAGGGAGCCGATGTTCCAGACGACGTTGGAGCCGGCCCGGGTCTTCTGACCGTTGTTCCACTGGTCCTTGACGTCGTCGCCGACGAACATGTCGTCGAGCACGGTGAGTCCGGTGTCGACGGAGGAGCCGCCCCAGTCGGTCAGGGCGTCCCAGTAGTCGCCCCTGCGCCACTTGTCACCGGCGTCCTTGGTGCCCTCGGACCAGGCGTCACCGAGTGAACGGCCGTAGTCCTTGAGGCCGTCCCAGGTGCCGGGGAGGTCGGTGACCGTGTCCCAGATCCCGGTGACGTCGCCCCAGAGGCCGTCGACGACCACGCCCTCACCGACCTGCTTGACCTTGTCACCGGCGCAGGAGAAGAAGGCCCCGAAGCCCGAGAAGCAGTCTTCGCCGTCGTCGCCCCCGCCGCCCGCCTTCTCGTCGTCCTCCCAGCCGGGCTCGTCCTCGGCGGCGTCGTTCCTCTCCTCGTCGGACTCCTCCCAGTCCGCCGGTACGGACTCGGTGGGATCCCATCCGGGGCTTTCGGGGCTTTCGGGGCTGTCGGTTCCGCCGGGGCCATCCGTACCGCCGGGGCCACCGGGGCCACCGGGGCCACCAGGCCCGCCCGGATCGCCCGTACCGTCGCTTCCGTCCTGGCCTTCGCTTCCGTCCGGGCCTTCGGTGCCGCCCGTTCCCCCGGTGCGGCCGGGACCCTCCGCCCCGGGGTCTCCGCCCGCCTCGACCGTTCCGCTGCCGTCACCCGTGGCGGGGCACCCGGTCCCCGTGACGGAGCAGACCGCCGACTGGAAGCCGTTGGACATGCGTCCGCCGACACCGCTGAGGAGCAGCGCCAGGATGATCGCGGCGACGATCAGGACCAGGCCGACGTACTCGATGGCCGACTGGCCGCGGTCGCGCCGCCAGGTGATCATCCGGGCGAGGGAGAACGACCGGTTCCCGTCCCCCTCCCGCTCGGACGCGTCCAGCCGGAACCACGCCCTGCTGGACGCCCGGCTGAGGAAGACGAGGATCAGCAGCGGCAGGAACATCTGTGTGAGGCCCCGCAACGAGCCGTCCCGGAGGCTGGATATCCCGCCGAGCAGGAACCACACCTGCACGGCGAGCAGTCCGCGCAGGACCCACACCCCGCCCGTACGGACCCTGCGCGCCAGCACCCAGCCGGTGACTCCGGGCGCCGCCCCGTACGCGACGAGCGCGAGCATCGTGGCGTCCAGCGCGTCGGCGGTGGACGCCGCGAGCAGCAGGCCCGCCCCGCCGAACACCGTGACGGCGAACAGCACGTGGACGAGGATGCGCGCCACGCTCAGCAGCTGCGGCATCTCATGGCGCCCGGCAGCGGGCGGCTGCCAGGCGCCGCCGAAAGCGGAAGTACCCCCCACGGTGGACATGACCGACCTCAACTCGCCTCGGAATGCCGCTGGTTGCGCTCCGACGGTAAGGCCGCGGGCCCCCTGGGCGCGTGGGCCCAGAGACCCAAAGAAGGGCCCACGGACTGCTGCGCGGTCCGGCTCGCCCCCACAGGTCCGGCGACCTCAGCCGGGGCCGCGCCCTCCCCAGGACCGGCATGTCCGTGGCGCCCGTGCCCAGGACCGGCGCATCCTTCGTCCGTCCGTGCCCAGGACCGGCGCATCCCCCGTCCGTGCCCAGGACCGGCGTATCCGTGTCGCCCCCGCCCCGGGCCGGGAGTGCCTACCCGCGCTCCGGTTCTGCCGTGGCGGGCAGGGACCCGACGTGCGGGTCAGGCCTTCGCGGCAGCTCTCACGGCCGTGCGGGGGGGGCCGGGCCGCACCCCGGCCCCCCCCCCCGGGGGGGCCGCCCCCCCCCGCCCGCCCCCGCGCCGCGTTTCGGGCACGTGGCTGGGCCCACGGCGCTGCCGCGCCAGCGG